>CAMLRB010000078.1 GCA_946482295.1 uncultured Bacteriovorax sp. | reverse complement strand
GATCGAGATCTGGACGACTTGCAATTATGTTAATAGTTGAAGGATTTTTATTCTGAGTAATAGTTGGGCGGATTGGTTTACTCATCCATTCAAATTCTAAACGATTTCTAGCATTGATCGCTGCGAGATAGTTATTTGCCGAAATATCGTGTTCCTCATTCCAGATAACAAGTGTATTGAGTGAAATAGCACTTGCATCACCTTCAAATTTCAATTCGAGAAATCCATTATCGACTACAACCGTCTTTTCAATCTCTGAAAAAATTTTGGACAAATAAAGATCGTATGGATTGTCCTTAACTGAGGGATCAATATTTTGAAAGCGAAGAAGATCCTGTAGGTAATCAATTCCTTTCGTACGTGATTCTTTGTGAACGATTCTTCCATTTACGTAAAGATTACGTTCTTGCCAAAAAGGAACATCCCAATATCCTAATTTATCAATATTAATTCTAAATTTGTATTTTCCATTTGGTAAATCAATTCTGAAGCTTCCTTTCAAAAGTCCGATGGTGTGCCTTTGAGATTCACTTACATATTGAGAATCCTCTACTCTCCAAAAACTAGGTTGTACAAATCCATATCCGCGGGTTGATTGATAGAGTGTTTGAGTCGTAACTTTTGTAAAACCATTTGTTGACTGTGCTTTATGAGAGGTGAAATCAAAAGCATAAACACCGTTAGGTTTAAGTGGTGCCGGATAGACGGCCAATTTCACATTGTCGATCAAAAAATTGGAAGATTTAAATTCTTGATGCTCATCTGGATCAACAATTAGATAAAACTTTGATAGTCGGTCAAGGTTTAAAGACCTCAAAACTCTATGTGATCCTCGTTCACCAACAAATTGAGTTAAAGAAAAACTGACTTTATTCCAACCTGGAGCAAGATTTTGCTTATGATTTGTTTGAGACCAATAGTCCCTGCTTTGGTCATCCGCTAAGGTGACGGTAAAGAGTGCAAATTGATCATTTGGATTATAAATATCCATTTCAAGTCGGTCATGGCCACGCCAATTCGTTGGCGTGATATCGTCCAAGCTAAAATTATAAAATTTGTGTGGCTTAAATACTCCAACTCTGTTTTTTACTGAAAAGGGGTGACCAGTTTCGGATTGATTGAAGTTAAATAAATTTATCGTCTGTTTTTTGGGTGCAATGGCAAGTTCGTGATGAATTCTTTTTTTCTTTTCACTTTCTGGTTCACCGAGAACAATCGAATCGAGTTTTACTTTAGTGGAGTTTAATTCAAAACTATTAACCCAGATGCTCCCAGGACCTTTCAATCGAAACCAAACTATAAGTGAATCCTTATTTACATTTACAGTGTACTGAACTTTTCGCCAGTTAAAAGTACCTGTTAAATTTTGATATGAAGTAACTGTTCCTTCTCCTCCATCATGAAAATTCCATAACGAAACTTGGTCGGGTCCAAATTGCAAATCTTGGGCCTTTAAATAATACGTAATTTTATAAAGCCCCGGCCGAAGATCTTTCCATTGGTAGAATGCTGTTTGGTTTTCTCCCCAATCACAGCTTAACCATAAGCTTTTTCCATCCGATCGATCATTACTCTCTACGATCTGCGAATAACCATCACCATAAAAACTCCAAATGGGAGTTTGAGCGGCCTGAGCGTATTCTCTCGTTAGAAAACCAAAGACCATTAACATGAAAAAAAATAAACTAAAAAATCGATTCATGATCCACCCTATAACAATTGCCTGAGAATTCTAGAGAGTTGAGGAGCTTCGATGAAATCTGAATGACCACCTTCAATTCTGAATGTTTTTATCTCACCTTCTATAATCCCTTTCCATCCCATTACTGGATCACTATACCAACCATGCGTAGAGTTCGATCTTATGAGATGAAGGTTTCCGGTATATACATTGGGTTTATACTTCCATATAGCTTTATAATTTTCTCTTTCAATTTTATTAATCAAAAGTGGCAGAGGAATCACTCCTCCCATCGAACGATGGAAGGCACATTGGATGTAGGTAATAAAAAGTTTTTTGCGATACTTTAGAGCATTGTAAATTCTACGTGTAAAACTACTGCCTAAATGTTTTTCATAATTCTCCAAATGAAGATTAGGACCAAACGTATCTAACATTATTAATTTTTCAACAACTTCGCCTCGTGCGAGTAAAATTTGGGCAACTTCTAAGGCCACTAACCCACCCATCGATCCTCCGACAAGAATGTAAGGACCGCGGGGTTTAACTAATAAAAGTTCATAGACATATTGTTTTGCCATCTCGGCTACATCATTCAGAATTGGGCTTATTCCATCAAGTCCCAATGATTGAAAAGCAAACACGGGGTGGTCTTCAGGGATGGAAGAAACTAAAGGAACATAGTTCAAAACGTTTCCACCAACACCATGAAAAAGTAATAACGGTGTTCTCTCTCCAGTTTTACGCAACGGAATTAAAGATCTGAGTACTGGAGGAAAATTAAGTTCGTGAGTGGTCGACTTCACTGGTGACATTAATGTTTGAGCAATACCTCGAATGGTCGGAGTTTTGATAAAACAAGAAAGTGGTAATTGAATTTTGAACTCTTCATTAATTTTTGCAACTAATGTAAGTGCAAGCATTGAATGTCCACCTACTTCAAAAAAATTATCAGTGACCTTGAGTGAGTCAAGCACCAGCACTTCTTGGAAAAACCTAAGTAATATCGCTTCAGTTTCATTCATTGAGGTTTCTACTGTTTTTTGTTCTTTTTCTTCTGAGATCGTAAAACCAGGAAGAGCTTTACGGTCAATTTTTCCATTTAAAGTCTTAGGCAGTTCTTCAAGAGAAATGAAATGAGAAGGAATCATATAAGGAGGTATTTTTTGAGATAACGTTTCTCTTAATTTTTGTTCATTAATTTTTTGAACTGAGCTACTTACATAAGCGATGAGTCTCTGATCGCCTTTTCTTACTTCTTTAACGATGACGGCCGCTTCACGTATGTCATTTATACTCAGAAGTTGATTTTCAATTTCCCCCAATTCAATTCGATAGCCTCTAAGTTTTACCTGTGAATCATTTCGCCCCAGACACTGAATATTTCCATCGAAGGTCCATCGTCCCACATCTCCTGTTAAATACATTTTTTGTCCGTATCGGAAAGGATTAGCAACAAACTTCTCCGCGTTCAAATCGTCACGATTTTTATATCCAACGGCAAGTCCTTCACCAGCAATTGCGATTTCTCCAATGGACCCAATTGGAAGTAGGTGACGTTCGCCATCAATGATGTAAACTTGAGTATTGGCGATTGGTTGACCTACTGTAATTTTTTCTTCATCGGTATTTAATTGCTTACATGATGACCATACCGTTGTTTCCGTTGGCCCGTACATATTCCAAACCTCTTTGCAATTTGGAACCAATGCTCTCATGAGGTCTTGAGGAAAAGCCTCCCCTCCACAAAGGGCAGTTAGTTTTTTGTCCCCTTGCCATCCATTCGACAAGAGTAGTTTCCAAGTCGATGGAGTCGCCTGTAGATGAGTAATTTCTTTTTCAATTAATAATTTTTTTAGTGCGTTTCCATCCACTACATGTTGAGGCTGGGCCAGAACAACTGTTCCTCCACTAATAAGAGGCAGATAAAGCTCTAAAACAGCAATATCAAAACTAAGTGTTGTGACCGCCAGTAATTTCATTTGCTCAGACGAAAGTCCTTTTTCCTGCATGGCCTTCAGAAAATTAAAAACGCTACCATGATTAAGTTGGACACCCTTTGGTTTGCCGGTGCTTCCTGATGTATAGATCACATACATCAAGTCTAGTTCGTTAATGTATTCTAATTGATTAAATTTGGTTTCTAAGGAGTGATCATGAACAAGCTCATCAATCGTGATGGTTGGTTGAGGAGAAAAACGATTTTTGGCTACCGAATGACAAATGACAAATCGGGGTTTTGCATCTTCAATCATGTAGGCCAGTCGTTCCGTAGGGAAATACGGATCGAGCGGCATATAAGCAGCCCCTAATTTCATAATTCCCAATAAAGTCACAAGGAGATTACTTTCACGATCAAGACAAACACCAACTATATCTCCCTTTTTTACTCCTCTTCTTCTAAGGGCAGTGGCCAGCTTGTGAGAACGTAATTCAAGCTCTAAGTAACTGCATCTTTCGTCAGTGGTTTCTACTGCAATTGAATTTGAATGTCTCTTGGCCTCTTCTCTAACAAGATTAGGAAGCGCGTTGAAAGTACGTTTTTTTTCGGTGGCATTCCACTCTTCTAAAAGTAATGTTTTATGTTTTTTAGGTAATACATCGATATTTTTTAAAGGTTTTTGAAGATTCTCCATCAAATGATCGAGCAAATGAATGAAGACATCGTAAAATCTTTCGATTGTGATGGCATGAAATAAATCTTTTCGAAATTCAAATGCTCCCTCAATTTTTGAGCTTGAAGCTTTTATCCACAAATCAAGATCCGTGTGTGTTGAACATTTTGAAACATTGATTTGAGAATAAGAAACGTTATCGAACTCCGCCTTACGATTTGAAATATCCTGAAAAGAGAAAAACGCCTGAAAAACAGGAGTTCGTGATGGATCACGTGGAATTTTTAATTCGTTCAAGACCATTTGATAAGGAAGCAATTGATGCTCAAAAGCTTCTTGGGCCTCGTGAGTAACATTTCTTAAGTACTCTTCAAAAGTATCATGAAAATCTAATTTCGTTCGTAGTGCGATGGTGTTGACGAAGTAGCCGATGGTACCCATAACTTCGGATTGAGTACGACCTCTCACCGGAAGACCGACAATAAGATCGCCTTTCTCTCTGATCTCTGAATCGTGAAGAGCTAAAGTCACTTTAAACGCTGTTAAAAAAACCGAAAATAAAGAAACGCCATGGAGTTTAGCATACTCACGAACTAAATAGGACTGATTCTCTGTTAGTGTGAATTGAAGCATTTCACCAGAATGACCCATTTCCACTGGTCTGTTAAAATCCGACGGCAAATTAAGTATAGGCAAAGGGCCACTCAATTTATTTTTCCAATAAATTAAATCTTCTTGAAGTGCACCGGTTTTAGTTTGGGTCTGCAACCAAAGCGAGTAATCAATGAAGTTGATGTTCATCTCAGAAGAGAAAGAAGGAGTTTGGAAATTTTTAGCAGCCTGATAAGCAATATCCAATTCCTCGAAAAAGATATCAAAACTCCATCCATCCCAGATCATGTGATGAACCATGAAGAAGAAAACATAATCATCGGGCGCAAGCTCATATAGTTTTGCAGTAAAAAGTGGGGCTTTTCCTTTGTCGAAAACATGAGCAGCATCTGATAATAACAATGACTCAAGTGCCATTTGTGTGCATTGCTGATGCTGTAGTTTAAATCTGACTTCATCTACTGAATGAATGAATTGCTGAACGATCGAGTCCTCCATTCGAAACGATGTTCTCATCGCTGGATGTCGCTGAATCAACATCAAAAGAGCTCGCTCCAATGCATTTGCATCAACATGCTTTTTGATTCTCAACGCTGCAGGGAGATTATGCATAGTCGTGTTAGGTGTTGTTTCCTCAAGAAACCAAATCTGATATTGGTTCTGTCCAATTTCAGAGTTTAATTTTCCACTGATCGAAACTGTCTCTTCTTGTGTAACTGATGTCGATTGAGTTTGTTCAAAAACTTTATGAGCAAACTCACGAACAGTTGGAAAAAGGAATAGATCTTTCATCTGCAGCTGAGTGTTGAGTTCAGAATTCAAGCGCCGGATGACTTCGATGGCCAAAAGAGAATGTCCGCCTAATGCAAAAAAGTGATCATGGACTTTGACTTCATTCAAGAAAAGAACGTCTCGCCACACTTTTGCAATTAAAACTTCTTCCTTTTCATAGATTCTTTCATGGACCAGTTTTGGTTCGAATGTTTCTTTGACATTAGGTCGGTAGAGTAATTTAAAGTCGAGTTTTTCAATTGTTTGGTCTTTTATCTCCGATAATTGCGTGAGAAATTCGGCATAAAATTGAAGCCATTTTGTAATCGTTGAAACTGAAAATAATTCGGAATTGTACTGGCACTCTAAAGTCAGTGAGTTTCCATTGTTTACAGCATTGATAAAGATATCGAAGTTTTCATACTCGCGAGCGATAGTTCTGTAAGTTGCTACGATATCACCGAAAGTCAACTCGGATGCTTGAAGTTGTTGGTCAATGTTAAAAACAACATTGAGAAGTGGTGTTTCTCCTGTTTTTCTTTCTAAATGCGAGCAAGACTCAACGATAGCACCATAAGAGAAGGCCTGATGTTCAAAAGCATCCAACATTTTCTTTTTCACATCCTGGAGATACTCTCTTACTGTTTTATCTTTTGAAATCTTCGTCTTTAACGGAAGGAGGTTAACCAGATGGCCGACTAATCCAAATTCTCCGATAACCGCTTGGTGAGCGCTGGCCAATCCGACGACAGTTTCATCTGATTGGTTGAGTTCCGCTAGTATTAAACTAAAAGAAGTAATAAGTGTGTTATAGAAACTACATTTTTCTTTCACACTCATTCTTTTAAGAGAAGATACGGTTGTTTCGGGTATTTGATAATCAATTCGACGGCTTTTAAAAGATCGAAAGCGAGGTCGTTCATAGTCTGTTGGAAAATTCTTTTCTTTTAAATGAGAAAATTCATCTTTCCAATATTGTTCATGTTCACTTAAATCTTCTATCTGAGCAGCATAAGCAAAAAAAGAAGGAGCATCTTCGAAATCTGGGGAAATACTTTTAATATTGGCCGTATAGAGCGTGGCCAATTCTTTCAGAATAACTCCAAAAGACCAACCATCACAAATGATATGATGAGCACTTAAGAGAACAAGTGTTTTATCTTCAGAGTAACGAACGATTGTTGCACGAAAACAAGGTCCATTCTCCAAATCAAACGGTGTGAGCACTTCCCTTTCGCTCAACATTCTTATTTTTTCATCGCGGTCATCAACTAGAGAATAATCAACTGATGTTATAGATGTTCGGTTGACTTCCATGATCGAAGCCATTTTCCCATCTTTACTGAAAATCATTCTCAAGGCATCGTGACGATCAATGAGTTGTCGTATTGAGAGCTCAAGTTTTGAATGATCAATCCAACCTTTAAATTCAAGACAAACTGTTTCGTTGTAGCAAAGAGTGGCCATGTCATCCATTTGCATAGATGTCCATATTTCCCTTTGGGCCTTTGTCGAAGGGGCACCAAGTTTGATTGGGCCTTGTTCAAATGGATTATAATGTACTTTAACGCCTGTATGGATTGCTTCCATTCTTTATCCTTCTAACAAATAAAATTCACCTGACTTATTTGGATTCTCCATAAACCATGCTGGATTGCCTTGATCATCTCTTCCTATCTTTGCACCGATCATCGGTGCCTTCATTGGATCAAAGATTTTCACCTTGGCCTTTTTTGGCATAGGTTCTTCCTGAATTCCTTGCGGAAACAATCCCAATGCTTGCATTTGTCTTACTGATTTCTTGAATGCTTCAAGGACAAATTGTAATTCATCATCCGTGTGTGCGAGATTGATAAACCAAGGGAATCCATCATAAACATGAACTCCATTAAAACGTAAAAGTGCAAAGAGAAGCTCTCCTCCATTCACCTCATTGTTCCATTTAGGTTTTAGAAGTCCACCGAAATGATTCATTTCAATGGGTGTGTTTTGAAGTGTTAAAAAGCGATTTAATTCATCCACAAAATTTCGAGCTCGAGTATTGAGTTGGTTGAATTGTTCTTGCCCTCCATCTTTTAGTAGAGTCAATGCACCTTTGGCAGCCGCTAGGGCCAATGGATGTCGAACGAATGTCCCAGCAAAATAAGTGACACCAACAGTAGGTGTAGAATCATCACCATATTGCCAGAAACCACCATCGAGAGCATCCATGTATTCAGCTTTTCCTGAAATAACTCCAATCGGCATTCCTCCCCCCACAATTTTCCCGTAAGTACAAAGATCTGCGCGAATACCGAAGTGTCCTTGTGCTCCTGCCGGATGAATTCTGAATCCCGTTATAATTTCATCAAAGATTAAACAAGTTTGTGATTGCTCCGTAATTTTTCGAACTTCTTTGAGAAAATCTGCTGGATGAAAATTGCATCTTCTACTTTGTACAGGTTCCACGAGTACAGCGGCTACCTCTCCAGCTAATTCTCTGATTTTTTCCAGTGACTCTGCTGTTCCATAATCTAGAACAATCATATTTGAGACAGCTTCATTGTTAATCCCTGGCGCTGCTGGATTAACATCTCCTCGTTTGTTCGCACGTAAAATAACTTCATCATTGATTCCATGATAGGCACCACTGAAGACAATTATTTTTTCTCGTCCAGTTACGGTTCTTGCTAATCTCATCGCACCCAATACCGCTTCAGAACCTGTGTTACAAAAAGCCGTACGTTCATTACCTGTCATTTCATTGATCATGCGACTAACTTCAGAAACAAGAGGATGTTGAGGTCCTAGTTCAATTCCACGATCCATTTGCTCCAAAACATGTTTTTTTATAACTGGATTTTGATTTCCAAAAAAGTTAGAGCCAAATCCGCAAGTCATATCCACGTAATCGTTGCCATCAAGATCCCAAAGTTTTTGCATTAAAGATTTTTGAACAACGATGGGATAACAAATTTCTTTCCACTCTGGCTTGAAACCAGTTACGGCCCGTGGATCAGCATGATTGCGGCGGTTTTCTTGGGTAAATTTTTTAGAAGATTGGGTTCTCGAGATATAATCTTTAATAAAATTTTGAATTTTCTCTGATTGATCTTTATCAAGCTTGGTTGTTTTTTCAATTGTAATTTTTGCTTGAGCTCCAAATGAATCTTTTGCCAATTTAATGTCAGCTCCCCTCTGAGAGCTCGCTACAACATTTTTAGGAATTGATTCGACGTTAATTGCGGATGGTACTCCTGACAATAATCGCATTTGTTCTTTCATGAGATCCAACTGACGATTGATGATGTCTTGAACCTCATGCCCCATAGGATTGAAGACTCTCCCCGGAAGTTCTCCAGGTGAAGTTGGTCCAGGTATAGGCTTGGATGGTAACGGTGTAGGGCCTGGTTCTGGAACAGTCGATGGAAATTCATCTGGAGCTTGTTCCGGCAAATCTGGATCTTGATCGGGTTCTCTCACTGGAGATTTTGGAGAAGCTACTTTACCTGATAGGTAACTAGCAAGAGCGTTAATCGTTGTGAGTTCTTCGACTAATTGCCTGAAAGTCACAGGAACTTTTAATTCTTTTTTGATTTGAATGGAAATTTGAGTGAGAAATAGTGAATCCATCCCCATTTCCATGAAAGACGTATCGTGGTCGTAATCACCTACCGAAATGCCTGATGTTTTTTCAAAAAGGTCAGATAATTTTTCTTTCAAGGAATTCAATCTGTTGTCAGTCATTGTTGTCACCTCGGTATAAAATTTTCTAGGTTGATGATCATTAAAGGGACCTAACCAGCAAGGGGTTTCGGCGAAAGGATACAAAGGAGCTGGTCTGCGTTTTTTATCCTGATCACCATAGAGATGATCTGCTTGCGAAGAATTCAGACCTTCCATCCACAATTCAGCTAATGCATGAAAAAATGAATGCGCTTCTTTTTCTTTTGAAGCTGAAAAAAGACTTACAACTTTACACTCACCTTTCTCGATATTTTCTTTGAACTCTTTTTTTAAAAGCAGTGAAAGTACATTCTTGGGACCAACTTCAACAAATACATGCATTGGCAAATCGGACATACATTTATCGGCGGCCGGATAAAATGCAACCGTTTTTTCGATTTGTTCCGCCCAATACTCAGGTGTAGTAAATAAACTTTCTTCGCGCTTTCCTGTTACAGATGAATACAGCGGAAGTGTTGGTTTATTTAGCTTTAAACCACTAATGAATTCTTTAAACAGAGAAACTGCTGGTTTCATCATCCGAGAATGAAAGCCATGCGAAGTTTTCAATTCAACAAATGCAACTGAACCTGAGATAAGTCGCATTTTCAACTGTTCAACGGCCTCTACACTTCCAGCAAGAACAATTGAACGCTTACCATTGATAGCGGCCAGATCAACATCCAGACCTTCTGTATATTTGTTGATTTCCTCACGCTCAAGTGAAACGGAAATCATCATTCCCCCAGGGAGATCGCGCATAATTTTGGCCCTTTGTGCGATGATTTTTAATCCATCCTCCAGAGAAAAAACTCCAGCAATCGTCGCCGCTACATATTCTCCTACGCTATGACCTAACAAAGCGCGGACTGGATATCCCAAATCAATGAGAAATTTTGCTAAACAATACTCGATAACAAAAAGTGAAGGCTGAGAATAGAAAGTATGGTTAAGCGAATCACCAGGAAGTGATTGATGAATAAAGTTTTTTAGATCGTAACCAAGATGAGGTGAAATGAGTGAATTGCATCGATCAAAAAGTACTCTAAAAAGTTCATTATGTTCGTAGAGATCTTTTCCCATTTCGACATACTGGCTGCCTTGACCTGGGAATATACAGACGAGTCCTCTCGCTTCTTTTTGAAGGACTCTTTTTGGAGATGAATTCAATGATTTTTCTAAATCTTTTGTACTGCTTGCGAGAACATAACTTTTCGATTTGAATATTTTTCGACCAACATCCAGAGTATAAGCAATCTTCTTCCAGCTTTCACATGAAGTTTGTTTGAGTTGATTTATTAAATCAATTTTTAGTTTTTCAACTTGTTCAGGAGTTTTGGCAGACAACTTAAAAAGAGCTGGTGATGACAGTCGGTCCAAATGCATTGATTCTTCTTCTTTTTCATCCAGATACTCTTCCAATAAGACATGAGCATTTGTTCCACCTACACCAAAGGAAGAAACGCCCGCACGTCGCTGGGTATGAACCCCAGGAAAAGGATGAGCGACACTTGTGACTAGAAATGGTGTTTTTTCCAATTCTAAATTTTGATTAGGTATTTCGAAATGTGCAGTCCCTGGAATGATTCCTTTTTGCACGGCCAATGCACTTTTGATAAAGCTTGCAACTCCTGCAGCAGCAGTCGTATGGCCGATATTAGATTTTACGGACCCCAAATAACAATATTGTTTATCATCACTTGTGATTTCAAACGCATTTGTTAGTGCCTGAACTTCTATCGGATCGCCAATCGGAGTTGCCGTACCGTGAGCTTCAATATAACCGATAGTTGAAGCTTTAACATTTGCATCTTGATGGGCCTGAAGAATTGCTTCGCTTTGTCCACGTACCGATGGTGCCGTGAAACTCATCTTATCTCCGCCATCGTTGTTCAGACCAACGCCTTTCACAACTCCTATAATGTGATCACCATCTTTTTGAGCATCCGATAATCTTTTGAGGACAACAACACCTCCTCCTTCAGTAAAAAGAGTGCCAGAAGCTTTGTCGTCAAACGGCCGACAAAGGCCATCTTCAGAAAAAATTCCACCGCTCTGATAAAGATGACCCGAATTTGGTGAGCCTGAAATCGAGATTCCTCCAGCAAGGGCCATATCACATTGATAGAGTCTCAAACTTTTGACAGCTTCAATAATGGCCACCAATGAAGTCGAACAACCTGTATGAATACTCAATGCTGGACCTTTGAGGTTTAATTTGAATGCGGCCCTGGTTGCAATGTAATCTTTTTCAAGCCCGAGCATGACGTTGAAGTCGCCGAGCTGAAGTGCTTTTTCAGGAAACAATTCGACAAGTCGATTGTATTTCGAGTTTCCCATTCCCGCATATACACCAATTGATCCTTTAAAACTTTCTGGTCTGTAGCCGGCAAGTTCCAAAGCATGATGACATAATTCAAGAAACTTTCTTTGCTGAGGATCCATAAGTTCAGCTTCACGTGGAGTTATGCCAAAAAAATTGTAATCAAAGTACTGCTGACCTGGATATAGTCCTTGCATACGTACATAATGATTATCGGCAGCACATTCTTTTCTCACTTGAGAATTAACGGCTTCAAGCGGAAATTCTTCCAGTGGATTATTTTGCTTCAAAAGCATTTCCCAATATTCATCTACATTTTCAGCGCCAGGAAATTTTCCATTCATGGCAATGATCGCGATGTCTTGATTTCCTTCCGCTTTTTTACGAGGTTCAATCGTTTGAGTAACGAGATCATTTCTCTCATCAATAAATTTTCCCAACGAACGAATTGTTGAATACTGGAAAAAGTTAACAATACTTATTTTTTTCCTCACTTGCTGGTTGATCTCTGCAAGAATTCGAATCGCCATTAGTGAATTGCCACCTAAATCAAAGAAACTGTCATCAATACCCAATGGAGAAACTTTGAGATGTTTTTTCCAACAAGACTCGATCATGAGCTGTGAAGGCGTTGAGGCTGCCTCAAAATCATTTGAAAGCTCTGGACGTGCATTATTCACCGAAGGCAAATTTTTATAATCAACTTTACCGGAAGGAGTTAAGGGAATTTGATTTATTTTGATGAAATAACTCGGCACCATGTATTCAGGCAATTCAGCACGGAGTGATTCTCTCAACCGAGTATTATTATAAGTAGCAGTGCCTGTTACATAGGCACATAAATAGTTTTCTTCTCCATCATCAATGACATTAACAACGCAAGGACCACCATAGGGAGAGCGTTCGACTGCAAGTTCAATCTCACCTAGCTCTATACGATAACCGCGCATTTTTACTTGTGAATCCCTGCGCCCCATGAAGATATAGTTTTTATCTCCATTTGCGTACCCCAAGTCGCCTGTACGATAAATACGTCCCCATTTTTCGTGTTGTATAAAACGTTCGTTGGTAAGTTTTTCACTATGTAGATATCCGTCTGCGAGACAAACTCCACGAATGTAAATCTCACCTTCGTTCCCTGCTGCCAAGGCATTCAAATTTTCATCTAGTACAAGGAGTTCAGTATTTTGAATGGGAGAACCTATGCTTGGTATATTAGGCCATGCGTGAGGATTTCCCGAAAGAGCAAACGATGTCACAACATGAGTTTCACTAGGCCCGTAATGGTTATAGAGTATGGCATCATCGAGATGCTCAAAGAACAAGCGCATCGATCGAGTGATTTTAAGTTGCTCACCTGCCGTTGTAACTTCTTTAAGAGATTGTGGAAAGTGAGCATACTGTGTTCCCATATCACAGAGGTGATTAAGGGCCACATAGGGAAGAAAAAGTTTATTGACCTTTTTCTCATCAATTATTTTTAAAAGTCCTAACGTATCTAGGCGCTGTTGATCGGAAAGCAAAATTAACTTTCCACCAGAAGTGAGTGTTGAAAATATTTCTTGAAAATGAACATCAAAACTAATGGGAGTGAACTGTAATGTAATGCTATTTTCGCCCAAATGACCTTGATTGTTTTGCCAGTCAATAAGATTACAAAGGGCCTTTGAGCCCATAGCAATGCCCTTAGGATGTCCTGTTGAACCACTAGTATAAATAACATAAATAAGACCTATATTTTTATAATCTACGATAGGATTTGTTCCATTGTATTTTTCAAGCGACATCTCTTCAAAAATAAGAGGTGTAACTTCGGTTTCTTTATTAACACCCATTAGGAGTGATGAAAACTTTCTGTGACAAAGAACTTTACTCACACGAGAGTGATCAATCATGTAACGAAGTCGTTCACGAGGATATTCCGTATCAAGAGGTAAGTAAGCAGCTCCAGCTTTCATAACAGCAATTAAGCCTGCAATCATTTCAAACGATCGCTCTAAACAAACGCCAACAACTTCTCCCGGTTTTACTCCACTTTCGATGAGAGATTGGGCCATTTGGTTAGAAAGCTTATTAAGCTCGTTGTAACTTAAAACCTTATTATCCATTTCAAGCGCAATTGCATCTTTACGAAATTTAACTTTGTTTTCAAACAATGAATGAATGAACACAGCATGACCTTGGTTAAATGTTAAGAAATTCACTTTCAGCGATAACAACGATGTGAGAAGAATACGAAATGAGAATGAGGAATTCCCTCAATCTAAAGCAACACATTTCTTCCACGAAGATTAAATTTTGTAAACTTGATTAACTTTGAGAGTACATCAATAAAACTTTAAGAGTGAAGAATCTCAATTGCGGTGAGACAAGTTTGATGATCGTGTTCATAGCGCCCCGTAAACAACGAGCGCTGACCAGGTGTGAAAACGTCAGAGAGATGAGTTAAAAGTTCAATAGTGAACTCTTTATTTTGTGAATCAATTTTTTTAACAGCTGCAGCTTCGAATCCAAAAAATTTTTTAACGCTTGGATAAAGTGCTTTATAAAGAGATTCTTTTGCAGAAAAAATAAGCGTCAGTAGTTCTTCTTGTGAAAAATCATTGTGCGCTTTCAAATCTTTGTCGGAAGTAATGTAACGAGTGAGTTCAGTTTTGGCCCGTCCCATTCCTTCTAAATCTATTCCTAATCCCAACACTTTCTCTTTATTAGCGACGGCAGCAGCAACCCATTCGTGTGTGTGCGAGATGCTACCGACGACATAAGAAGGCCAAAGGGGTTCGCGATGAGGACCTGAAGGTAGCGAATAAAGATGTTCTCCTGTTAAACGTAAAAAAGCTTCATAAGCACAAAGACGTCCCAATTTATATTCTTGGATGCGACCAGGATGAAATGTCGAAATTGTATCCGGGAATTGAAGTGAGAGAAGTTTTTTCTCACTATCAGAAGTCAATAGCGCCTCTCTATTCAGTGCATGAAAAACTGAATGGCGAAGTAGTCCCTGAGAATGAGAAAAATCAATCATAGGGCTATGATAAGCAAGGCGACGGTCGAAATCAAGCCAGCAATGTGGCTTAATCTCTCTAAGAGTTGGTCTCCGGCCGTTTTTACTTGAGAGTTCATATAAATCGTATCATTGGGCATGATCACCGGGATTGTTTCAGGTTGATTGAAAGCGAATTGGATTTTTCTTACACCTGTAGGTGTATTACGAAAAATATAACATTCATCGTATCCCATTCCCTGCAGCGCCCCCCCTGCTTTTTCAATAAAATAAAATAAACTGGCATCTTTTTGATAGAGAACTTTTCCAGGTTTTGTCACTCCTCCGATGATCGTGACGAAAGGAATTTCTTTTTGCATACCTGCTAGACTATCAAGCTTTGAAACGAAGATATTATCTCCTCCAAGCCATCTAATTTTATCGACATTTTCTGTAGACTCAAAATATTTATTAAGTAGAACTTGATAGTCAAATTTACCTTGTTTGATATTGGCAGTGAAAGAATCAACCGAAACATCTCCTTGCACTCCACCTGCAGTATCGACGACCAGATCGAGTGAATCTGTTCCCCGAATTAGGTAACGGCCAGGTTTTTTAACGAGACCTCTCA
>CAMLRB010000077.1 GCA_946482295.1 uncultured Bacteriovorax sp. | reverse complement strand
TGTTGTTCTCCCTCCCGATTTTAGAAAGTACCAGGAAGCTTCGGACATCATTCATTCCATCTTTTGGAAATATTCCAGTGTCGTAGAAAGTGTTTCTCTTGATGAAGCCTATCTCGATGTTTCAGGGGCCATCAACGCCACTGAGATCGGCCGAAAAATAAAGGCCGATATTTTAGAGGCCACGGGCCTTACCTGTTCTGTGGGGATTGCTCCAAATAAGTTTCTTTCAAAAATAGCCAGCGATTGGAAAAAACCTAATGGTCTTTTTGTCATCAAACCTCATGAAGTCGAAGATTTTATCGTCGATCTTCCAGTGAAACTCATCCCTGGAGTAGGAAAAAAATCTGCTGAACACCTCGAGACACTAGGGATTAAAACTTGCCGCGATCTTCGCCTGACTCCTCCTGAAATTCTCTCAATCTCTTTTGGGAAATTTAGTCAGGATCTCTATCAATATGCTCGCGGAATTGATGAGCGTGAAATCGTCTCTGAATGGGAGAGAAAGTCTCTCAGTGTTGAAAACACTTTCTTGAAAGACATTACAGATTTCCAAGAAATGCAAAAGTCTCTCACGGAAGTTTTTGAAGAAATGAAGGAACGTCTCGCAGAGCATTTAGAAGATGAACCTCACAAAAAAATAAAAAAAGTTTTTGTCAAAGTGAAGTATGCTGATTTTAAACAATTGACGAGTGAAGAGACGATAACGCCATTTGATCTAAGCGAAAAAGAACTCGACGAAGCACTGGCCATCGAGCATTACATTAAACTCCTGAGAATGACTCTCCTTCGTAAGAATGCACCAGTACGACTCTTAGGTGTTGGAGTTCGTTTTTTGACCGCTGATGAAAGTTGCCCTGTTCAGTTAAGTTTTCTTCCCCTTTGCGGCTAGACTGTGTAAAATTCCTTTCATGAACCCTTCTTTATATCAGAAGAAAATAAAACAGGCCTTAGGCCACAAAAGCGATAACATCTTTATCAAGCATGGTCGCTTCATCATTAGTTTTAAAGATCTCAATTCTGAAGCCTGTAAAGTCGCAAATGTGTGGCAAAAAAAACCAGGAACTTTTTTTGCCATTCAACTCTCCTCTCCCATTCACGTTTTTACTTATGCACTTGCTGCCTTTTTAGCTAAAAAGAAAATTCTTTTTTTATCACCTCAACTCCCCGAGCAAGCTGTCGCTGATATAAAAAAAAGTATTCCCTTCGAAGAGTTGATGAATGAAAAATCGCTTTCACCTGAAGGAGATGGTTCCGATTTATTAAAATCAGATATTGATGTCGATACACCTTATCTCTTTCTCCTTTCTTCAGGATCAAGTGGTGCTCCCAAGGCCATAGGTCATTCACTGACAACGCTGATTCATTCTGCCTGTCTTATGGTCGATGAACTCCTGATGAAAAAAGGCGAAGTTACTCTTCTCAATCTTCCCTTGTGGCATATTGGTGGGATGATGTCGCTTTGGCGCTCCTATTTATCTGAAGGGGTGATTGAAACAGATACAGAACATTTTGATTATGCTTCTTTTGTTCCCTTGCAATTACAACGAATGATCAATGATCCACGTGAATTGCAAAAACTAAAAAAGGCCAAGGCGCTTCTCATCGGAGGTAGTCCCTTTAGTGATGATCTCAAAGTAAAGGCCCGCATTCACAATATAGCATTCTATGAAACCTATGGTATGACCGAAACAGCGGCTGCCGTTATGCTCAATGGTCGCCCACTTCCTACTGTGAATATTGAACTTCGCGATCATCGCTTTTTCATTAAAACGATTTCACTCTCTCCTGGGTTTTATCGTGATGGCGTATACACTCCACTCCCTTTAAGCTCTGACGGTTTTTATGAAACTCAAGATAGAGGTATTCAAAAAGAAAATGAAGATTTTGAATTTCGTGAAAGGGCCGATCTGCTTTTTAAAAGCGCTGGTGAACTCATCAACCCTCTTCTTATAGAGGAGACATTAAAAGGACTTCCTTTTGTCAAAGAAGCTGTTGTCGTAGGTATTCCTCACGCCAAATGGACATGGGCCTCTACTTGTTTGATAGAATTTGATAAAACAGTAAATAATGATGAAAGAACTATTGAAAGCTGTCTTCAATCACTTAAAGAAAGACTTCATCCTTATCAAATTCCTAAATTTTTTTATCCCCATGTCTTTGAGGCAAAGCTTGGAAAACCATCCCGCCATCAATTAAAAAATGTGGCGTTGAAGGCCCATGCTTTAAAAACTCTTTCTCACTCATTTGTGCCCTCAAAAATTGAACAACAAAAATTACTCGTGCTCTTTCATGGTTTTATGGGATCAAAAGAGGACATGAATGAATTTTTAAATTTCGTTAAGGTTGATAATTCGACAGCAACGTTAACAATCGATTTACCAGGTCATGGAGCTACACTCATCGAGGATTTTTTCTCACGAGAAAATGTTTTCAAAGCACTGGAAGATCTTATTTCTCATTATCAACGTGCGAGCACTCTTCACATCTACGGCTACTCGATGGGAGGAAGAACGGCCCTGGAACTTGCGACAAGAAAACAATTAACAATCTCTGAACTCGTTCTCGAATCAGCGAGCTTTGGATTAACTTCGGAAGAAGAACGAGAAATTCGATTAAAGAGCGATTCTCAACTTTTCAAAAAAGTTCTTAGTGGTGAACAAACTCTCGTTGAATTTTTTGATCATTGGTACAGTGTCTCTTTTTTTCTTCCCTATAAAAACTCTGCTCGTTATGGAGACGATCGTGTTAGAAAAATTCAGCACTCGCCAAAAGAGTGGCAATCGGCCTTAGAGTTCTTTTCTCCAGGTAAAGGCCCTCTTCTTCAGCAGACACTTCAAGATCTAGAATCACTTTCTATCAGCGTTTACGGGCTCGTAGGGGCCTTAGACGTGAAGTATAGCGATCACTATAAAGAGATCTCCAAAAAGATTGCCCTTCATCTTTCAGTCATTGATAAAGCAGGACACAATCCCCATAAAACTCATCCTCAAGAAACAGGGGCTTACGTCACTAACTTTGTCGGACTAAAGTAATCAGTCATTCTTACCGATAAGTCTTCTATGAGCGACGATGCCCTAAGGCGAATTCAGACATTACGTACTTTCCATTATGGAAGGCAGAGTGGTTCATCATCTGAGATGGTGAGGGAGCTTCAGCAAATTAAAAGTGAGCTCAAAATCATTAATGATGAAAGTGCGAAAAAAACTGTGCCTATAACGAATGCGACTAATTCCCCTTATCTTACTGATCAAAGCTTTCATAATCCGACTGTGATATTTAATTCGCCTGCGGAAACTGAGTGGAAAGAAGTGAAAAGTGCGGAACAGTTGCGACAAGAAGTTCTCAAAAAATTAAACATCATATAAAAAAAAGGGCGGTTAAAAACCGCCCTTCATTTTATTCTCTCTTATTTTACTTCTTCTTTTTCTTACGAGCTTTGATTAGGAAGAAGGCAACAGCTGCAGCAGCAACTAATCCAATGATAGTCGTTGTATCGTCTCCACCAGATTTCCCTTTTTGATTTTGGTTAGCATTGATATCTGCTTTATTACCAGCATCTGGAATATAAGTTCCATTATCAAGTAATTCTTCGTTAGCATTTTTTGGTTTCCATTCACCACCAGCAGCTGCTTTTTGGTCGAATACTTTTAAAGTCGCGATGATTTTTTCAAAGATATCTTGGTAGGCATCGTAGTGATCTTTCGCTACTGAGAAAGTAACGGCGATCCCTAGGGATTCTTTTACAGTCGCAAGGTATCTTGTATAGAAACCAGGCACTTCAGAAGCTAAGTGTAGAGCATCAACCCATTTTTGGTTATTGATGTCGCGAAGTTGAACTGATTTTGCTTCTGAAATTTGTGTTTTTCCGCCAGGAAGTTGAAACGCTTTAGCTTGTTTTAGATAGGCCTGGTATTGGTCAATTGAATCTTGCTCTCCACGATATTTAGCTGCAAGAATGATGATTGCTTCTTTTTTGCGATCTTTGTTGTCACTTTGACAAACCCACTCAGATCCTTCAAGTGCACATTCCCATCCGTTTGGAAGTTCGAATTCACAAAACTGGCTTGTAAAAGTTTTTGCATGCCCTTGTGTAGATACAAACATTAAACCCGTAAGAAGTACCAAAATGTTCAAGATTCTCATTTGTCATCTCTATGTTTAGAGTTAATAAAATTATTTATTTAATGTTAGCGCGAAGTTGAAATTAAAGAAATAGTTAAATCATTGCCTAGGGATTCTCATATCCTCTGGCGGCGAACCCGGGCTTAATTTCAATCTCTTTATATTTTTTTGAGAGTTTAATCACTGACCAATCTGATCCAACTTCATAAACGATGCCAGAAGCAACAAGGATGTTTCCGCCAAAATAATCTGTCTGGTAGATATCAAATCGCATACCTTTTTCGACATCAGTTGAAAGGCCTTGGTCGATTCGAAGAAAGTTTCCACGGGCCGAAACTTTGAGAACAGAACCATCGATCGTGTATTCTTTAAAGGAATCAATTTTAATGGATTCTTTGGTAATGCCTTCACTCGCCCATGAGATGCCAATCTCTGCTCGATTTCCTTTATCTGTTGATTTACCTTGATAAATTGTTGAACCTTTTAAAGTAAGAAGAAATTTATCGAAACCGTAAGTGAGACCACCGTACGGAATTGTTCGCTCTCGATTGATGGCATTGAACATGCGTGTAGCACCTGTTGCTTGAAGAGGCTTCGTGGAAGGACTATCAGTGAAAGGATCAGTTTTTAGCGAAACAATTCCTTCGACACCAGCGAAGAGGGCCAGCTTTGTCCATTGATAAAGACCTTCAAACTTAAAAAGAATTTCTTCACTCATATCATTGGGGGCATTGTTATACCCCACTCTTGCGTTCCATTTCATGGCCTTTTTTCCATGAGAAAAAAGTAAATCTACTCCATATTCACTTCCTGAATCACCGAGAACAACTTCATCTGTGGGAATAGTGACTGCAGTGGCATACAATTCATTTTTATAGAGAGTTTGAGAATAATGAACTCCAAAGGCATAACGAGCTTCACCTAATGGAGCAAAAGCATATTTCGCGTAAACGCCAATTGATTCAGGTCCGCTTTTCGTTGCTGAAGTTGTCGCAAAAGATGAGTTAACATTTCGGACGCGACCGAATCCAGTGATCTCAATATTGCTGCTCACTCCATATGAAACAGCGAGATCGAGATCCATCATGCGGAAATCGGAATCAGCCGCCATCTCAACTTCTTCGCCATCTTGATCGAGATAAGAAGCTGTTTGAAAAATAGAACCCTTGATTGAAGCAGCGTATGCACTTTTGTTGAGTACTTCAGCATCTAATCTTCTATCTGGTGAGGCCCAAGCGCTCGTTGAAAGAGTAACTAGAGAAATGGGGATCAGGCATTTAAGCATAATTGGTCTACGAAAAAAAAATGATTCCGAATATCGAAATCAAATAGATTATTTTTTGCTGTCCACTGCTGGGGGGTTTTCTCAAAGAGGATGAAACTCATAGCGTTCATCACAAAGGGAGAAGAGAATTCTATTTTTGCCGTTTCAATGGCCGATTCTAATTGATCGAAGTAATCAAAACGTCCAATGGCCAAAAGTGGGTTCAAAGCGTTTTTAGTTTTTTTGAATTTTGCTCCCTGCTCTTTTAAGAAGAAGTACAGTGACTCCTGACAGTGAAGGAGATCAGGCGAGATAATGGGAGTCAGAGCGAGGTGGCCTTTTTTCCCCATGGAAAAAGTAATGCCGTTAAATTCGATTTGAGCAGCTTCTGCTAACCCGTGCAAGTGACCTTCGAGAAGTTCAGAAAGTTCTTCGAGGAAGTCTTTCATCTCTTCATTCGTTTTAAAATCAATTGTAAATGGTGGAAGGACAGTGAGCTGCAGCTGTTCGCCTTTAGCGTACTTCGAGTCGAAACGCTTGCGGAAGCTTTCGACTTTGTTGTGGTGGATTGAGCTTGGGTCAAACGTTAAGCCGATAAAACATTCCATGCTCACTCCTTGAAAGAATATTCCTAAGTATAAGCTTAAGAACAATCAAGACTTGTGACAAGTGTTTAAGCTGCTTTTTTCGAAATAGATGTTTGAGTTAAGGGAAGTGTGACTTTGTTGTACCAGTACCCCTCGCTATTTTCATAGGAAAAGTCCCCGCCACTCTCGTGACAAAGTTGAGCTGTTGATTTAAGTCCCAATGACAATTCGCTTGACCGCCCAGACCGCTCGGGTATTTTGTTACGAGTAGAAATGTACAGCAGGTGGGAATTAATTTCAATTTCGATATTAACTTCTCGAGCTGAGTTCTCGGCAACGTTTTTTATGAGATTGGTAACGATTCTTGAAAACACATTAAGAGTCCAGTCAACTTCAAGTTCGCCTTCCACTGATCCTTTCACACTCGAAGTAACAAGAAAAGAATCGTTAGGCAAATAAAGGGCAACCAAGTGATCAATTCTTCTCATCAGATCTTCTTCTCTAAAAATGTTCTTCGTGCTTTCTAGATGACGGTGTTCAAAACTCGAATGTTCTTTAAAGAGCGCTTGAAGTAAAACGATCTCTTCTTTAACTTGTGTAAGTTCAGAAGGTGTCAGGCCACAAGCTTTTTGCTGTTTGTTTTCTAAAAAGAGTGATAGCCCATGAAGATGATTGGTGACATCGTGATAAAAAAGTTTTTCATCGCTTGTCGTTTTTTTGAATTTTTTCATCAAGCGGCCTCCAGTTCTATTCTGAAAACCGCCATCCAAAAAATTATTTTACTGGGTGGTATTCGGCCTTCGTGCCAAGCGTTTCTTCAATTCTGAGCAACTGATTATATTTTTCCATACGGTCTGAACGACTTGCAGAGCCCGTTTTAATGTGGCCTGCTCCAGTAGCGACAGCAAGATCCGCAATGAAAGAATCCCCAGTTTCTCCTGAGCGGTGAGAAATGATGGCCTTGTAGTTGTGCTTATACCCTAATTCCATCGCTTCAAACGTTTCAGTCAATGTTCCGATTTGGTTCACCTTAACAAGAATGGCATTTGCCTCACCTGCTTTGATCCCTGCTTCGAAAATTTTTCTGTTAGTAACAAAGAGGTCATCTCCAACTAACACGACTTTTTTTCCAAGGGCGCGAGTGAGTTCTACCCATCCTGTATGATCGCCTTCATCAAGACCATCTTCAATAGAGTAGATCGGATATTTTGAACAAAATTCTGAATAGTAATTAATCATCTCAGCTGAAGTGAAGGTCTTTCCTTGCATTTCATATTTACCGTCTTTGAAGAATTCTGAAGCGGCACAGTCAAGTGATAACGAGATATCCACACCTGGTTTATAGCCGGCATTTGTGATGGCCTTTAAAATGAGTTCGATAGCTTCTTCATGGGATTTTAAGTCAGGAGCGAATCCACCTTCGTCACCCACATTAGTTGAGTATCCTGCATCAGTAAGGACTTTCTTAAGTGAATGGAATACTTCCACTCCAGCACGAAGATTATCTGAGAAAGATTTTTTCATGTGCGGAACAATCATGAACTCTTGAATATCGAGATTGTTAGAAGCGTGTGATCCACCGTTGATGATGTTCATAAGTGGAGTTGGCATCACATATTTTTTTTGGGGATTTGGTGCTCCACATTTTTCATAGAGATAGTTTACAAGTTCCATTCCTTCATCGAGTGCACCAGCGCGAGCGCAGGCCATAGAAACACCTAAAAGAGCATTCGCACCTAACTTTGATTTATTTTCGGTGCCATCCATTTCTAGCATCAGAGAATCAATTTGTTTTTGTGCCGTTACTTCCATACCAATAAGTTTTGGAGAAAGAACTGACTCAACATTTTTAATGGCCTTAAGAACAGATTTTCCCATGTAGAAAGACTTATCTCCATCGCGAAGTTCTAGGGCCTCTTTTGATCCCGTTGAAGCTCCTGAAGGGACGGCCGCTCTTCCTAAATTATTTTTTTCTGTCCAAACATCAACTTCAATTGTTGGATTTCCACGTGAATCAAGAATTTGACGAGCTTTGATTGATTTGATTTTAGACATAATGATCCTTATTTTTTAAAAAGGGGCCGAGGAATTCATTCCTCTTTTTTGAGACCCATTGATTGTTGCTGCTTGAATAGAAATGAAAAGTTTCTGAAAGCTTACCTTCGTTAATTTTGTCTTTACTGAGTTCAACCACTCTCTGAGCGACATGGCGGCAAGGGCTCACGGCCGTGAGTTTTAGAATCTGCTCTATTTTTCTTCTCACGAGCGGATAGTGGGTACATCCCAGAATCGCGTGCGTGTATCCCTGATTCTGAAGTGGTTTTAATTCTTCTTCCAAATCGCGATCAAATTGCGGTTCGAACGAAATGTCGTTGTAAAAATTTTCTACATTTTTTGCTAATTTTTTTAAGGCGAAGTGATCGATGTGTCCTTCAGGATCGAGACGTTCTTTGAGTCGTTTAAAACGCTCACTTCTTCCGGTTGATTCAGTTGTCAAAACGGCCATCTTCCCTTTTTCGGGAATTTTATAATAAGCATTTAAATAAGGTTCAACGCCCACGAAGGTCATTTCAGAATATTTTTTTCGTAGCGTATCGATGCTTGAAGCTGTGGCCGTATTGCAAGCGACGACAATGAGATCGACTTTTTGTTTGATAAGTTCATCAGTAATAACAAAGGCGCGCTCCGTGATGTATTCATCACTTTTTGGACCATAAGGCGCGTGAGCATCATCGCTGTAATAGAAGAAATCGGCCGTGGGCATTTGTTCGAGAAGTTCAGATAAGACACTGAAGCCTCCGATTCCGGAATCAAATAGACCAATTTTAGGTTTACTTTGATCTTTGTTAAGAGGTGAATTTCTCTCTACATTTTCCATAAGTTTCATTATCTTAATAAAAGAACTCGTGAAAGTTAAGTTGAAATCACAAAATCACCGGGAATAGGACATTGCTCTCGAAACTTTTTAATTTTTTTAAGAAACCTTCACTTGAAGAGATCGAAAACTACTATCGCACTGCTCTCAAAAATGGGAGTGATAACGAGTGGCTTGCCTTTGCCGTCAATCTTCGTATTCTCCGCGATAGTCATCTCACCAAGGAACTTGTTCTCACAGAGAATAACGAATCTTTTTCGTGGCAGACAGCTGAAGCTAGTGATGGCCTCTACCACATGGTGAATAAAGGTAAAAAACCTCTCTTTAATGGCCTAGTCACAGAATCATCTGAGCAACAGTTTTGTAAGACGCTTTTTAATCAAATTCTAGACCAACGCATTGAAGACCAACTACGAAGGTTCCAAGATGCATTTTCGAAAGGCCAATTGAGCATGCGCCAAATGGAAACTGAAGATAAAGCTCTAGAGTGGATGCGAGTAAGTTTTGAAGTTCTTCAAAAAGGAATTGTGGAAAGCCTTACGAATCCGGAATTTCTTTTTCAGTGCACGCTCTTTGCTGGGCTCAATCCTAAGACTCAAAAAAGAGAAATTCGTCTCATCGCTTTTAATCTCGATATGACTTTTATCTTACTCGATGATCACGATATGCGCGTGATGATTTACAACAAAGGTGCCAAAGAAACATTCGATGATGTGAAACCTGCATTAATCGGCGATTACTCGGCTAGAAAACGAGAAATGCTTGATCACCTCACGGCACTTCTTGCTGTTTGTTCAAAAGGATTTCATCTCTAAATTACGGTTTAAAAACTTTCGGTGGTGATTTGCGATCGAAATTTACGGCCGCACAGATATCGCAAGTCATTCCATCACAACTTGAGGCCGAACAATACTCCCGACCATAAAAAATAATTTGTAAATGAAGTTTATTCCACAAATTTTCAGGAAAAACTTTCTTTAAATCTTTCTCTGTTTGTTCGACATTTTTTCCATTTGTCAGACCCCAACGTTGGGCCAGACGATGAATGTGAGTGTCGACGGGAAAGGCCGGAATGTTAAAACTTTGGGCCATGACCACAGACGCGGTTTTGTGTCCCACTCCCGGCAGATGCTCCAGCTCTTCAAATGTTTGAGGAACAAATCCTTGATGTTTATCCAGAAGAATTTGAGATAACTCCCAAATAGCACGGGCCTTACGTGGAGCAAGTCCGCAGGGACGAATAATATCTTCAATCGTAGAAACCTTCAGCTTCACCATATCTTTAGGATTGTCGGCTTCCTTAAATAATTTTGGTGTAACCTGATTGACTCGAACATCTGTACACTGAGCAGATAATAAAACGGCAATCAATAGTGTGTAGGGATCTTTATGATCAAGCGGTATAGGTGGATTTGGATAAAGCTCTTCTAATCTTTGAGCAATATAGTCTGCTTTCTCTTGTTTCATATTCATGCAGATAATAATGCCTGTTTTTCCTTAAGAAAGAAATGGTTAGAATAAAAGAATGATGAGTTCTCTCATACGAATTATTCTCTCAATCTTCCTTATGGTCACCCAAGCAAGCGTGGCCAATGACTCTGAGACACTTCGAGAAAATATCTCCAGTTTTAATCGGCAAGTTGATGAGGCAGGATCACCTCCTTGTTTGCAGTGTTTTGATTTTTCTCTATATCAAAAGACATCAATTCCTCAATCATCAAAAATAAAAAAATCAATCGAAGTAAGTATCATCTCTCTCGAGCGAGCTAAGGAAGTTTTTAAAACACTAGCAAGCAACGAAGACATTCCGCATGAGTTTTTAATTGAAGGTTGTTTTGCCCGCACCTATGCGATGAACCAGATGATGGATGAAATGGGAATCATTTCTGTCAAGGCCGCTGTTGAAGGTGATTTGCATGTTAAGGCCGGAATGTTTGGCGATATTCGCTGGCAATATCATGTCGCACCGATGGTTATGGTCAAAACGGCTAAAGGGAATGTTCCATATGTTTTTGATCCTTCTCTTTTTAAAGGGCCAGTGCCATTTGAAGAATGGAAAAAATTCCTGCTAAAAAATCCCAAATCAAAATATCAGGGTGAATACTTCACCCCAAGATTTAATCTACACCCCGATGATCGTTATGCGAATTATACAAAATACACTGATGAAGATCAGGATCTCGTTCGAGGTTATAATCGAGAATATAGTCGAATGTTAGATCTTCTGAAGATGGAACCTAAAAAAGTTAAAGATGTAATGAAAGACATACAGTCATCGAAATAAAAAAGGATTTTTTATGAAATCTCTCATCGTCATTATGGCCTCTCTTCTTTTCTCGGGACAAACTTATTCCGGGACACCTGGAAAAGCGGAAATCACGGATTCCTTTGAAGACAAAGTAAAATCCATCACTGAAGAAGATAAAGAAGTCACGATTCGTTTTGCTCTACATGCGGCCATCTATCGATTACCAAAATCGCATCCGCAATATGAGCAATTAAAAGCGACGTTAGAAAATCGATTAAAAAATGAAAAAAAGATAAAAATTGTCGCTATAATTCCGACTATGGAAATCAAAGAGATCAAACAATAGGTAAAGCTGGAGGCCTTTCGTGAAGTTAGATATTGTCCAAGATGCTAAAGACCACACATTCACTATCTGTGTAAAAGTGGATCAATTTAAAACCTTGCGCGATTATGAAGTTCTACACAATCTTATTAATGCTATTTCATTAGACTTTGATCTTGATCCAGAAATCAGTATTGAAGATCTCAAAAATATTGTTGCCGAAGCAAAGAAGGAAGAATCACAAGATATTGAATGTGATATTGGTCCAGACGGAATTGATATCGAGTTCTAATTAAGCCGCTTCTCCCTTATCACCTTTTAGTTTTTGGTTATACCATTCAGGTGCAAGGAAATTGCTTTTAGGGAAAGGAAGTTTGTTCACGATGATGTCTTCAAAGAAAGACGGAACATAATTACAAGGAACCATTTCTCCTATGTATTTTCCTGTGTTCGCATCTTTTCCTGTTTGAATCCATTTGAAAATATCACGGGAAATGTAGTTTCCGTTTTTATCTATTCCAGTAATTTCTGAAATGTGAGAAGTACGTCGTCCACCATCATGAAAACGTGAACATTGAACAATAATTTGCATCGCTGATCCCACCATCTTTCGAACGGCATCAGGTGGAATTTTTGTATCACCCATGAGGCAAAGAGTTTCAAGACGAGTGCAGGCGTCTTCAGGATTATTCGCGTGAACAGTTCCCATTGAACCGTCGTGACCTGTGTTCATAACTTGAATCAGATCGAGTGCCTCTTCACCACGAACCTCACCGACAATAATTCTGTCAGGACGAAGTCGCATGGCCGAAATAACAAGATCGCGAATGGTGACTTCAGTTGTACCTCTCTCTGGATCACCTTTACGTGTTTCGAAATTTACTACGTGTTCAGCTTTTACTTGAAGTTCAGCTGCATCTTCAATGATGATGAGGCGTTGAGTTTTTGGAATACGTGAACCTAAAACGTTCAACATTGTCGTTTTACCAGAACCCGTACCACCTGAAACGATGATATTTTTTCCGAGATAAATACAAATATCTAAGAAGCGAGCTGCCTCTTTAGAAAGTGATCCAAAAGCAATCAGATCATTCAATGTTAATTTTTCTTTCGAGAATTTACGAATGGCAACAGTTGTTCCATTTTTTGCCATAGGCGGAAGAACAACGTGAATACGTGATCCATCCGGAAGACGAGCATCTAAGCGTGGATTGTCTTTATCAATACGACGTCCAACTGATTGAGCGATAGCTCGCATCGCTGAGACAAGAGCTTCTTCATTATGAAATTGAGCTTCTGTTTTATAGACGAGCCCTTTTTTTTCAACGAAAATTTCTTTCGGACCATTGATCATGATTTCCGAAACGCCTGAATCTTCCAATAAATCTTTTATCGGATACAGGAACTGGTCAATGGCGTCCTTAAATACTCCAGACATTACTCGGCTTCCTCTGAACCTAACGATCTTTCTGGTAACACGGGTCTTTCTGTGTCTAAATCCAGAATATCTTCTTTTAAATCTTCACGCTTTATTTGAATCCATTCACTTGGAGTTTCTTTTGGTTTCCAAACTTTTACAAGATCAGAGGCAAGACCTCTTCTCATCGTTTCTTGTTTATCGGATGCTTTCTCCAAAACCATAACTTTCCCAGTGAAAGTATTGTTGGGGCAGTTGAAATAAAACACGCCAACTTTATCGAAAAAAGCTTCCACTTCGACAATCTTTTCAGATTTAGGCGATGTAAAAACATTTTTATCTGGGATATTAAAACAGGCCGAATCCACACCTACACTTGTGACAAAAAAACGAACTTTTTCACCTTTAAAAACGCTGATGCGATTAGGATAGAAACCCTCTTTACCAATAATCACCGCTTGCTCCCGATAAGGAACATCGAGCTTTCTTTCTTGGTGATAAGTTTCCTGAAGCGCAAACGCTTCATTCGTACTTATACTGGCCAAAACGGTGAGAACGACTAGAAATAGAGTTTTCATAGTCTTCTTTTCGGATAATTGAGTAAAAAGCTTTAATTAGATACTGATACCGTCTTTATCGGGACTTAGAGGTACACGATCATCCTTGGCCGGTTCGGCCTTTTCTGGAGAATCACCTTTTTTGTTTTTTGAGAGGTGTTTATATTTGAACTTGATCAGCATGTTTCCGTCTTTATTTTCAAATTCAGGATTAGTTTGATCAACGTCATCAGGGAGTGTGAAGGCACGTTGAAAGCTCACCTTTCTTCTTACGTCGCCATCAACAGTTTCAACATCACCTTTCAATCGAATCATTCCATTTTCAATTTTGATATCAAGAGGTTTGTCTTTTACTTGTTTAACTTTGAGTTTGAGAATTTTGTGCGTCTTTGTATTAATCCAATCGTATTCACCAACAATTGGATCATCAAATTGTTCAAGTCCCAAACCGCCAAATCCTCCGCCTTGTTGAAAACGTTTCACCATTTCTTCAAAACGTTTATCAAAAGCTTCGGTAGATGAATCATCAAGTAACATGCGAAACATCTCTTCGCGTGTTTTCATGATTTCTTCCATCTGTTTTTGCATTTCTGATTGTTGAGCAAAAACATTTCCGCAGTTTAAAAGTCCAGCGACTAAGATTGAGCAAAGTGCGATTTTTTTTCTCATTTCACTAACCCTCACCAAAATATTTAATCATTAGATTATACATTTCATAATATCATAGGCCGGTGTCTCATAAGGATGACTTCCTTTGAGGGCGGCCACTACTTCTTTTAAGATAGTATCATCGAAGACGATTTCAACCCTCAATTCTTCAATTTTTTCTAAAATCTCGACTTTTCCAATTGTTGGATTGCTACCTATGAGCGGTTTAAATTGACCCACTCCGCGAGTTTCAAACGAGCAATGACTGTAGTTGCCTATTCGGCCTGCTCCGACATTAAAAAGGGCATTCTTGACTGCCTCAGCGCTTTCAACGGGAACATAAAAAGTAAGTTTCATCATATTCGTCTCCTCGACTTTTAGACAAAAAAAAAGGCCGCATGAAGCGGCCCTTTATTAAAGTCATTTTAAAAAGATTAATTATTTCTTTTTAGCTGGAGCTGCTGGAGCTGTCGGAGCTGCTGCTTGAGCGGCTTCGATTCCAAGAAGTTCAACTTCGAATACTAAAGTTGCGCCACCAGGAATTTTTGGAGGAGCCCCTGCATCGCCGTAAGCAAGTTCAGAAGGAATAACGAATTTCGTTTTACCACCAACTTTCATAAGTTGAAGACCTTCAGTCCATCCACGGATTACGCGGTTAAGTGGGAAAGAAACTTCTTGCTTTCTTTCAACAGAAGAGTCGAACACAGTTCCGTCTGGAAGTGTACCGTGGTAGTGAACTTTTACAACGTCAGTTTCTTTTGGCGATGGTCCAGTTCCTTCTTTGATATGTTTGTAAGCAAGACCTGAAGCCGTTTTTGTAGCTCCATCTTTGATGAAGTTGTTAAGGAACTCTTGTCCTTTTTTCTTAACTTCTACAGCTTGTTTTTCCATACGAGCTTTGAAAAGGTCTTGGATTTTTTGTTGGTACGCCATAGGATCTACTTTTTGTTTTTCACCTTTAGCTGCATCACGAAGACCTTGAGCAAGAGAATCGATTTCTGCGTCAGTCATTTGTAATTGAGTTAAACGTGAACCAAACATAGTCCCGATAGAGTAAAATGTTTTTTCTTCTTCAGTTTTTGGATCTTTTCCTTTCGAACATCCAAATGAAACAGCTCCGATAAGAGCAAGCAATAAAATCTTCTTCATTGATCATCTTCCTTGTAAGTTATGAGTGAACATCTATTAATTACCACTAAAGGCTAAACTCTTTTTGCTTTAAGATCAAGGATTAAGGATTGGGTCTTAAAAGTTCAATTCGACTTTTGTCCCACGGAAGGGCGCGCTCCCAATCTCCATAAAGAGGATTTGGAAGAACAATAAATCGTGTTCCAAATTCCGCTTT
>CAMLRB010000076.1 GCA_946482295.1 uncultured Bacteriovorax sp. | reverse complement strand
CTTTTAAATATTTTAAATCCATTCTTTTTACAGAGTGAAAAAAAGCACTGTTGCGATAACCCCGGAAGTCGATGCTATTGGAAGTGTTAGAATTTCTAGTTAGCGAACCTAATGTAAAGACTAGAACGAAGTGTTCTGAATTGCTTTAGAACACTTTGTTCTAAAATTGCTTGCCAATAATTTTCAATGCCATTAAAAGTGTATCCATGCAAAACGAAATAATTAATTTATTGTCCAAAGAATATGTGAAGGCACGCGCGAAAAATCCAGCTTATTCACTAAGGGCCTATTCAAAGAAAATTGGCATTCCAACTTCCGCACTTTCTGAAATTTTAAATGGAAAGAGGGATGTGACAGCAAAAATGGGAAAACGCATTTTAGACGGACTAGGGTTGAATCCAATTGAGAGCAAGACCCTTTTGGGGCAATTAAACGATCAATCCAATGAGCGTGGCCATTTAGATCTAGAGCTATTCAAAGTCATTTCTGAATGGCACTACTTTGCCATTTTATCACTAGCAGAAATCAATGACTTTAGTATTGAGCCTGTTTGGATTTCAAAAAGATTAAACATTCAAAAAAGAGAAGCTAAGAAAGCTGTCGAGACGTTGTTGAATCTTGAAATGCTTGAACGTGATGAAAAAACTGGAAGATATAGAGCGACCGGAATTCAGTATAAAACGCCAACAGATGTTGCGAATATTTCGCTTAAAAATCACACATTACAAACGCTGGAATTGGCCAACAATTCGCTTTTGAACGATCCGGTAGAGGTTCGTGATTTTTCGACTGTTACAATGGCCATCGATCCTAACAATTTAGATGAAGCAAAAAAAATGATCAAGGATTTTAGAAGGCGCCTCTCTAAAAAACTTGAAACGGGAAATAAAAAAGAAGTTTATAAATTAGCTATTCAATTATTCCCATTAAGTGGGAATAAATAAGAAGGAAAACAAAATGATTAAAAAAATGATCTTTATACTTAGTTTTTTAGTGAGTTCTTTTTCGACAATGGCAGGGCATGAAACAGGCAACGGAGGAGATACACATCTCTCTCGCTATTTAATGGCACAGCAAATTGCAGAAGTCATGACGAGAAAAGTTTCACGTGAAAAAATAAAACAAATTTTCACCAATCAAGATTTATACAGTATCGTCAGTAGAAGCATTTCTGCCTGGCCAAATGTTATCTCCAATTTAGAATTTATCTCTGTCGATACGATGCTATTTGAAAACGGAAAGGAAAAAGTCGCTATAAGTGTCCCACACAGTAACGTGGTAAAAATAAGCAAGGCCTATTTTGAAAAATACAATCTTAGTCTGGAAGAGGTTGTTGTTAATGTCATCCACGAGTCAGGACATAAACTGGGAATTAGTGATCACCATAAACTAGACACCATTGGATCAATCTTTGTGAATGAGATTTACAAATATTCGTTTCAGCGTGATTCATGGGAAAAATATCTTAACATCGAAAGCAGCATTCAAAACCAGTTTGATAAAAGGCTTAAAAATGTTGCTTTAGAATATGTTCGTAATGGTGAAGGATTAGAGCTTGCTAAAGTACTTTACTATTTTGCAAAAAATAGCGGACTTTCAAATTTGAGTGAGATGTTTAAATACATTGCTATGGCAAAATTCGGGGAAAATGTAAGAGAGTATATTTTTAAAGGTGATTATTGGGCATTTTATAATCGAGCTACAGATAGATTCATCAGAGAGCTGATTCTGTTCTCAAAGACTGTATCGAGAAATGAATTCGATTCATTAGTAAAATATGCGATGGCGAAGTTAAAAATAAGTGGAGTTTACTATTGTGAAAGTATTAGTGAGTTCGATATGGTCGCTGAAGGTCTGACAAGCATTCTCCTGAATAATAATTTGACTATAGAAGAAAGAATCGTTCTCTTTAAAGCAAAGTTAAGTAATAATTTTTATTTCTTTATCTAATTGAATTTTATTAAACACTAAGTGCAAAAAAAGTTATGAGATTGTTCATTTACACCCAGCCGGGGGCCTCTAAAAATGAAGTTGTGGGGTTTTATGGGGAACCGGCGAGAATCAAAATTAAAGTGAAGGCGAGACCTGTTGAAGGCGAGGCCAACGCCGAAGTGATTACGTTCTTAGCGAAGCTCTTGGGTATCGCTAAGAGCAAGATTCAAATTGAACGAGGACATACATCAAGACAAAAAGATCTGCTTATTGATCTGCCTGTAGACTTAAAAGAAGAAGAAGTGATGGCGCGGATTCAGCAAGAGTTCAAAGCATAGTAGGCCTGAACCGATCGGATAATTTTTGGGCTTTTACAAGATTAGCGACATATGATGGGAAACCATCTGAAGGCCATGATTGAGGTAGACCTTGTGGGCCGCATGTCGGTTGTAACCAGTATCAAGATGGACTTGATCGCAACCCAAATTCCGCGCTTCTGCCTGCGCAAATTGGAGTAGGGCCGAACCAAAACCTTGAGCGCGGAATTTCTCACCGGAGATTAAATCATCAATATAAAGAATCTTTCCCCACGCTGTAGTTGTCAGTGTTCGAATACCGATAGCGGCCGCAACTTCACCACTCGATTCAATGGCAAATAATCTGAAACCTTCTTTTTGTTGGTTGAGAATCTGGTCGACAAAATTTTTAGGCGTCGTTAGATGAGGACGCAATTCTTTGTAGACATTAAAACAAGCATTGATATCAGTTTCAGTTTTCATTTCTTTTATTTGCATAAAATTAATTATGAAGATTGGTGGGGGCATTTGCAATAGGGAGGAGAACTGTTAGGGGGAATTATTTAGCAAACTGTAACTGTTTTTGAATAGGAAGCAGAGGCAGAATGAGTTTATGAAATTTATCAAAGTAAAAATAAAAGACTATATCATCATGCACGGTTTCGACGAAAACAACAAAGAGATTGAAGTGACCGTAAGTGTGCCTGAGTGGAGTGAAAAGCTTATTGCTGTTGATCGTATTATGTCAGTCTCAGAGAAATTTATCCTGACCACTTACGCAGAAGGGAGACTTATCTATTGGCAATACGAGGGTGGATTAAGCGCTTTAGAGAAAATTTTGTCGGGCCAATAGTGTAAATGCAAAAGCTAAGGTCAGGCAAAGAGGCCCGTAGATTTTTCGATTTAAATCGATGAAAATTTTGCACCATTTTTTTTCAAAGAAAGGTAAATATCCACCAAGTCCCCTTAGATAAAAAATAAAGGCCGGTCCATAGTTTAAAGCAGATGGTAATTGATTTCGAAAAGTGAAATAAGGAATCAGTCCGGCCATGATCAAAGCGACGGCAACTGAGTAACAAGCTAAGAGGGAGGGAAATTTAGTTCCCTGACCAAAAACTTATCAACAAGATTCTGTCTATCCACTCCTGGCCAATTTCCACCATGTCCCCAGTAAATGTGAAGGGCAGCGAGTAAGAGTGTCGCTATCGTTGTGAAAAATAGGCAAATTTGAAGCATACAGTATTGTATGCTTTGTAACTGTAGAAGTCGACAATGAAAAAAATTATCCCAACGAACTTCTCCTTACAAGTTATGCCAGTAAGGACATCATCAGCAAGCCTTTTAAGACTCGAGCTCATTGCGAGTGATTGGCGAGTCTTTAAATCGTTTGGCTAAATTTAACAGTAGGAGTTTTCCTTCTTAAATGAAAGTCAAAACTCATGGCCACGTTTCGCATAAATGGTTTACCTCGTTCAGTGATTTGCAGATAATTGTGATCAAAGTTTAACAAACCATCGTCTTCAAACGCTTTGAGCTCTTTTTGAATAGCATCCCAATCGGGAATAAGTTCACTCTCGAAGCAGACTTGTCCACTGCACATCAATTGAAGAATGATTTCTTGAACGAGGAGATCTTCCATTGTGTGAGTGTGCCCTGAAGAGATTGGCAATTGCCCTTCTAAGACTTTTCTCTTGTATTCATCTATATTTTTTTCATTTTGAACAAAACTTCCGGATGAATCAGAAATAGAAGTCGGGCCAAGTCCGATAAGTACTTTTGATTTCTTATCTACATATCCCATGAAATTGCGATGAAGTTTATTTTCCATTTTAGCTCTAGCTAAATAACTTGATGGAAGTGCAAAGTGATCCATTCCAATGTCATCGTATCCATGATTTTTCAGTATAATTTTTCCCGATTCATAGAGTTCACGTTTTAGGGCAGGAGAAGGAAGCTCTTCTTCACGAATGAGACGCTGGTTTTTTATCCTTTCTGGGAGATGAGCGTAAGCATAGAATGCAATTAAATCTGGTTTTAATTTAGAGACGATATCAATCGTTTTTTGAATTGTTTTTAAATTTTGTTTTGGTAGGCCATAAATAAGATCAAAATTTATTGAACTAAAACCTAGGTTTCTAAGCCTAGTAACGAGAGTTTCAACCATTTCTACAGGTTGCTCGCGATTAATTGCATTTTGAACAAATGGATCGAAGTCTTGTATTCCTAAAGAGACGCGACTGATGCCCATTTCAACGAGAACTTCGAGATGTTCATCTTTACAAGTGCGAGGATCAATTTCAATAGAACCTATGAAGGATAGAGTTTTTTCTCTTGTTAGCTCTTCAATAAGCGTTTTTAAATTTGAAGGTGAGAGGAATGTTGGAGTACCACCACCAAAATGAAGCGAGTTAATTTTAGGGGTGAATCCTAATTTTTCACGGTAGAGCGTCCACTCTTTGAGAACCATTTTCAGATAAGGATCTTCGACGTCGTGATTTTTAGTGATCGTTCTGTTGCATCCACAATAGAAACAAAGTTTTTCACAATAGGGAACATGCACATATAAATCTACACCTTCATTTGAGGAATAATTTTTTTGGATATGCTGGATCCACAACTGTTCATCAGGAGCATTATTCCAATAAGGCACTGGAGGATAACTTGTATAGCGAGGGCCAGGTTTATTGTATTTCTCAATTAAATTCGTCGGGGATTTTTTGTTATTTTCCATGTCTTCATTATGAGCAAAGTGTGATTAAAAAAACCTGATTTAGGTCAACGTCAGACCTATCATTGAACAGGATTACATAAAAATGAGGCAGCCAATTTTGCTCTTTTTGGGGATCGAAAACATCAGGATTAAGAATCGTACCGTGTCCCGAACTTAATAATGCCAAATATTTCGGACACTTTCACTTCAGGGGGTTGAATTCAAAGCATTTTCCCCAATATTAAAAATTCAAACATCCTATAGAATGGTTTTATGAAAACAAAATTTAAATTACTCAGTCTGTTCGCTATTATGATGATTTCTTTTAACTATTTTAGCAGTCTTTCTGCCGCAGAAGTACCGTTCACTTCTCTCGAAGAATTTATAAAATGGGAAAGAGATTTAAAGATCAATGCAAGATTTCACAAAGATTATCAAGTGCCAGATTATTTTCGAATTGCACTTAAAAATTCTGATCCCGAAAGTGCTTATTATAGATATCTCTTCTTAACAGATAATCCTAAGTACATTGAAGATTACGCCAACATTCATAAAGGACAGCTTAGTGCATTTCCAACAAATGGAAGCACAATCATAAAAAGTAAGTACGATAATATGCCACCAGAGATCGCTGAATATTACAAAAACAATCCAAACGAACTATTGGCCGCTGAAGGATTTGGTTTTGATCCTGTTCTCGCAAGAAAAGTTTATACAGGAGAAATCAGTCTTCCTTATGGTGTTAATAAAACAGAATGGCTGCGATCACACGCATGGACACCGAATGGTATTGTTGAAAAAAATAATGTCGTGGCCTATGCGCAAACTGGATATGAAGGCTACAATTTGAGAACGAGTGGCGAAGTACCAAATGAACAGGCCCGAGGAAATTTTGAACTCCTTAAAAAGTACATCAAAGACATGGAGATCATCAGCAAGAAAGCGCAAGTTATTCGCGACTCTATTGCACTTTCACTTCAAACAGGAACGAATGATGCTGCTTCAATAGACTGTTCGTCCGGAGATGTGCCAGTTAAATTCAAAGGGCGTTGTGCGGAGTTATCTGTTCTTATTAAAGCGTTTAAAGATCTAGAAGCTAATTGTGAAAAATTACGTTCACTCATTAGTGCAGTTGACGCCCAAGTAAAAATTCCAGGTAATCCATCTTCTGCGGCCATCAATAAAGTTGTTAATAAAGGTTCTGCAGATATCTTTGCTGCTGAAAAAGAAGCTGCAGATTGTACAGCACCAGCTCAAAAAGGATGGAAGTGTTTAAAAACAACGATTAAAACTCTGGAAGGAAAAGAATATAAAATCTCTCTTAAGTTCAACCGTCCCAACCAAAAATCAGTAGGAACAATTTTCTACGGTGTTGGCGGCAACGGTATGAGCGATATGCTTGAAGATGTCTCCCAAAGAACACTTCTCAATCAATTGGCAGAACAAAATCAAATTAGAACAATCATGCTTGAGATGTTGGAAAAAGATCAAAATTTCGAGCTAGGTGGTGGTTACTGGATTCACGGAGGTGGATACCTCACTCTTTCTCAAATCTTCATGGCCGTATGGGAAGTTGTCCTGAAAAAAGGACTCGTGCACGGTGATTTCACAAACTACTACGGTGGAAGTAACGGAACAATGTTGCTTGCTTCAGCGATGGCCAAATACAATGCGGATGTTTTTTTTGATAGAGTCTTGTTTGGAATTGGCCCGTTCCTACCAGATTTAGCTTCGGCCTGTGATAAAAATTCTAAAGCAAGTTTTAGTTTAAATAATGAAGCACAAGATAAGTGGGTCCAAACTCTCTTGGGGGCCTGGAACTATAAGGACCAGACCAAAAAAGTTTGTGACAATATAAAAGTAGAAGATAGAACTTCCATTCTTAAAGGTGGAAAAAAAGATTATCCGAATACAATTATTCACGTCGTGGTTGGAGCGAAAGAAGATACAGAAGGATTCGGTCCTTGGTTTAATGCTTCCAATTTAGAATGGTATAATAGTATTACAGCTAAATCGAAAGATCGTCTCATTAGACCGAATATTGGGCACGAAAATTCATATGAAGACATGCTTCGAATTCTAAAACTTGCTCCAAATGAAACTCCAGATAAAACCCACGAGCAATGTGTGACTGGTCGAAAAGAAGTCAATGGAAAAATGGTCGAATTCAGCTGTGGATGTAACTTAGTTATCCCAGGCAGTGTCTTCCAAGCAGATGGTTGTTACCACAAACCTCTTTAACAACTTGGTAAAGTTGTAGGCATGGAGCAGTTAGCATCAGAAGTTAACGGCTCCAATACCGTATCATTCGTTGCTGGCCCAAAATTATTTGACCAATAACTGCGATACATTCCATTACCAGTCATATTACCTATACCAATACTAATGTGCAGAGAGCGTAGCATATTTGTGTTATGTCCAGATGAATTTTTCCACTGACAAAAAGTAGAATTCGCTGTCACATTACCTGCAGCAATATTTTCTGCCCAAGCAGGATATCCAAAACTTTGAGCTCTTTCCGAAAAGGTTCTCCCGTTCGGTTCAGTATGAGAGAAATAATTATTCGTGATCATATCAAGTGCATGCCAACGCGCCGAGATCACGCCTTTTTGTGATACGGTAAGGCCGTTTAGCTGATGGGCCTTACGATAAAGATTTAGAAGTGTCACAAAACGAGCTTCTTCGCATCTTAATTTAAAAACTTCTGGTATTAGTGATCCCTCAGAATTATTTTCTGTAATTTCAGCAGGAGCAGAAGTTTCTTCATGCGGAATGTGGGGAGCTATTGTTTCAGTTTCTCCTTCGTCATAAGTTCTAGCTGAAGTGTCCGTTTCAGGCCGACAGGCAGAAAGAAGTAATATACTCATGATCGTGAAAATTTTGCATTTTGATTTTTTCATTCACAAAGTGTAAAGCGCGAATGAATTCAATATAAGTCCACACTTACTCGGTTGTTTCGCAGCAGTCTTATTTAATAAAGATCATTCCTTTATAATGGCGAAGTGATCTTTCGGGTTCAAAGGCGATGTGACAGCTTTTTTCTTCGTTATTCCAGCGATCTATCAAAGTGTATCCAAAATCTTGCATACCCTTTATGAAATTACTTTCTTTGCGAATAAGGTAAGGACAAAAAGAAGTACCTATGCTTTGAAGAGTGATAGTCCTCAAGCTCTCATGTAAAGGGAACATATTTACGATGACAATTTTTGGAGGAGATTTCATCGCCCGTAATTTATCATGCAACTCCCATTCTAAGTATTGAAGAGAACCGTTTGCGAGAAAGAGATCATGACCATCGGCTGAATTGATGTTGTTAACGAAGTTTAGTTTTTCAGCTTTTTTATGTACTGCTAGAATTTTTCCTTCAGTCGTCACACTTTCAACATCACAGACAGTCCAAGTGTATATGGAATTGAAATCTATAAACTTTGAATATGTGTAATAGTGGATCCCAACGTGTCCACCAAAGTCGAAGACAGTTTCAAATTGTTCACTCAAATTTTTCATCCAGTAAAGAACCGGATAATCTGTAGAGTAGATTCGCTCAGTTCTTTCTTTGTACAATCGTGCAGAATCAATATTGTTGTATCCTACTGGTTTGGTCCCCGGAGCAGAGAGCCTTGCTTCATTAAAAGATTTAAAAACGCCACGAAAGTAATTAACGTTTTTGTGTGATGAAAATTTTTTTTCAAAAAGCATTCGTCTTAGGTTGATGACACCTGGAAATTCTTTAATAGTCTGAATCATTTTTCCTCCCCAACTGTACGAGGTTTTAGCATAGTTGATTCATTTAAATGCTTTAGAATTCTTTAATTTTTTGTTGAGCGACTGGCTAACGTTTGGCAACACTAAAAGTGTGGTAAAATGTTTTGACGAAGAGAAGAATCGCTAGTGTAAGCATGATCGCGCTATAGCTAAGATGGTGTAAATAATTGGCAGGGATAAGAATAGCGCTCACTCTTGTAACTCCCGAAATTATGATGAATGCGGAAATAAAATAAATCGCTTTCTTATTTTCCAAACTTTTATCTCCTGGGCCGTGAGATTGTAAAACTCGCATAGAAATTAATAATGTGAGTAGGAGAGTTCCGCTAAAAAAGAAAGCATGAGATGCATGAATATCTCCATCAAACCAAAATAATTTTAGAATAAAGCTTAGAATAATTAACCAACATGATATCCAAATATTTGCGGTCAAAACTGTTTTTTCTTTTGGTGTCTTATGTAGGCTCCAATATTTAATAGCGATCACACATACAACAACTGTTCTTAAAAACTGTGCGATTTGTCCTTGAAGGAAAAAACTCACGACAAAAGAAATCATTAAGATCCAAAAAAGAGGAGGTACGGTTTTTAAGAATGTGAGATTTGTTTCATAACGTTTTCTTTGCGTTTGAACGATCTCAATGTGTCCGAGAATTCCAGGAATGAGACGACTTCCAACACCTAAGATAAGAGCGGCAATGGCCCCTTCATAGTGCATATACCTGTAAGCTTCACTTCCCGTTAGAAGTTGAATGAGGGCCGAAAAAAGCCATAAACCCATTCCTATGAAAAGGAAAACAAAAGAATATGGTGGATTCGATGTGCGCTTTTTAATTCTTCTAAAAAGAAAAGAAAGAATGAAAAAGGCCTGCAGTGCTGACACACCGGCCGTCCAACGATCAAGTTCTAAATAGGCAAACATCACCCCAACAGCTGTTATGAGAGCAAATGGAAGAGATTCGATCGTTTTAGTCGGTTCAGTACCGGAAAATTTTGGGACAGCAGTCATGAGAAAACCAGCAATGAAGGATGCTGAAAAACCATTTAACATTAGAAAACGATGAGCGAGAACTGGATAATGAGTCTCTATAAAGATTTGAGGGATCCAGATGAGAGTTCCCCAAAGAAGATAAAAAAGTCCTAATAAAAAAAAGTTGCGATATGGTTCTTTCTTCATTCTTAATATCTTACCGAATACGAATCGCTCTTACCATGATGTGAATCAGTTTCGTTGTCTTTCTTCAATGATTGTATGTTGTAAATTATATTTCTTACTTAATCGCTCACGGTAATAATCACTACCTTTTAACTCGGAGTTAAAAATGATGATTTCGCAAGCGTGAGCATTGGGGGCAATTCTCCAGATGTGAATATCACTTACAACAACACCTTGTTCGTTTTCTAAAAAATTTTTTACTTCTTGTTCACTTATTAGCTTTGAGCTCCCGTCCAAAAGCTCCCATAAAGTAGCTTTGCAAAGACCATAGGCCCATTTCAAAATAACAAGGGAACCTAAAATTCCAATGACTGGATCGGCCCAAATCCATCCTAAGTATTTGCCGAGAAGAAGAGCGCCAATAGCAAGGACTGAGGTAAATGCGTCGGCAATGACGTGAATGAGAGCACTCTGATGATTATGATCGTGGACGTGATTAGGATCTCGGTCGTGGTGATCATGATCATGATCGTGATCATGACCATGATGAGCGTCGTGATGAGAGTGGTCGTGGGAGTTCATGAGCAAGAGAGCACTCACTAGATTGACGACAAATCCAATTACTGAAACCCAAATGGCCATCTCGAAATTAATGGTTTTTGGATTGAAGTACCTTTCTATTGATTCAACACCCATAAAGATGGCCACAATTCCAAGAAGAAGTGCACTGGTATATCCTCCAAGTGGAATAAGCTTTCCAGAACCAAAAGAAAATTTTGAATTCATTTTCTGAGAACGGGCCAAACGATAGGCGATAAGAGAAATACCCAGTGCTCCGACGTGGCTCCCCATGTGCCAACCATCAGCAAGTAGTGCCATTGAACCGGTGACATAACCATAAAAAATTTCAAAAACCATCGTTATGAAAGTTAGGATGACAACGAAGAGAGTTTTTTTTTCGTTCGCACCGATCTTACTATCTTTAATGACGTAGTCATGTTCGTGAGTATGTTGTTCGATTGTCATAGATCTTCCTTATTTCCAGTAAGTCTTCATGAGTTTGATAAGTTCAAGTGCAGATTTATCGCTGGCACTTTTTGGATTGTTCATATCGCTCATCACGTGCTCTTTAATGTGAGCTTCAATCAACTCACCAATTAATCCAGTAAGACCACCGCGACTTGCGGTGAGAGTTTGGAGAACATCGTAGCAATCAAGGCCTTCTTCTAAGCCTCTTTCAACAGCATCAAGCTGGCCTTTTATTCGGCGAATGCGAGTAATAATTTTCTTTTTTGATTCTAAGACATGGGCCATGATGCTTCTCCTTACTATACCCCAGTATAGTATAATAGAGAGGATTTAGCAAGGCTCTGCATTGTGAATGCCAGGGCCCTAAAGTCTCTTAATGACTATGGCAGACTGTTTCTTTTGGATAAATGGCCAGACGGTCGGCAAGAGGTGCGGGTAGTTTTTGCATCTCTACTGATCTTTTGATGATCGAATAGTTGAGAAGAGAATCAAATGGTGTGAATTTGTTGTTTATCGCACCTGTTTGATCACTCTCTAAATCAAAAGAGAGTGAAGGGGTTTGACAGTTGTAATCAAATTGTTTGAGATCAACTGTTCGCTGAAGATCAAGTTTAGCTGTTGTTCTGAAAGTGATAACTCGTTCTGAAAGATTATAAATAATCTGCCAGCGATTGCTTTCAGGACTACCGACACTTTGAAGGATGTTAAAAACATATTGAATAGGGTTCTTCGTCTCGTCAATGAACTTTGCTTTGTAGTTTCCACGCACGAAACGATCAAGCGAATCGCTTGATCCCATATTGATTGGCTTCGTTCCTCCGAAACCAATATGCTCGCGAGCAAAATTTAAATGTTCATCATAAGTGCTATTGGCCAGTCCTGAAATTTCTAAATCTTCTCCAGAGTGTGTGACAAGTTTTCCGTCAACATATTCAATTGTCATGCAATTATTAACATCGCAAGTGAAGTAATGAAGTTTTGAACCGACTGGGGCGAGACGAATGTTGGGTAAATCAGCTTCAATTTTTTCGACCGAGGAATAATTGTCGAGCAAGTATTGGATGAATTGAAGTTCATTAAAAGAGGGGCGGGCATCAGCGGCCGGAAATTGAGAAGATTTGAGTTCAAGAGCATCCACCATGAGACCAGCTTCGTTCATTCCCCCTGTCGGAAATTCTTTTCCAAATTGATTGAAAGTGACACTACCGAATTTTGACGTCCAAACAGTTGCTACGTCAGTAGGTAGTAAACGCAAACCTGTTTTTGTCACATTCTTTTTGTTCGTAAAAACGAGTCCATGACCGTAGGACCAATCAAAGGTTCTACCAACCCAGTGCTGACTCTTGGGATAAAGAGAAAAAATCGTACACGTAAATGCCGTTTGAATAGAAAATGCAAGCACTACGAGTGATGTAAGAATTTGTTTCATAATTACCCCCGTAGTTAATTTAGGAAGGAAAGTGGAAAGAGCAAATCTGCTACGCGCAAAAGGTGTCACAAAAGATGACAGCTGTTAAAAAATTTGTAACGCTAGAGAGATGAAAATAAAAATCACAACATTGACACTATCATTTATTTTAGCTCTTAACGTGTTTTCAGCTGAAACATTAAGAAGCTATCAAGTTTCCGTTAATCCTCTTAAGATGAATAAGATTGCAGCGCAATTCGAAGTCGTAAAAAAGCTTTCAAAAGGTTTTGAAGTCTACGTTCAAGAAGAGCGCGTAGCTGAGTTCTTAAGACTTGCTCCGCAAGCAAAATTACTTGAAAAAAAAGTTAATGATTTTTCAGAAACAAAAGGTCTTAATCAATATCGAAAATTTTCTGATGTAGAAGTAGACTTAAAAAAAATTGCTGAAACGTATCCGCAACTGGCCACTCTTCAAACTTATGGAGTAAGTAAACAAGGTCGCAATCTCTATGCACTTAAATTATCAACGGAAGGGGAAAATAAACCTCGTCTGATGGTGACGGCCGCAACTCACGGAGATGAACTTATCACGACAGAAGTTTTATTTGCTCTCACTCAAGAACTTCTTGCAGGCTTTGGTAAAGAAGAGCGTTTGACCAAAATTTTAAATGATCGAGACATTTTTATTATCCCTGTGGTGAGTCCAGATAGTTTTGAAGCACGAGAACGTTATGTCCAAGGGAAAGACCCAAATCGTAGTTATCCATGGCCTGAGCGGCCGGAGAATCCAAGTGTCGATGTCATCCAAGCGATGATGAATTTTACAAACTCTATGAAATTTACCGGATCACTCGATCTTCATGCCTATGGACGATTAGTGATGTATCCTTGGGGCTACACACGTAAAGCTCCGCCAGCAAATGATGTTACAGGTTTTAAAGATATTGTTCAGACTATGGCCAAAGACAATCAGTATGAAGCTGGACAAATTTCAACGACAATTTATGTGGCAGCAGGAAGTAGTGCTGACTACTTCTATTGGAAAACCGGAACACGTGCGATCGCTGCTGAACTTGGTCGTGATAAAGTTCCGGCCTTCAGCAAAATTCCAACAGTCGTGAACGAATCACGCGAAATGGTTTGGAGTTTCTTAGAGTATTTTAACTAAGAGACCATTAAACCTAATTTAACGGCCATGATCATGAGAACAATCCAACTGAGACCATAGAAACTCATTCGTGGAATGAGTTTATTAGACGTCAAATGGATGAAACTATGGAGTGCTCTTAAGGCCACATACGACCACGCTAAAGTGTACATCATGTAATCAACGTTACGAGTGATTAATGCAAAAGCACAGACAGTATAAAAGAGGACAGGAACTTCAAAAAGATTTGTGAAGTTTCGTTCAGTTTGAACTTGCTTTGGGGGAATTTGTGTCGGCATATTGTAGGTTTTAAAATAGCGCACATCCACTTTTCTAGACTTAATCCCACTCACTCTCAAAGCAAACATTCTAAGCAGAACTACGAAAGTTAGAACGATCATAGCTAGCACGGGATAATACATAAGATTTGGGTTCATGAATCCTCAAGTATAATGAATTTAAGCTTTTTAATCTGACAGTTATGATTTCATAAGCTCTTATTGTTTGGCCATTTTCTTGTTTAATTCGCAAGTTACCTCTAAAGAATTTTGGTTTGAAAGATTCTTCACACATAATTTGTAATCCAAAACGATTTTTATGCCGAATCTTAAGATAAGTTTAACAAGAGAAAAAGTTATGAATAAAATTTTCGCTAATGAACGTGATGATTCTTCAGATGACCTAAAACATCTTTATCTCATTTCAACTGATCTCATGTGTGTAGCGGGAGCTGATGGAATGTTTCAAAGAGTGAATCCTGCTTTTGAAAAAATTCTAGGTTATTCATACAAAGAATTACTCTCTCGTCCCATTTTTGATTTTATTCATCCTGATGATCGTGACCATTCACGCGAAGCCATTGCTAAAGTTGTGGCAGGTGAAACGATAATTGCATGTGAAAATCGTTACCAAAAAAAAGATGGGGATTACGTTTGGATATCTTGGAATGGAAAAGGAATAGGAGAACGTGTTTATTGCATAGGTCGTGATATTTCCCAAACCAAAGATACTGAACAGCAACTCATGATTGAATCCGCAAAACTTTGTACATTAGGAGAGATGGCCTTGGGGATTGGACATGAAATAAAAAATCCAGTTACGATCATTCATTTACTCACTAATAAAATGAAAAAACAAATTCATCAACAATCACTGGAGCCTGCAGATTTGAATAAAGTAGCTTGCAAGATAGAACAGGCAACTCTACGAATCGACAAAATTGTAAATGGATTAAAAACTCTCGCTCGAAATGGAACAGGTGATCCTTTTATAGCACATGATTTACACATTATGGTTAATGATATGGTTGAGGTTTTTCAAGATCAATTGAAGAAAAATAATATAAAATTTGATGCTAGTTTTTCTTCAGAAGAAGTCACAATCGATTGTCGAAGCTCTCAAATTGCTCAAGTTATTCTTAATCTCATTAGTAACAGTTGTGATGCTATTAAAAATTCTGAAGAACGTTGGATCAAGCTTGAAACAAAAGCTTATTCAGAATTTGTTACTCTAAGTATCACCGACAGCGGTAAGGGTATTCCAGATCACCTGCAAAGAAAAATCTTTGAATCATTTTATACTTCAAAGGCAGCAGGTGAGGGGACAGGACTGGGACTGTCTATTTCGAAGAAAATCGTAGAATCTCACAACGGAACACTTGCGATTGATACAACTTCGCAAAATACAAAATTTGTGCTGACTTTCAAACGCAGTAGAATTCAACTGCCTGCTTAAAAATTCCTTTCATTTTTAGTTTTCTGGCCTTTAAATAGAAGAACTAAAAATATAAGGAGACTTTCCATGAAAAAATTATTTCTACTAACAACTTTGTTTTTAGGTAGTAGTGTATTTGCAGCTGCACCATTTTCTAAAATCGCAACTCCGGGATTCTACCGTTTCATGCTGGGAGATTTCGAAGTCACTTCACTGCAAGACGGAAAAATCGCACTACCCATGAATAAACTTCTAAACAACATTGCTGAGAAACGCCTTGAAAAGGAATTTAAACGTTCAGGAC
>CAMLRB010000075.1 GCA_946482295.1 uncultured Bacteriovorax sp. | reverse complement strand
TGTCGAAGAACTCTCTCGCGGATGTGCCTCAACTGGGGTTCTCGTTTCTGCGCATACTTCACTATGTACATGGCCAATCCTTGCTTACGGGAATGCAGATCAAAAGAAAAAATTTCTTCCTCGCCTTGCTGGTGGAGAAATTGGCTGTTTCTGTTTATCAGAACCAAATGCGGGATCAGATCCAGGAACACTGGCAACTTTCGCGGAAGATAAAGGCGATCACTACGAACTTTCTGGAACAAAAAATTTCATCACGAATGGAAAAGATGCAAGCATCGCTATCGTGTTAGCAAAAACAACGAAAACAAATGATCACAAAGGGATCACTGCTTTTATCGTTGATACAAAAACAGAAGGCTTCCAGGTTCAGAAGCTTGAAGACAAACTTGGAATCAAGGGCTCTTCAACAGCGCAAATTTGGTTGAACAAAGTAAAAGTTCCAAAAGAAAATATCATTGGAGAAATTGGAAAAGGCTTTAAAGTCGCTCTTTCAACTCTTGATGGTGGACGTATTGGAATCGCGGCTCAGGCCCTTGGGATTGCGGAAGCTGCTTTTAGATACGCTAAAAAGTATTCGAAAGAACGCGTTCAGTTCGGAAAACCAATTTCTGAACTTCAAGCGATTCAATTCATGCTTGCAGATATGTCGACAGCAACAGCAGCAAGCCGTTTGATGATCATGCACGCGTCTTACTTAAAAGATAATAATCTTCCGTATTCAAAAGAAGCTGCTCAAGCAAAACTTTTTGCTTCAGAAGCTTGTATGAATATTACGACGAAGGCGATTCAGGTTCTTGGTGGAAACGGATACACGAAAGAGTATCCAGTAGAACGCCACTTCAGAGACGCAAAGATCACCGAGATCTATGAAGGGACATCTGAAATCCAGCGCATCGTCATCGCTGCTAACGAACTTAAAGGACAGTAAACAATCGCTAATGCCATAGACTAATTTTGTATGAAGGTGTTACAGTGATAAAAAAAATTTTGGAGAATCTTGGAATGAAGAAGCCTGCGAAACCTGCCGCTAAAAAAGCGCCAATGAAAGCTGCCCCTGCAAAAGGAAAGGGAGCCCCTCAAAAGGCAGCCCCTAAAAAACCTGCAATGAAAGCATCTGCCCCAGTAAAAAAAGGCGCACCTGCTAAACCAGCTCCAAAAGCTGCTGCTAAAAAACCAATGCCAAAAGTTGCTCCCAAAAAAGCAGCTCCTGTAGCAAAGAAGCCAATGCCAAAAGTAGCGGCTAAACCAGCTCCAAAAAAAGTTGAACAAAAAGGAAAAGGCAAAGTTGATCTGAAACAAAAAATTCAGGACAAAATCGCCGCTTCAAAAAAAGCAACTGCGATTAAAAACGCAAAAAAAGAAGCTCATAACAAAAAAACTTCTGCGAAAAAAATCGAACCAAAAAAAGTAGAGAAAGCTCCTAAAATTGATAAAGCTCAATTAAAAGCTCAAGAACAAGCAGCTAAGTTAGCCGCTAAAGAAAAAGAAAAAGCAGCCAAAGAAGCCGCAAAACAAGCTGAAAAAGATGCGAAAGCAGCAGCGAAGTTAGCCGCTAAAGCTCCAAAGAAACTTTCGAAAAAAGAAGAAAAAGAACTTCTTAAAGCGAAAGGAAAAAAAGGGGCAGCAGATGAAGAGGAGCTAGATGAAGATGGTCAACCAATCGTTCGTCGTAAAGATGAAGATGAGGATGATGATTTCGATATCGAAGCCACTCCTAAAAAAGTAAAAATGACTTTCGACGAAATCGAAGAAGAAGAAATCGTTCCCGTACGTAAAAAGAAATCGCAAATGGATGACGACATCAAGGAAAACCTTGCTGAAGAAATCCTCGCTCTTTCAGAAGACTTCTCAATTGAAGACGTTTTCGCTTCAATTCGTTCAATGGAACTCTTCAAAGTTGAATCTGACGAGTGTGTTGTTCGTGGTTGTGACAACCCTTCAACGACAAACGGTTACTGCCGTTACCACTACATCAAACTTTGGAAAGACGTTAAGAAAAAACAACTCATTCTTTCTGAAGGCCGTCTTGCAAAAATCATCGAAGAACTTGTGAGAAAGTATCCGATGAAATACATCGAAACAATCATTCACGATCTTGCTGACGACAAAGCGTTCAACCACGTTCTTAAAGATCTCGATATCGAGACTGACGAAAACGAAATGGATGCATTTGATGAAGACGAATTGTTGGATGATGATCAGGATATCGCGTTTGAAACTAAGGTTATTAAGCCTTCGTTTGATGACTAGACCCGTGAAATGCTCCAGTGGAGCATTTCAACTTGTTCCATCTCGTGAATAGGAAAACTTTTTCAAACGAGTCGGGGCTAGTAGAAGTAAAAAGAAAATCAAGTTAATAAATGGGCCTGCTTTTGCGGGCCTTTTTTATTCACCAAAAATTTTAAGAAACGAACTAATAAGGATCCAACTCAATTTTAAATTCAGGCTCTTTTCCATTGGTCTCATTGTATGTCATGATTACTAAAGAAGATTCACCGCAAACTGACTCACTAACCATTTTAATTAAAGCAAACTTATCTTTACCAAATTCAATTGCGCTCAAACTTGCTTCCGTGAGTTCTTTATCGGCTTCGAAATTAGCCAGTTTACTATACAGCTCCCAATTCGCTTTGAGCTTTTGATTCTGAGGAATATCGAACGGTTTGTATTTATCTCTAGCTTGGTACAACTCGCAAAGCTTTTCATCTGACCGTATTGTGTACGATTGGACAGCATGAATGTAGTTTTTATCCAAACTTAATAAACATTCAACATTTTTTTGTTCAACACATTTTCTAAATTTCGTTAGAGCAAGCTTATTCTTTTCTGAAGAGAGAATAAAATTTTTCGCCTGTTCAAACGAATCGCTCGAGCGCCAGCGTAGGAAGTAAGTGTCCTGTCTTCCTTTTGAAGGAAGTCTGAAATAAAGTTTTTTTCCTTTGTAGTTGGTTTCAATAATCCCATTATTTTCAGATTCTAATATTAAAGCAAGTGAGTCGTTGTAAGTCCTAATGTTTAAATTTTTTAGCTTATCCTTCGCTAGTTTGAAATCGAACTTTTTGTTTTTGTAAAAATCGCTGAAGGCTTTTGATTCTTTATTGTCTTCGAAAAAAGTAACATTGGTAGGTGAAATTTCGACCATTGGCGAGCCCTTTAACTGATCATTGTCGAAAAGATTTATATTAATTTTTAATGCTGCTGAGCTTTCAGAGTCTATAGAATGGATTAGTAGTAGATCTCTATCTGACTGATCGCTTGGATCATCACGAGAATAAGAAGCCAGTGAGTTCAGTGATAGAAGCAATATTAACAAGATTTTTTTTAGGTGTTTCATAGGTTCTTTTACGGAGTAAATTTATTGATGCTTGAGAATTCTCTCCTGAATAATAGAATAATTCTGAAAATTTAGGACACATACCCAGGCAGCATAGTCGGGTATTAAAAGGGTTTCTCCATACATGAAGCACCTCTCTCTAAATTAAAGAGGAATGTCGATTGCACTCTTTTCCAATGAAAGGAGACGCACATGGAAACAATCATTCCTGAACCACTCAAAGTCGAATACAACCAAGAGAAGCTCGTGCTTCCGGATACAATTTCCGTCGAGTTTAGTGACACGAACCTCAGAGGAATCGTGAATAACTTTTGCAAACAGGCAGCAGACATCACAGGTCTTCCAAGCAATTCATCGATGACTGATAGTCCGTTGGTGATCATCGAAGTAGAGAAGAGTCAGTTGCTTGATGATTTTCCCGCAACAGCGACGCCAGAAAAGCGATATGCGCTCGAAATTTACGACAACCATATCTACCTGACGTCTGAAACCATCGACGGCATTAAAGCGGGATTAACAACGTTATTGCAGATTTTTGAAGGTGCTGAAAAAAATGCGGATGGAGAAATTGAAATTCCTGGACGTGTGATTTTAGATGCTCCGAAAGCCCTACATTAATTACGGCACTACGATACGCCCTAAGTGTTCACCATTTTCGGCCTTCAAGAGTTTTTTATAGGCTTCCTCAATCGTTTTGAGTTGAGCCGCTGTCGGTTTAGCTCCTCCAATAATGAGATTGAAAGTTCCACCAACTTCTTTCGGTACGTAGTCGATAGCAAACAACATTTTCTGACCTTGTTGCGTACTGAGACCATCCACCTTTGTGACAGCTTCACGCAATTTTTTCTCAATCGATTCAGCTTGAACAATTCTTTTTGTGCGTTCAGGAGCAGGGATCGATTTTCCATTTGAATATTCGGAACGAACGAACGTCAATCTAAATTGTGAAGGTGATTCATGCGATCCAAGTTTTTTGATTAATTCATATTTATCTCGATCCATAAATTCTGCTTTCGGCATGAAAATTCCATCATCTCCTGAAAAGAGAGTCGAATGTTTTTCACCGGCCGTTTTTTTAACAGCATCATCGAAGAATTTTTTTCCTTCATCCATATTTACAGTTACGCCATCAACCCGTGATTGGATTTTTTGCAAAGATTCAGCAAGCGGTTTCGTTGTTGTTTGCGCCAATGCACGCATCTGCTCAAAAGCATTGTTTACACCAGCACCTGCAAAATCGACCGAAACAATTCCACGTTCAGCTTCAGCAAGATTGATGATCGTTCGTTCGCCAACGAAAAGTGGAGGTGAGAGCGAATCTACTTTTTGAAAATAATTCGTCATATTGGTTACGGTGTCATCGCTTATGTCTTTTCCAAACATTGTCTTCACTTTTGATTTGATCGCAGCTGAGTATTCTTCTGCTGTCATGAAAGCATCGGGTTTATTTTTACGGAGAATTTCTACCATTTCTTTGGAAGGAATCAATCCCTCTGGAGTTTTGGTCAATACACCTGAATCTAAAAGGTGAGGTTCACTCGCTATTTTTTTACGTAAATTCTCTATGACTGATACATCACGAAGTAGAACTTTTTCCTGGTTTTTAAAAGTTTGAATGGTTGTCGGTGAATTTGTGCGTGCTCCTCTTGCGGCCATATTAGCTTCCAAAGGAGTGTCACCAATTCCCGCAAGGAACCAACGACGAGGATCAACCGCTTCATCAGTCATTGGAGGAATAGATTTGTTCATTCCTAATTTTTCAAAATCATCTGAAAAACTTTGAACTGCTTTTGCCTGCAACTCTGTCAGCATTTTAGTGAATTTTTTAGGATCATCTCCTTCTTTAAGTGCTAGGAGCAGACGAAACGATTTGTAGTCTTTATATTCACCCTGCACTCTCGATTTTAATTCTGGATGAGCATCGAGAAGCGCTTTAAATTTCGTCATAAAAGAATTGTTAATGGCATCCACAAGCCCTTTATCTTTAAAGACAACGTCATTGAGTTTTTTCTGGACGGCATTTTCAACATCAAAGTAAATGACTTTTTGATTGAGAGTATGTTGAAGTTTCGAGTAAAGAATGAAGCGTTTGTTCGCTCCTTCAGGAAGTTGAAGTTCTTTTCCATAAAGAGATTTAAACGCGTTGATTTCTTTCTGAGCGAGATGAGCTCCATGTAATTGAAGATCTAACTTTTTTCTGCCTAGAACGAAGTCAGCACCTTTGATTGCCTTGTAACCTTTGACAAGTAATTTAGCGAGAATCAATGGAGGCATCATGTAGCCGACAACAAAACTGCAAGTTTTTTCAACTTTCACTTCTGGCTTCAAACAGTCAAAATTCTGAATGTTTTCACTCGCCGCTGCAACAATACGTTCCCAGATATGGGTAAAATAGGCCGCAGGGTTTTCACGAACAGCTTCATGAATATCAGTGGCCAGGGAACGAGCGGATTCCCATTCACCACGAAGTTTGTCCCACAAGTTTCCTTCAACAACGGTTAAACTTGCATTCCAAATACCGCGAACGAGTTCAGGTATAAACTCCGTGAAAAATTGAGTGAACGATGTGACTGAAGCTTGAAAACAAACTTTAGCAAACTCATACAATTCATTAACGGTCATATCTTTGTTGACGATTGAACGATCACGCTCATTACAGCCACGACGTTCTTTAGCAGGAACATTACAACAGAGAATATCATCGACATTATTACATAACGAAATGGCCTTTTGAGCAGGTGAAGACTGAGAAGGGATACACATTTGAGCAAAAACAGGGAAGTTTAAGCTCAAGCAGATAATAAAAATGAAAAGCTTATTAATCATTCTCTATGGCCAATGAAAAGGGATCTATTTGACTAACGACCTTGGCAATAAGATCAGCACTAGGTTTTTCTGGTCCAATCATTTTGATTTGCAGAAAACTATTTTGATAATAAAAATTCTTTTCGATGAAATTTATTTTTTTTCCTGAAAGTCTTACGTAACTTCCTTCTAAAGTGAACGTGCGATCTTGAAATGAATATTTTTCTACTTGAGCTTCTGAAAAACCAAGCAGTGAATAGGCGAGTTGTCTTTTATCAAACATCAAACGCACATCTTGATCTAAGGATTCTGGTCTCCACAAAGACTTAGGATCGAACTGTTCAGTCTGCACATGAATTGAAAGCTCAGTGCCTTTTTTGTAAAAGCGGTAATGAGAAGATGAGATTTTCTCTTTTTCAAAGCTAGAGATTGAAATATCTTCCAATCCTTTGGCAAAAGAAAGTTGAAAAAATGTGTTAAATAAAATGACAAACAATCCTAAAGTTTTCATAGGAAGTTTATCGGCTTTTTGAGAGTAAATTAGAGTGAAGAAATGATCACAAAGAAAATGATATTACTCACCCAAAAGAGCGTTCGCCTGGATTGTCAGACCAACATTTTCACGAGTCACTCTATAGAATATTTTTTGGCCATGGAAGTCTGTTTCATCCCAATCGAGTGTGTAATCATCAAAGATTTCACCAGCTTCTTCCAGATCTTTTTGGCCCGCAAAATATGAGTCATAGAATACGCCGGCGCAATCGAACATTGTATTGATCATTTTCTTAGGATCGGCTTCTTTTGAAAGATCGGCAGAGACAAAAAGAGTGATGGGAGTGACGAATTTATCAAGGCCCACATACGAGATGATGAGCAGAGCTTCTGACGGGTATGAAAAGCCATAGACTTCAAATGTTTTGTCTTCTTTGATGGCCTGCTCACCATAAATGTTAAGCAAAACTTGCTTTAAACCTTCTGCCCAATCTTTTGGAAAATAAACAGCGGGTACTTCGTGTTCAAGACGAGAAAACATAGGAGCTCCAAAAAAACATAAGTCGCAACATAAGTCGTAAGAAGAGCGTTCTTTGTAGCAAAATCTAGCGGGTCTTGGCCAATAAATTTTCCACATCCGAGCGGCTTAAAGCGATGATAACGTCTCGATCTCCCTCTGGTGTGATGCTATCTGCCTTTACTCCGATGCGTTTATAGAGGCGGGCGTGGATTTTAGAAGTATAGATATAAACAGTTTTGATATCTTTATCTTGAAGTAGTGCACCTGCCGCTTGATTGATCAGAGATTTTGAAAGTTTCTCAGCATCAGCGTCTTTCGAGACTGTAAGCCGAACGATTTCCGCCACTTTTTCACCAGGTTTACGAGTGAGATTTTTACTTACGGCTTTTTCAACAGGAAGAAGATCTTGAGCACGATCCGACACAACAATTCCTACTCCACCGTTAAAAGTTTTTGTCTCTTTTATAGAATCAGTAGAATTGATGATGAGTTTTGTTCTTGGAGCAAAATCCTGACTAGATTTAATGAAATTTTTGATCTCTTCAGGTGTGAGATTTAGCCGTTCAGAATAAATATCACCCACAAATTTCCAGTAATCATCAGGTACCTGACGCATTTGATGATCACTTACTCTCTCCAGTTTTGAGAGGTCCATATAAGTAAATCGGCCTTGATCTTTGGTTTCAAATTCTTTAGCCCATTGCTTTTTTGTCAGGGGATTTTTTTGTAAATGCTCACCGATGTTTTGAGCGCCCTCTTTGGTATGAACCATTTGCGGAGTAAATTTAGCTTTGTAAAATTTAAAAGCAGGACCAGGGAGTTCTGCTCCAATGGCCGAAATCCAGCTGATTGTTTCAATGAACCGTGCTTCACCAACTTCGGCCTTACATGTATTGTAATTTTCAAAAGTGGCCACTGTTGGTTTTACGAAAAAATTTTGTTCAGTATTTTTACAAGCAGCCTCGGTCTTGCGTACTTCCATTGAATAATGAGAGTTTGTCGCTATTCCTGATCCAGCTCGGACCAGCCAAGCTGCTCCATCGATTTCTTTAGCTGTCATTCCAAATCGAAGAAGTTTTGCTCCTAACAAAGTTTCAGCACCTAAAAGTCCAAAACGTCCCCAAGGACCTAGGGCCAATGGAAGAACCAAGAGAGACACTTCTATTCCTTTTTTAGTGAAGGCCTCGCGCTCTCTTGTTTTTTCCCTTGAGCTCGCCAGCGAGCAAAGCCATTTTTCTTGTCCTATTGGTGAACCTTCAATTTCAAAACGGTTAATAAAATCATCAGCAATCGTTGAAGGAAGATCCTTCATATCGCCATCGAGAAAACGAGAATAAGAATCGACACGTTCAAGAAGTGTTGCTGCCGTTTCTCTACTGGCATAACTAATAAGTTTTTTTATCTCAGTTGAACTGACAGGATTGTCTTCAGTAGTTTTTTGAAGTTGTTCTTCAAAACTTGGATGGGTGAACAGCGGACGTTTTACGAGTATCGATGATTTTGTAATCTGAAGTTGAAGCAACTGATACTCAAGATCTGAACGTACACCGGCACTACACAAACTTTTTGTATAACAAATTTGTAAACGTGCTTTGATGCTGTTAATGGTTTGGGCCAAAACGAAAAGCGTTTCAGCATCGTTCATTGTGGCGTCAATTTCTTTTTTAATTGCAGGCTCTAGTTTTTTATCATCGAGTTTGCCGTTTTCGATTAGCCTAAACATATTAGCGAATTGATCTTTCTTGAATTTGTATATGTCCTGAAAACTCTCAGCAGTGGCCGATACCCATAGTTTTTGCTCCAGGGGGCTTAGATTTCCCGGCGGGCGATTGACCGATCTGCCATCTTGAGGGGCGCAAGGATTATTGGTCGAAAAAGTTTCCTCACACAGCGGAGATGCGGCGCTTGCGCTGGGGAAATTGAGTGAAATCCCCAGGAAAAATACTAAAAATGTAAGAAATTTGAGCTTCGCCATTATTGGTATTTATCGGCTTTTACGACCTAGTCATTAAGGGGCGAATAGGCTAAACTGAAGCGATTTTTTAAACTATTTTCCCAATAGGAGAGCAATATGAGCGTTTATATTTTGTCTGGAGCAAGAACTCCATCTGGAAGCTTTTTAGGGTCCCTTAGCTCAGTCCCAGCACCCAAATTAGGGGCAGTGGCCATTGAAGCAGCTTTGAAAAAAGCAGAAGTAGATGGTTCGAAAGTGGATGAAGTTTTCATGGGGAATGTTGTGAGCTCTGGTGTAGGTCAGGCCCCTGCTCGTCAAGCGGCTATCTTCGCCGGTCTTCCAGAATCAGTTCCATGTACAACGATGAACAAAGTTTGCGGCTCTGGTTTAAAAACTATCATCACTGCAGCTCAGACAATTTTAGCTGGCGATAACAAGCTTGTTGTAGCTGGTGGTATGGAAAATATGTCTCAAGCTCCACATCTTCTCATGAACTCACGTAACGGAATCAAGTTTGGTGAAGGGGCTATGAAAGATTCTATGCAATGGGATGGTCTGTGGGATGTTTATTCAAACCGCGCTATGGGAAATTGTGCAGAAGAAGCAGCGGCAAAATATTCAAACCGTGAAGAGCAAGACGCTTACTCAATTGAATCTTTCAAACGCGCTCAAGCAGCTATCAAAGACGGCATCTTCAATTCAGAAATCGCAGCAGTGACAATCAAAGGTCCGAAAGGGGATACAGTTGTTACAACTGATGAAGGTCCAGGAAAAGCTAACTTCGAAAAAATGGCAACTCTTAAACCAGCTTTCGAAAAATCAGGAACAATAACGGCAGCAAACGCTTCAACAATCAATGACGGAGCAGCGGCGATCGTTCTTGGTGGAGAAGAGTACAAAAACCAAGCGAAATTCAAAATCGTGGCCTACGCTAACCATGCTCAGAACCCAACATGGTTTTCGACAGCACCAGTAGAAGCGATGAAGAAAGTTGCAGCTAAAGCAAACCTTAAACTTGATCAAATTGATCTTTTTGAAATCAATGAAGCTTTTGCAGTAGTTGCACTAGCTGCCATGAAAGAGTTAAAATTAGATCATAATAAAGTAAACGTTTACGGTGGTGGCGTGAGCCTTGGACACCCAATCGGTTGCAGTGGTACCAGAATTGTTGTGACATTGATGAATGCAATGGAAAACAAAAAAGCAAAATATGGTATGGCCTCAATTTGTATTGGTGGTGGAGAAGCTCTAGCGATGATTATCGAGCGCCTCTAATATTTATCTCACCGTAACAAATTTCAAGGGTCAAGGATGACGACACCGGCAGCTGGAGCACAGAAGAAATCTGGGATTAAAACTCTTAGACCAGGTGAAATTCTCTTCAACGAAAATGATGTTGCTACTTCAATGTACATCATTCAAAAAGGCCAAGTACGCTTGTTTCGTCCGAAAGGAAAAGGCTTTGTAGAGATTGCAGTTCTTCGTTCTGGTGAAATGCTCGGTGAAATGGCCTACTTCGATCCTGATTCAAAAAAACGTTCTGTCTCGGCTGCAGCTATCACTGGAGCCGAGATTATCGAAATCTCTTTTACTGCTCTTGAAAAAACCATGGCCGCTCTCAATCCATGGTTTAAAACTCTTATTAACACACTCGCTGATCGTCTACGTAAAACAAACGAAAGAGTAAAGGCACTAGAATCTAACTCAGTAGGTTTTTCTTCTGACTATAAATTTTTTCAATCAGCTGACGTAGTGAAAATCCTCTCTATTTTGTTTCTCACATTCCGTTCACTTGCTGAAAACAAAGATGGAAAATGGTCTTTGAACTTCAACAAAATTAAAACGTACGCGCTTGATATTTTCAACGTCAACGAAGCCAAACTCGAAGAGTTTATTCAACTCCTCGTTGATGAAAAAATTGTCGAAGTCTCAATTGATGAATCAGATGCAACTAAAATCATTTCAACTCGCGAACCAGAAACCTTCCGTATCTTCCAGGTCTTCTTCAACACGCAAAGAACTCTTCGTGATGACAAGAAACTCAACATCTCAGCGAAGTGTGAAAAGTTTCTTATGAAAGTTATGGAAGAATGTGACAAGCTTCCGCAAGAAGATGGTAAATGCGAAATCGAACTTACAAAAATCACTCAACACTTCAAAGAGTATAACATTCCCATTACCCTCGATGACTTTGCAGGTGCAAAGGCCGCTAAATTTTGTGGTGAATACAAAATGGGGGAGAACAACTCCATTTCAGCAGCGATTAACATCGACTATTTGAAGAGGATGTTCCCGGTTGTGCGTTTCATGAACGCACTTAACCGAGTCAATGATCTTAAAGCTAAGGCCAACGAAAAAGCTTCTTCTTAATTATGGAGTAGAAGCTGAGTTGTAATACACACTCACGCTAACCGGAGCACTTGCTGAGTTTACGAACTGAGCATTTCCATTCAATCGCAACATGTATCCTGACGGAGCTCCAGCTGGTAGATCAAATACTTTGAGATTTGCATCCAGTCCGGAAACAAATTGGTTCCCCATATAATCCCAACCATTCGTTGTACTCTGTGGAATAAGAACTCCATTTATGCGCACTTCAATAGTCGATACTTGAGGCTGACCATATTTAAGATAAATGTATCCGTACTTCAATTTGCTTGCATTGTACGTAACAGTTAAACAATCTGGATAAACAACACGGTCATTTCCATCTGGTCCAAAGAGACGAATCATTTTACCGGTGAACGGTTCACCCGGAGTAGGTAGCACTCGTGTATTTTGTGCCGTTAAGTTTCCAACGTACTGGTAACCATCAGTTGGATTAGCTTCACCAGTTCTGTTTGTTAAAATTTTTCCATCAGAACGAACAACTCTTAGTGTATCTGGATCTACATCAGCAGTTGAACCAGCAACCGGCCAGTAATCATATTTGTGTTTGATTAGAGTTTGTTTGATCGCTGCATTTACACCGTCAAAAATATGGTTGAAGTCGATAGAACAAAGGTTGTAACTATCAGGAGCACCTGTCACATCTGGACTTAGGTGATCGTTTGAAGTTGGCCATCCGTTTGTATACGGAGCTTCGTAAACTTGTTTTGCCACTTCTCTATAACGAGCATTGATTCTGTTTGCACCAGTTGAACATGCTGTAAGAGGTGAGATGTTTACAAATCTCATCATTGTAGAATCAAGCGGGTTTGTAATTCCAGTTGAACCACAAGCAACTGCGGTATTTCCACGAAGACAAAGAAGTTTATCAATTTTCGCTTGAACTTTTGGCTTCCAATCGTATGATCCACAATTATAAACACCTGTTTCACTTTCACAGCTGTCATCATCTTCGTTAGAAATAACGACGATCATTGTATAAGCATTTTGTCTAAAAATTCCATTCGTGCGGTTTGCTTGAATGATATTGATGGCACGATCAATTCCTGGCTCAGCCGATGAACCAGATGATGTAAATGAAAGACTTGAGGCCACTTGTTCTTTAGTACGAACAATATTTTTTGCATCAGCAGTGAGGCCTGTATCGTTTTTTACAACGAGTTGACCTTCAAAGAGCGTATTTGCATTTGAAGAAATAAGCGGAACTGAAAGAATATGGTAATCGAAATTTTCTGAAACACTCTTAATGAGGTTCCCCATCGAAGCTCGAGTCGCAGGCGTTACAATGTTAAAGCTTGAAGAGTTATCCCATAACATCAGGATATCAACCTGAGGTGAAATCAGCGTATGTTGAGAACAAAGTTGATTCGAAGTTGAGGTGATCGGACTAACAGATCCACTCTGTAAACCTTTGTTGGCCGCAAATTCTTCTTTGGCACACGAACTGAGTATGAGCAAAGTGGCCAATGACAAAAATGATTTCTTCATAACGATCCCTCATTAACGAGCACAATACTTTAGTCTTATCGGTGGTTTGTTGTATTTCTTGAGTAGTTGAGCAATATTGTAGGACCCGGGCAAAATTGAGTCGCGCTTTTTTTGTAATTTCAAAACGTTAAAATGATAAGAAAGCATTCTCAAAAAGCATTCATAAGAGGAGCATCTTTATATGGTGAATTGGTTTTATGTCGTAGGTTCAGAACGCGTTGGTCCCGTTAGCGAGATCATGCTTAAGGGATTGATTACGGCCGGTGAAATAAATGCTGAATCCTATGTGTGGAAAAAAGGCTTCACAGGATGGGAGCGTTTAAAGGATGTTGCTGAATTAAGTGGCGTATTAAATGGTACAGAATCAACAGAAACTGTAACTGAAGCAAAAGTTGTAGTCGAGGAAACTTCGCCTGAAGTTCGATTCAGTTTTGACTGGAAAAAAGTAAAAGAGCAGGAAGAACAATTCTACTTACGTATCGGTCACGATCGCAAAAATTTTGAAGGCACAGATATCTACGGGCCATATTCATTAACTGAACTTCGTGAAGCAATGACTGAAAAAAGAATTAATCAAAATACACTTATTTTCGCACCTGGAATGGATGGATGGATGAAAATTCAACATACACCACCTACAGCTGGTTTAAGTGGAACAGGTTCATCAAAAGAACTGACAATGGAAGAAGTTCCATTAATGATTGTCCTCAACCACTCACCATTGCCACTTGTAACAGTGGTAAAAAAAGCGGGAGCGGTTGAAGCGAGTTTATTAGGAGCAGGACCTTTTGGTGATTACACTGGTCAAACATTGCTTGCAACTCTCTACGTTGGTAATGAAGTAAAAGCACGAAATTTAAAAGTGCGTATTGAACAATATCACACTAGGGAGCAGACGATTGATTGTGCTTTTGAAGGTCTTGATTCTCAAGCAAAAAAAATCATGTTGAACCATGCTGTGTAAAACTCGCATGGAATTAGAGTGGAAAGAAATTCGTTCGAATGTTCAAGTCACTCATTTTGATTCATGTCTAAAAAATCAAAAAATTTATGTCAAACGCCATCTAGGAAAAGGGGCGACGACGATTTTTCTTTTCCATGACATTGGCTCTTATCATGGACGCTTCAATCATTTGTTGAATTGGTTCCAAGGTGAGCATCCAGAATTTACATTTGTGATGATGGATTTTGCTGGTCATGGGTTATCGAGTGGAACTCGTGGACATGTCTCCCACATGAATGATCTCATTGCAGATGTGACGACATTGCTGGACAGTCTTGATAAAAAGACGAGTGAAAAATGGGTCATACTCGGTCATGGCCTTGGGGCGCTCGTGATGCTCGATCTACTCAACCGTGTCGAAGGAACTGTAAAAAACAAAATCGACTCTCTCATTCTTTCAAACTTCATGTTGCAATTTGATTCACCTGGATTCAATTTGCAAAACCGCATATATGAAAAATTTAATGAAACGGGAAGAGAGAGCATGGATCATTTCCGTTTGCTGGAAATTTATCCTTCCGTGGACATGTTAAGCTATCGCCGTGAACAGCTTGAATATTTACAAGATCCACTCATTGTTCATCGACCGACGCTCTCATCATTGCGGGCGATAGTGCAAAAAGTTCGAAATATTTACCAGGACTCCTATTTCCTTGATAAACCCATACTCGTTTTAGAAAGTAATGGTCCTTCACTTATTGAAAATGGAACCGCTTCCTTTGCACGTGGACTCAAAAAAAACCTTTTAACACAAAAGAAGTATTCTTTTTTGAGGCACGACTTGTATAATGAAAGTGAGAAAGAAATTGTCTTCAAAGATATTGCAGAATGGGTGAGTAAAACATGAAATATTTGTTAGTCCTGTTGTTGGTTTTAAGTGGCTGCGGAAATCTCAGTAAAAATATTACGAGAGAAGGGACTTACTATGTTCGTAATGGAACATATGCTGATAAATCATGGGATGAAGACCTCCAGTTTCGTCGCACATCTTGGTATCATGAGCTCACTCTTCAGTTCGATTTGATGATGACTCCTATTACACCTCAATCGAGTTTTAATTTTTGGTTTTCAAAAGCTGAGCTCGAAGATGTTCAAAAATGTGGCGATTTCAGATTAGCGCTTGTTTATTCTTTGGACACAAAAGTGATTCCATACTCACTTTTAAATGAGCAACTGGAACGCTCGGGCTTTAAAAAAATAGAACTTATAGAATTCAAAAAACACCTCCTTTCTCACCCTGATTCCGAAATGAATTCCACACGCTTATACCAAATTTATGGTTTGTGTAGAGACTCTAAGGAATTAAAACCATTGGTTTTAAATTTTCCTGGTTTCAATGAAATATCTTTAAATTAGGCTTAAGTTTTTCTTCATTTCTCCCGATATGACCTATCAGGAGACGTGGTATGACTGACACAAAACGCGAACGCTTCGGACGTTATCTCATCCTAGACCATTTGGTGGATGGGGGTATGGCAAAGATTTGTCGCGCGCGCTTTTTAGGTGAG
>CAMLRB010000074.1 GCA_946482295.1 uncultured Bacteriovorax sp. | reverse complement strand
CCAAAGGGGATCATTACTCATAGAGTGCCATTAGAAGAGGTGGGAGAGGCCTATCATATCTTTGCCAACAAACTTGATAATTGTATCAAGACAGTGCTGATACCGCCGTCTGTAGGCCACTAGGAGGAGTTATGGAACAACAACAATCTATCGATACAAAAAATATTAAAGGATGGGGAAGTGACGCTGATTTTGAACGCAGACCGTACTATCCCATTCACCAAACTCAGGTAACCGGTGCACACTGGGATGATCCGGAACAACAACGACTTACAGTCGAAGTTTTGCATTCCAATGAACGCCCACGCATTAGTCGTGTCTTTGGAACCACGGCCCCACCATATGGTTTGAGTGGAGTCATTCGCCGCTTTGCTTTTCTCTATAGTGAAAACAGCTTCGGTCATTGGATGCCACTCATACTCGCTGACAGAATAAATTTTATAGAAGGTCTTGTGGATGACGTTCGAAAGGGAAAGATGCCAAGACTTTTTGGTGATGGCTTAATGATCGATCTTAAGCATGCACCATTTAGATTTACTTGGAGAGTGACAAAACGAGCAGTCTTTTTTGCAGCTCCATTTGTTCTACTTTATTACTTTATGAAAAAACCTAAAACAGTTGTTTAAGAATAGGGGACGAAAGTCCCCTATTCTTAATGATGATGGTGCTCATGATAGTCTGAATAGTTTACCTCTCGTAAATGAAAGAGTTCAAAATCTAACGGATTCTCACGCAATCTATTTTCGAATTCAACAGCATCGTGAGCGCAAAATATTTTTACATGTCCACCTTGATCACGATTAAGTTTACGTAATCTTTTTTGATTCCATAATCTCGCCGCTCGATCGACCTCCATCAGTTTTTGGTAGGCCCTTAATCCTGGAGTACAGTGGTATTCTTCTATATCCATTTCTCCTCGATAGAAATAGGCGTCACCCGCATGAAGAAGCCAGCCTTTGTGCGTATCAACCGCGATACCACAGTGACCTAAAGTGTGACCTTTTAGGGGAACCAACAGAATTTCAGGAGGAAGTCCCTTAAGATTCCGCACGCATTCAAATCCCAACCATTTTTCACCATGAGGTTCGTAAGTCACCCAATTTTTTTCCATATCCCATTGATCATGGCGATAGCGGTTTTTTGCTAGCCAAGAATTTGGATGTCGGGCCGCTTCGAGTTCTGAGCGAAGAACATGAACTTTGGCCTGAGGAAAATCAGAAAATCCTCCCGCGTGATCGAAATCGAGATGAGTGACCACAATATGTCTAACATCTTTAGCGCTATAACCTAATTTTTCAATTTGCCTAATGGCAGTGTCCTCTTCATCTAATTGAACATTTAATAATTTTCTAAGGAGCGGACTTAATCTTCGATCAGGAGAAATGATGTCCATATGACCGATTCCTGTATCAACGAGCACCAGACCTTGATCAGTTTCAATACACAGACAATGACAGACAAGATGAGCATGTAATCCATGACTGAAACCATCATAAAGTTTACCGCCTAAGGGACACATACTCCCGCAATTTAGATGATGGACTTTTAACATAATTCACCTCTCTCATTTTGTGTTGAGGAAACGGCTCCCTCAAGTATCATTTCTCGCACCCACTTTTTTACAAATTGTAAGTGTATGTTTTCCTCTTCCAACGCAATTTCGAATTCAGCAACGGCATCTTTCAATTCTAATTGATCTGCGAGTTCTATAAGAATTTCCCAACATGTGTTGTCGACTAATTCAACTTGTAAAATTGTCTCGAGCGAATGCAAGAACGTGGTCTTTGGATCATTCATAACTTTTATCCAGCCACTACTAGAAGTTTTTGAAAGATATGCTGAGTCTGTCAGCATAGTAGGATCTCCTCCTAAGCTTGATAAGATATCACTGGCCATCTCGATATGTTTCAATTCTTCCATGTAGAACTGTTCTAATCTTTCCAGCTCTGGGAGATTTTGTTTGTCAGGTGTTTTGTAATATTTACGTAATAAAGCATCGTACAAACGTACACCCATTTTTTCAAAGGCAATACGTTCTCCAAGCTTATCAAGAAAGATCTCGTGACTGTAAACAGTGTCTTCAACAATGGCTTCTATTTTGTAGCGAATGTGCGCTAATGCAGAAGCATCATCTAGCTTAGGTGTTTGCGATTCAACTTGCATCTTCGTCTCCTAGCGATTTTGTTCAAACGAAAAGGTGCAAGTAACAGGCCTTCATCGATAGAGGAGTTTGCAAATGTTAATGATCAAGTTCAACACGCTGAACTCTGCCCGCGCTGCCAAAGCAATTTACCCCAGGCTACTATCCGGCAAGGCCCTATAAAATGGCAATAGATATACTCTATCGCATTAGAAATAAAATCGATTATGGCGATGGTCTAAATTAGGATAAGATCACAAATGAGAAAACATTCTCTCATGTACTAATTTTTTTTAAGGAGTATTAAATGGCCGCTACATTAATCAACACAAAAGTTCCTGATTTTAAAGTTCAAGCTTACCACCATGATGATTTTAAGACAGTTACAGAAAAAGACCTCCAAGGTAAATGGTCTATTTTTTTCTTTTATCCGGCAGACTTCACGTTTGTTTGCCCAACTGAACTAGGAGATATGGCCGATAAATATCCAGAGTTCCAAAAAGCGGGTGTTGAAGTTTACTCTGTTTCAACTGATACACACTTTACACACAAAGCTTGGCATACAGCTTCTGAAACAATCAAAAAAATTAAATATCCAATGATTGCTGATCCTACTGGACACCTTTCACGAGCATTCGGTGTTTATATTGAAGAAGAAGGTCTTGCTTACCGTGGAACATTTCTTGTAGATCCTTCAGGAAAAATCAAACTTGCTGAAGTGAACGATAACGGAATTGGTCGAAACGCTGATGAACTTCTAAGAAAAGTTCAAGCAGCGCAATTCATTGCAGCTCACCCGAACGAAGTTTGTCCAGCTAAGTGGAAACCAGGATCAGATACTTTAAAACCAGGTCTTGATCTTGTAGGTAAAATTTAATCGTCTCATTTTTTTTCGGCCTGCTTTTTATAGAGCAGGCCTTTTGGGAGTATTTATGTTGGATAACAATATTATTGAGCAACTCAAAGGAGTCTTTGCGAAGCTGGAAAAACCAGTGGTGCTTGTCTACGAAGTTAGCGATCACGCTGATCAAAAACAATTAGTAGATATGCTTGAACAGGTGGCATCAACTTCTGAAAATATTGTTGTTAAACCATCTGTAAACAATCATAAAGTTGCTGTACCGGAGTTTCACTTAGAATACGAAGGGAAGGCGAACGGCATTTATTTTAAAGGAATTCCGAGTGGACATGAATTTACGTCACTCATCTTGGCGATTCTCAATTCGGATGGAAAAGGTAAATTTCCTGATGAAAAAATCGCAAAAAGAATTGGGCTTTTAAAAGGACCAATCGACATAAAGACTTATGTCTCACTTACATGTGAAAACTGTCCAGATGTGGTTCAAGCGCTCAATCAAATGGCCGTTATCCACGGCAAATTCAAGCATCAGATGATTGATGGTGCCTATACTCAGGAAGAAATCCAGCAGCTTGGTATCCAAGGTGTTCCAAGTGTCATGGTCAATGGAAAATTAGTTTATTCAGGTCGATTGAATCTTATCGATCTTATCTCTGCTCTGGAAAAAGCTTATGGAGTGGAGGATACAGCACACTCACAAATTGTGGACTTCAACCTTGGTCTCTTTGATGTGGTCGTAGTTGGTGGTGGACCAGCAGGAGCTTCTGCGGCCATTTATTCAGCTCGTAAGGGACTTAAGACTGCTCTTCTCGCTGAAAAAATCGGAGGACAGGTTCAAGAAACAAAAGGAATCGAAAATCTTATTGGAGTCAAATACACTGAGGGGCCACAGCTCGCGGCTCAATTAAGCCAGCACATTGCTGAATATCCTATCTCACTTTTCGAACACAGAAGAGTTGAATCAGTTGTTGAAAATGGAAATAAAAAAACATTGAAACTCGAAGGCGGAGAATTTCTTGAAACAAAAGCTGTTATTGTTACAACTGGCGCGAAGTGGAGAGAGCTTGGAATTCCTGGCGAGAAAGAATACATCGGTCGGGGAGTTGCCTTCTGTCCTCACTGTGATGGACCTTACTACAAAGGTAAAAAAATTGCTGTCATCGGAGGTGGAAATTCAGGTGTTGAAGCCGCTATCGATTTAGCTGGAATCGTTCGTGAAATCGTCCTCTTTGAATTTCAAGATACTCTTAAGGCCGACAAAGTGCTGGTAGATAAGTTAAAAAGTTTGCCAAACGTGAGTATAGTAACAAGTGCCCGCACTTCACATGTTGTGGGTGACGGTTCAAAAGTTGTGGGTCTTGACTATGAAGATCGCACTAATGGCGAAACAAAAAGAATTGATCTTGATGGAATATTTGTCCAGATTGGTCTGCTACCCAACAGTGGTTTCGTTAAAGATTTAGTTGAAACAACGAAATTTGGAGAAATTGTCATCGATAACAAAGGACGCACCTCTAAAGCTGGAATCTATGCGGCCGGAGATGTTACGACAGTCCCTTACAAACAGATAGTCATAGCCATGGGCGAAGGTGCGAAAGCTGCTTTAGCGGCATTTGAAGATCAAATGCTGAAGTAACTAACTTCAGAAAACTTAAGAGCGCTCATACTTGAAGGCCATGCTTTATTCCGCTACCATAAAGCATGGCCGATTTTTATTTTGACCTAGAACTCAGAGAGGATACTAGAAAAGCTCGCCTCATTTCACTTTCTGCTTTTGTCTGCAGTTTTATTTTTTATTATTTCATGGTTCGCTTAAGTCCAACTCAGACTGATTTTCTTCCAGGTCGCATTTTCATTTGTGTCGTAGCGGCCCTAACTTTCGGGCTTACATTCATAAAATCAAAAAAACTCTTCTTTAATCGTTTTGCTGTCAACGTTAATAGTTATGCTTATTTTTTTGTCTATCTCTATCTTTTGCATATAAACGATTGGAGTGTGTTTTACCGTTGGTCCTATTTTGTGACAGCTGTTATCCTTTGCAGTTGTGCCCTTACTTGGAAAGATTACATTATAAATTCTCTGATCGGTGTTTGGGCCCCCATCATTGTCTCGTTTTGGAGTGATATTACACTTCTAGAAGCTGTTCATTTCCACGCGGCCAATGTGACAATGTTTGCAGTAATCGGTTTTAGCGTTCATGCTCATTTTAATTACAAGCAAAAAGTCATCAGTCTCTCACGCAACATCATTGAACAAACGAAAATGTCGGCACTTGGCGAAATGGCCGGTGGGATGTCTCACGAGATCAACAACCCGTTGACTGTCATTTCAGCATCATCAAAAATGCTTAAAAACGAAATTGAATCAGGTTTAGTGAATAAAGAGAAGTCACTAGAACTGGTTTACAAAATAGATAGAATGGTAGAGCGAATTGCCCGAATAATAAAGGCCCTCAAAGATTTTTCTCGTGATAGTAACGAAGACGAATTTGAATCGACAAATTTGGCTTCCCTCATAGATGAGTCCCTTGAACTTTTTTTTGAAAAACTTAAAGAAGCAAATGTTCAGCTGAGATTTGATAAACCAAAACAAGAAATCATTGTCCGCTGTCAGAAGAATCAAATTATGCAAGTACTCATCCATCTCTACAGCAATGCTCTTGATGACTGTAGGGATGTTGATCATCCTGAAATTAATTTAAGTTTATCTGCCACGAAAGATAATATGGCCAGCCTTACCATTTTTGACAATGGTCGGGGTGTTTCCCCGTCGATCTCATCAAAAATCATGGAACCTTTTTTTTCTACAAAAGAATTGGGGCAGGGAACAGGAATGGGCCTGTCTGTCTCTCTAGGCATTCTTACCGCTCATCAGGGGCAGCTTTATCATGAGCCAAAAGTTTCTGGGTCATGTTTTGTTGTCAAACTCCCACTTGAAGGACACTTTAACTAATGGCTTCTTTCATGACTCAATTTCTGCTCTTTATTGGGGCCTCGCTATTATTTGTACCACTCTTTAAAAAATTTGGATTTGGATCAGTACTTGGTTATCTTATTGCAGGTATGATCATTGGTCCATCTGGGGCCGGATGGATTTCAGATGCAGAGAGTGTTCTCCATTTTGCAGAACTTGGTGTTGTCCTGCTCCTTTTTATCATCGGTTTGGAAGTTCAACCACACAAACTCAAATCAATGGGAAAACAACTTTTTGGTTTAGGTGCCATTCAAGTTATTGCTTCAACAGTTTGTTTCGCTTTCATTGCAAAGTTATCTGGTTTAACTTTAATCGCTTCAACCGTTGTAGGTTTTGCATTTTCACTTTCTTCAACGGCCTTTGCGATTCAGACCTTGCATGAAAAAAATCAATTCAATACTGAACACGGGCAGGCTGCATTCAGTGTTCTTCTCATGCAGGATTTTCTCGCGATTCCCGCTCTCGCACTTATCCCTGCATTAGGTAATGTCGCTTTCAATTTGCAATCTGCGCTTAAAACACTAATGGCCTTACTTGGGTTAGTAGTTGCTCTTATTGTTGCTCGCAAATTTTTCATCAAACCACTTTTTCGTGCTATTGCTTCAACACGAGCGCGTGAGATGTTTACGGCCATGACACTTTTTATCGTTGTAGGTGTGGCCACACTCATGCAAAACATCGGTCTATCCGCTGCACTTGGTACATTTTTGGCCGGTGTTCTTCTTGCTGAATCTGAATATCGTCATGAACTTGAAACGAACCTAGAACCTTTTAAAGGTCTCTTAATGGGGTTGTTTTTCATTGCAGTTGGAATGGAAGTCAATCTTCATTTAATTGTCAGCTACCCCCTTCAAATTGTTTCAGCAACACTTGGCTACATACTTTTAAAAGGAGCGATTCTTTATTTAGTAGGGCGAAACTTCAAGTTACAACATGAAAATTCTAAATTGATGGCACTCTCTATTTCGCAAGGTGGGGAGTTTGCTTTTGTTTTATTCGGGTTGATCTTAAAATACGGATTAGCAACGTCTTTTGTCGTTGAAGCTTTAACGGCCATGGTGACGATTTCGATGGCGATATCACCGATTCTTTCCGAAGTTTATGGACGTTGGTTATGCAAGAGTAAAAAAACGATTATCCCAACCTACGATACAGTTGATGAATCTGAGGTTAAAGTCATCATTGCTGGATTTGGAAGATTTGGTCAAATTTTTGGGCGCGTTTTAAAGGCCCAAGGCATTTCATTTGTGGCCATCGATCATGATCCTGACAATATTGAGATTTTAAGAAAGTTTGGAAGTAAAGTTTATTACGGTGATGTCACACGTTTAGACTTACTTGAGTCAGCAGGTGCGGCGAAAGCGACCCATTTTGTTTTAGCAATTGATGACGTTGAAACTTCAATTGTTACTGCTAAAATTGTACGTGAACATTTTCCCAAGCTGAAAATATTTGCACGAGCTCGTAATAGAGGACATTCGTTTCGTTTGATGGAAGAGGGCATTGAACATATTAAGCGCGAAACATTTGATTCCAGTATTAATTTTGTTTTTGATCTTTTAAAAGATATGGGAATGGAAGAAGATGTTTCTCGTAGAATTGTCGCCCGTTTTAAGGCCCATGACGAGGCCATGTTGCAGGAACAGTTTAAAGTACATAAAGATGATAGTCTTTATGTGAGTGTCTCTAATCAAAATATCTCGCAATTATCTCAAGTTTTTGAGGATGAAAAAAAACAATCATATCTTGCGCCAGCAGATAGTGCACCTCAACAGGATATTAAACATTGAAAACCATAAAAAAAATTATCGCTGTTTTTTTTGGAGTAATCTTCGTTTTTGTAAGTGCTGAATTAATTTTAAGAGGAATTGGGACCATTTACCATCTACAACATGGCGTGGATGTTGATGAAACGGTTTTTAAGCGTACCGGAGATAAAGTCATTCTCTTCTTAGGAAATTCATTCACACTGGGATCAGGAGCGCCTCCCGGATTTGGTTATCCTGATCATTTAAGAAAAATGCTCGATCAAAAATACGGGAAGGGAAAATATCAGATCGTTAATAAAGGACGGGGAAACGTTAACACACGATACATTTTGGAAAACCTCAAAAAGAACTTAGATGAAGTTGAACCTGACCTTGTCGTCATGATGGCAGGGCAACCTAATCGTTGGAACTATTATGGATATGGGGATTATGTTCAAGAGATAGATGGGAAGGAAGAAACTCTCTGGCAAAAGGCCTATAGTTTATTAGATCGTTCAAAAGTTTATAAGTTTTTTGCACTCCTTGATAAACATAGAAGTGATGAAGACTTTCAGATTTATAAACATGATGAAAAAAGACCAATGATGTCTGGTCTCTTTTGGATTGCTGGCCTTCAGACTGGAAATCAATATGTAGTTCAACGCATGACTAGAAAGGAAGGCGAAGAAGCTGAGAAAGCACTTAAAATTCTCACGCAATATCCTGATCACAGTCGTGCAGCTTACTATTTTCTAGGTTTGATCTCACACCATGTCCTTCATCACCCAGAAAATACAGCTTACTATTTTAAAAAAGCTCTTGAAGCAGCAGGCGATAATTTTGATTATACAACCTATCAAGATCTCTATCATTATCCAGATGATGGCTTCTGGAGTAAAATAGATCCAGCTCTCTACGCTGAACTTAAAAAAAATGCTTTGAAGTATTATCCCGGTGATAAAATTTTTTCTCAGTTAGATACATATTTTCAAACGACATACAAACCAAAAGAAAATCTGGAAGAATTTTTTAAGCTGGCCATAAAAACTCATCCAACGTTTGGCAAGTCCTATCGTGAACTTGCTGAAATATATCTTTCTGAGCAGAAGGCATTTGGTGCTGCAGAAGTGATCAAGCAGGGAATTTGGGCGAATCCTTTTTCTGTTCAATTCGATCTTTTTAGCAGGCTAGAATATATTAAATTTAATTTTTCCCATGCTAAGTTAACTGAAAAAATCGATGAATTTATAAAAAAGTTTTCAGAGACCTATCCGACAGAAGCGCATAGAACAGCTATTAGAAACAAAGAAGATCTAAAAAGATGGATTTACTTTGATAACTCAAAAATCATAAAGCAAGTGAGAGCGAGAAATATTCCCATCGTGCTTCAAACGTATCCACCAGAACGAGTTCATCCAGAAATGGTGGTTAATCAGACGATTTTAGAAATCTCAAAGGATTTAAATGTTCCTCTGTCCAATACTTATAAATTTTTCAAAGAAGAAGTTTTCACGAAGTATGAGCGTGAGAAGTTTTACTCAAATCAATTTGGGCCAGACGATAGTCATTTAAATGCCACTGGATATTACGTACTGGCCAAATTACTTTATGCAGATTTGGTTAAATTTGGATTGCTTCCTCAGACTCTTTCCAACCAGTAAGGTCCGATGGCCAGAGCATCCATTTTTGTTTTCATGAAACAATCAAGGGCGTTTTCAGGTGTGCACACGACGGGTTCTCCATTTCGGTTGAAAGAAGTGTTGAGCAAAACTGGTACACCTGAAAGTTTTTCAAATTCAACAATTAGCTTTCTCAGAATGGGATTTTCATCCTCACCAACTGTTTGTACACGGGCAGAGTCGTCAGCATGAGTAATTCCTGGAAGCAGCGATTTTTTCTCAGCTTTAATTGTTGGTGCGAGTAACATGAAAGGTGACGACGTTGTTAAATTAAAATATTCAGAGGCACGTTCTTTCAAAACCATCGGAGCATATGGTCTGAAGGCTTCGCGTTTCTTGATTTTGTCATTGATGATGTCTTTAATTTCTGCATGACATGGACTGGCCAGAATCGATCGACCTCCTAGTGCTCGCGGTCCAAATTCCATTCGGCCCTGAAACCAACCTAGCGTCTTCTTTGCAAAAATATGTTGGGCCGCTTTCTGCGCCAACTCATCTTGAGACATTTTCACGGCACCAGTAAATCCAGAAGTTTTAATTGCTCTTAAAATCTCATGTTCACTGTAGGCAGGGCCTAGGTAAGCATCTTTCATTTCATGTCGAGGATGGCCGTGTAGAACATTCGAGAGATAGAGAGCTGAGCCTAATGAACCGCCCGCATCACCAGCAGCCGCTTGAACGAAAATATCATCGAATGGCGTTTGTTCTAAAATTTTTGCATTGGCCACGCAATTGAGAGTTACTCCTCCAGCAAGACAGAGTTTTTTTAGGCCAGTTTCTTTGTGTAGTTGTCTGGCCGTTTTTAGAAAAATTTCTTCAACAATGGCCTGTAAACTAGCGGCCATATCATAATGATTTTGGTCAATCGGTTCATGATAAAGCCTTGGCTTACCAAATATTTTTTCGAAGCGAGGATTCCACATCTTTGTGCCGGCCCGAAAAGAAAAGTACTTTAGATTTAAACGAAAACTTCCATCCTCGTAGACATGAACGAGTTCGCGCATTTCTTTCATGTAGCGAGGTTGACCATAACCGGCCATTCCCATCGTTTTTCCTTCACCACCTTGTGCATGAAAACCTAAAAAGATGGTAAAAGTTGTGTAGAGTAGACCTAGAGAATGGGGATAATTAATCTCGTGCGAGAGTTCAATTTTATGACCTGTTCCACGACCTTTCGACATCGTGGCCCATTCGCCAACTCCGTCACATGTAAAAATTGCAGCTTCTTCAAAGGGCGAAGGTAAAAATGCACTGGCCGCATGTGATAGGTGATGTTTAAAAAAATGTACTGGTGTTTCTGTAGAAAGTTCTTCCTTAATGAGAAGGGGAAGAATAAGACGATCATCCATCCACTTTGGCATCTGGCGCATGAAGCTTTTTAGAGAAAAAGGAAACATATTGAGATGTTCAATGAGAACGCGACTGAGTTTCAAATAGGGTTTTTCAAAGTAACCAATATGAGCAACATCTTCAAAAAGAATACCGGCCTGTTGAGCACAATAGTTCAATGAATGTATAGGAAAAGCATCAGTGTTTTTTTGACGTGAAAATCTTTCTTCTTGAGCAGCAGCGATGACTTTACCATCACGCACGAGGCATGCAGAAGAATCGTGGTAAAAACACGAGATACCTAGAATATCCATGAACTATACTCCAGCGTATATAAAAGTGATCACAATACCAGAGCCTAATTTCACGAAGACAATCGCAAGGAAGGCAATTGTTATGACAAGAGGTGCGAGAAAATAGAGTTTGTGTTCTTTAATGAGTGTTTTCATTTCTTTCAGAACATACTTTAATTTTTTAAACATTTTAATCTCTCACGATTGTTTAAGTGAATCTTCAAGTGATGGATTGTAGCCTTCAGCTTTGCTCCAAGAGCTATCAAGCGTTTTTACGGAATGCTTAAGTGCTTTCCTGAAAAAAATTCTCGCGACGATACTCGTTGGGCCTAAAACGAAAAAATAAATAAAGATAAGAGCAGCAGGGACTAAAAATTTTTGAAACAGAACGTTGACGACGAAGTTTTTAATATGACCATGAAATTTTTTGAATTTTTCAATCATGATGCAACTTCCACTGTCAGTTCCCAATGGCCATTTTCGTGACGTTCTTTAGTATGTATTTTGTGTCCTTCAAGTTCTAGCGAAGAGGGAACATTTTCGATAGGCTCACCATCATCGAGATAGATGGTCAACCTTTCGCCAAAATCCATAGTCGATAATTGTATAAGCGCTAAAGAGGAATTTCGCGGGCAGGGAACGCCTCGAAGATCTAATGGTTTATCCAAGCGGAAACTTTCCTTTTTTTTGGTTTATAAGTTAAAATAGTAAGAAACAATGATCTTGCAGTCAACCTCGCAACACAAGTGGAGTAAGCACCAATGAGTATATCCAGCGGAAAATTTCAGGATGAAAAAATTGAGGAATTAAAAGACTCCAGCGAGATGGGTATTAATTTTAATCCTGATCTCCTTTGTAAAAAATGTGTATTACCAGAAGCAAAACCAAATATCTTTTTTGATGATCATGGTGTTTGCAATCTCTGTAATGAATATGTTGCTAATCGCGAACTTGAAAATGAAGCTAAACTTTTAGAGTCTGATTTATTGAAGATTCTCAAGAAACATAAGTCAAAAGGTAAATACGATGTACTGGCCATGTGTAGTGGAGGGAAAGACTCAACTTCCGCACTCTATTACATGAAAACCCGATACAAACTCAATCCATTGGCCTTTATGTTTGATAATGGTTTTGAAAGTCCTGAAGCGATTCGCAATGTTGAGCGAGCTGCTGAAAAATTAGGCGTAGATTTCATGTTTTTCAAATCGAATTTCATGAAAGGGATGTTCTCTAAAATTTTAGAAACAAAATCAAAGGCCGTCATCTGTCATCCATGTTCTCTTTGGTACATGGATCTAGCTTATGAGATTGCTGATAGACATGACATTCCCATAATCATCGCTGGGTGGACGAAAGGACAGTCAACAAATCAAAAAGTTATGAATAAATGTGGATGTAATGCTGCAGCTCCTGAGTTTAAAGAAATGGGAGAGGCGACAAAATCATTCATTGATACTTATGTACGCAATGATCCTCATTACAAAGATTTTCCGACGAGTATGGAAGAGGTAATGAAAAAAGCGGCCGAAAGAAAATCAAAAGCGCTTGTTATTTCTCCACATTGGTTCCTCCCTTTTGGTCCAGAAGTTTATGTAGAAACCATTCAAAAGGAACTTAATTGGGAATATCCTAAACTCAGTTATCCAGGGCGCTCAACGAACTGTATGTTGAATTTTATCTCTGTTTATAATTCAATGAAAAATTTTGGATACACACATTATCATGTGGAAATGAGTAAGCTTATTAGACAATCTGTTATTACTCGTGAAGAGGCGCTTAAAGATTTAGAGTGGAATGTGAATAAATCACAAATCAATGCTATCGCGAAAAAACTAAATCACAGCTATGAATAAAAACAAGGCTTACGAGATTTATCTCGATCATGCTGCTTCTTCATTGATCCATCCTAAGGTAACGGATCATCTCTTTTCGCTTTATCAAATGCAATTGGGAAATTCAGCATCCATTCATCGCTCGGGGGTTCAGGCCAATCGAGTTTTAGAAACGGCCCGTATTCAACTGGCATCGCAAATTGGTTGTTCGCCCGAAGAGATCACTTTTACATCTGGGGCAACGGAATCAAATAATCTCGTTTTTTTTGGTCTTAAAGATCTTGCCAGTGAAAGAAAGAGATATGAAATTCTCATTTCTTCTATTGAACATTCTAGTATCGCAAAATTAACGAGTCATCTTGAAGATCGTGGATTTACTGTAAAGATTGTTCCTGTTGATCGTGCAGGAAAGCTCAATCTTTCAATTTTAAGAGAAATGATTTCCGATAAGACACTTCTTCTTTCAGTAATTCATGCCAACAATGAAATTGGGACAATTCAAGATCTTCGGAGTATTGCAGATATTTGTAAAACACATGGTACTCTTTTCCATAGCGATGGAGCACAAGCGTTTTGTAAAACGGATCTGCACTTTGAAAAGATGGGGCTCGATTTTTACAGCTTAAGCGCTCATAAAATTCATGGACCTCGAGGTGTGGGTGCTGTAGTTATACGTAAGGGGTTGCCCCTTATTCCGCAACTTATTGGTGGAGGACAGGAAAATGGGTTGCGCTCGGGCACAGTTGCTGTTGAGTTAATATCGGCCATGGCCTTTGCGACTTCTCTTTTCTCAAAAGACCATTTAGAAGATATGCGAAAGATGCAAATGCAACTCGTGCAAAAGCTAAAAGAACTTTGTCCTCAATTGAGAGTAAATGGATGTATGGAGCATCGTTTACCTTCCAATCTCAATTTAGCATTCCCAGGCGTTCAGGGAAAATTTCTTTTACAAAAACTTGATCATAAAGGAATACGACTTTCAGTGGGCTCGGCCTGTAACGCTACTAAAAAAACGCCAAGCAATGTTTTACTTTCTTTAGGACAAAAAGATAGCGAAGTTCTTGAGGCCATTCGCATTAGTTTCGGACTTCAAACTACGCAGACAGAAATTGACCAATTTGTGTCTGCGATTAAAGAGATTCTCGCCATTCCTTGAGTTCATCTCATTCACTTGATAGCGTTGAAGAATGAATCAAACTATTCATCGACCACATTCACAATTAACACATTTTGGTTTGAGTTTTTTAGCTGCCCTAGTTTTACACACACTTGTTGTTGTTGGTTTTTTTCGTTTTGAACATAGGGCCGAGACTTCTAAAGGTCAATTCGTTGGTTCTCTTACTGGTGTGACTATTAATTCTTTAGACGCTATTGATGTGAAAGGCATTCATGGTGATGGGACAGGATTAGAAGTTGGAAAATCTGGTAAAATCTTAGAGACGTTTGGTTACACTGTTACGAATTACCCAGCACAAAATGGACAGGAGGGGGAAGTCGTTCTGCAGATGAAAGTGTCACCAGAAGGTATTCCTCAAGAACTACGAATAAAAAAAAGTAGTGGAAATAAAAATTTAGATCAAGCGGCGTTAGAAGCAATAAGTGATTGGCGGTTTCATCAAAGAAGATCTTCAGATTTTATATCAGTGGAAAAGAAAATAGTTTTTAAAATTATACCTTAATTGCTAATGATTTTTCGACCACCGTAAGAAGATCATCTACATCAACCGGTTTTTTTATTTTTAGATCTTGCGGGTGATTCCTGGGAAATTGATCTACGCTTCCTGCGGACATAACTATAATTGGAGTTCTATCCAAACCATAGCGCCTATCAAATTCATTCAAAAAAGCATGACCTGTCATAATCGGCATTGATAAATCCAACATAATCAAATCTACTTGTGGGGCAAGAGCATAGGCCTGAAGGGCCTTGAGACCGTTCTCAGCTAAGAGAACCTGATATCCCTCAAGCTTCAGAAGTTCCTCAAGACCTTGGCGAATGGTAATATCATCTTCAACAACTAATATTGTTTTCATAAGGCCAGTTTAGGTCAGTACCGAATTTAAACCTAATGACGATTTCTTCATATTTTTGGCACCAAAAATTAGCAACTTACTTAGCGGACTGCCATGATCAAGTTTTCAGCATTTTATGCCGATACTCCTCTTATGAAATCTTCTTATTTCATTCTTACCTTGATGATCTCTTTCCTTATTGCACAGGATTCCCTGGCAAGGGAGAAGACTTTTCTAAAACGGAAATATGAGGGTAGTCCAGAGCAACTAATTTTCTATGATTTGGAAAAAATGAGTGTTTCAAAAAAATGCGTTCAATCAGGAAAGAAATGTTTAATGCTTCTTGATGATCGCTTTCAGAATAAAAAAGATATCAAAGAATCTGGTTATGCTGGTAATCCCGCTTCACTCCTTTGTCGTTCTATGAGTGGAAATAGCCTTGTTCTTGAAGATAAAAAAATGAACCAATATGATTTTTGTGAAATCACAGAGGGAATTATTGTTGATTCATGGGACTTAGTGAAGAGGTATAAAAAATGAAATTTTTTATCTTCTTGCTCTTTCCAGTATTATTTCCTATATCCGTTTACGCTGATTCTCCTTACCAAACAGCTGGGGGAGACTATCGAGACAGACCAGGTACAGTTAAAGAGATTACTCCCAATACTCCAATAAAATCTCAAGATGGTATTGGTGTTTGTTATGGATTC
>CAMLRB010000073.1 GCA_946482295.1 uncultured Bacteriovorax sp. | reverse complement strand
CAAGTTTTCTTCAAGATTATTTAAATGATCAGTTCTTACCACCATCAAAAAAAAGCTTCAAGGTGATTGCAGGAGCGGCCGGGGCATGGGCCCAGCCTAATCAATTTAACATGCTGGTCATTTATGGTGACCGCATAGACGGGATTATCGCTATTGACGGGTATAATGAATCTTTTAAAATAACGTATCCACATTCTTTTGAACAAATGCCAGCGGCCCAGCAAATTCTGGCCTATTCTGGAAAAGATAGCTATCGCTTCAAAATTCTCAACTTGCTCGGAACGTATAGACATCATGTGGCCAACTCATTCCTTGCTCATTCCTATTTAATGAATGCGTTTTACAAAGTTCAGGTTGGAATCTTTAAGAAAATTGTAATGCCACCAGAGATGATTGATGAATTTAATTTAGGCACCAGTGAAGAAAATCATTTGCCTCTATCTGAAGCGAAGGCATTGGCGCTCAACCATTTTAAAAGTTACAACAGAAAAATGCATCTACTTGCCGAAACGACAAATGTAAAATCAATTCAATTTCTCCAGCCAACTCGCCTTTGGGGGAAGGAACTTACGCCTGAAGAAAAGATTACTCGTGAATTCATCTCAGGTGAAGATTATAAAAGTATAGAAAAGACTTACAAGCAATTAAGTCAGGAAGGGTTTCCTGTTTTTAGCCTTACAGAAATTTTCAACGATAGAAAAGAGAGAATTTATTCGGATCACATACATTATTTGAATGTGAATGGAACCAGTATTGGAAATGAAATTGTTACGATGGCAATAGCAAAACATTTGGAAAAAACCTGGAAGCTAAAAAGAAAAAAATAAGGTCTTCGATCTCTATCTTTTTCACTGGCGTCCTGCTCACGAACATTCACAGCGAGTTTGGTTTGCAAGAGTTCAGCTAGTTGAAGATCATCTTACTTTTCAGTTAAAAGAGCTTCATTACAATCCTACAGCTTTCATTCAAGAAATGAAAAAGGTTGGATTGCCCGAAGAATTGAAACCTGCTTCATTAATTGGCCTTTCTACCAAAAATTTCTGCCTCAAGTTCATAAACAGTTTCTTGCAGTTCCGAGGCCTGCAACGAAAGTTCTTTTGAGCTTTGAAATGAACGATTGGCCGTGCTTGAGTTAGAGAGTGTCGTTTGATCAAGCTGATTCATGGCAAGAGCAATATTTTTTACACCTTCGGCCTGTTCTTTTGAAGCAATTGATACTTCGTTCATCATTGTTTTAACAAGGGCGGCGTTATCAACAACTTCATCAAGAACTTTTCCGCATCGTCCAGCAACGGCCACACCATCTTTTACTTTGATATTTCCGATATCAATCAAGCGTTGAATGTTTGTATTTGTTTCGTTGATGATGGCATTAACTGTTTTGATACTTTCATCTAAGATTTGAGAAATTTCATTTGATGCTTTACCTGACATTTGGGCAAGATTCCCAACTTCTTCAGCAACGACAGCAAATCCTTTTCCATGCTCTCCTGCTCGGGCCGCTTCTACTGAAGCATTAAATGAGAGGAGTTTTGTCTGGAAAACAATATCATTGATGACTGTCGTTTTTTGAGAGATTTCGTTAATAACTTTTACGATACTTGAAATACGTTCGTTACTTCTTTTGATTTCTTCCATGATGTCTTTGTTTGATTTATCGATTTCTTCCATCGAATGAATCATTTCTTTTACGACACCTTTACCTTCAGTGGCAATTGAATGTGACTCTTCTGCCTTAATAGATGAACTTTGAGCGCTATCCACTGATGTATTAACCATCTGAGTGATTTCATCTAGTGTCGTCACTGTCTCTTGAATGGAAGCGGCCTGCTGATGAGTTGAAGAAGAAACTTCTTCAGAAATTGTTTTAACTTCTTCTGACGAGGCCTGATTTTTCTGTGAAACACCTCTTAATTTTTCAGCAATAAAACTTAGTCTGTTTGTTGTGCTTTTTAAAACGAAATAGAGGAATAGGCCTAGAATAATTTGGGCAGCAATGATTCCAATAAAAGTGATTGTTAAAAATTGTTTTTTAACTTCCTGAACTTTTCCTAGATTATAAGCTACTTCAATATGACCAATAGTTTGTTTGTCTGCTCCGTAGATAATAGGAAGTTTGATTTTTCGATGAGATTTTACTTCAGTGGCCTCTGCAGCTTTCTTTTCGGCCTTTGTTATCACCACGTTTTTTGTATCTAAAAAGGAAACGGACTCAATACTTTTATTATCGAGAAGTTGATTTGAAATTGATTTAAGAACATCGTTGTTCAGGTTCCAAACATAATCTGCAGAAGTGAGCTTTACTGAGTTAGCTAGGTTTTCCATTTCTTGAACAACCATTTTTTCAGTTCCATCCATCATCTTTGTCATAATCGTAAAGGAGAGAGCGACGATAATAAGAACAGAGAGAATGTTAATCCAAGTCATCAATTTGAATATTAAAGACCATTTCATCTTTTTCACTGTTTAAACTCCGACTGCGGGAAAAATCTATTTTATTGAAATCTTATTCGACACTATTATAAAAAAATTTAAGCTCAATTTATTATTAAGTAATAAAAAGTGTTTAACTCGGAAATTATAAGGGACCCAGAATAGGGTCCCGATTCAATAAAATTCTGATGAGATTTATTTTAGATTTTTTGCTTTATAGTCTTGAATGATTTTTTCAGCATTCACTTTGGCCATTGCGCGCTTGATAATTTCGGCCGCATTTTTGTTAGAAAATTTTGTGTTAATTGCAAGGACAAGATCTTTAGTATCAATCATTTTTTCATTGGCCTGGATTTTACCAGCAAGATCTTTGGCATCGTTTTTCAAGAAGTAATCGAGATTGTTTAGGTCAATGAAAGCTGCATCGATTCTTCCTGCGGCGACTTTTTTAACGTTGGTAAGGTCATCTGTTGAAACTTCGGCCTTCACTGTTCCTGCTTTTACTAGAGCATTGAACTCAGGTGTGTTTCCATAGTCTTGAACTGTACCAATTGTTTTACCTTTAAGGTCTTCTAACTTTGTCCAAACAAGAGGTTTTGATTTATTTTCAGCAAATCCAACTGGTGATTTGAAAATGACATCTGATTTTGTGAAACCAGCAACAACATCTTCTGGCCAAGCAGGGTAGTATCCTACATAAGAAGCGTCTTTTGCTGTTTCAAGAGCTCTTGTCCACGGATAGAATTCAACAACAAGTTCGATTCCTTCAGTTTTTAAGGCTTCCTTTAGTACTGCAATACCTGCTCCACCATCTGGAAGAGATTTTCCTGAGAATGGTTGCCAATCAAGAGAAGTTATTTTCCACTTCTCTGCAGATTGCGATTGGAATGAGAGTAACAAGGCCAAAACTAATGTTAACTTTTTCATAGAAACTCCTTTTATGAATGATTTAATTATGAGGAAAAAGACAATTTTTTCATAGTAATTTTTTTTACAGAAAATTTTTCTTTAGTTTAAGATAAAAGAAACAATCAACGGAGAAACTTAATGAACGTGAAAAATCTTTTTCTCGCAACTGTCGTGTCACTATCTACAATGAGTGCTTCATATGCTTGTGACATTAAGATTAGCTGGGAGCCATGGCAACCTTACCAGTTCAAAGATAGCGCTGGGAAATTATCGGGACTAGATATAGAACTCACTGAAGCCGTCGTTAAAGAAGCTGGTTGTAAAGCTACCTTTGTTGAAATGCCTTGGAACCGTCAGTTGTCTTCTGCTGAAGCAGGAGATGTTGATGTTGTTATGGGGGCAGGAAAATCTGCAGAGAGAGAGAAGTTTGCAAATTTCTCAAATGGATATAGAAATGAAATCAATGCTCTTTTTGTTAAGAAAGGAACGGGAGCTGATATCAAAACTGTTGCTGACTTAGGTAAGGCAGGTACTAAGATCGGAATTACTCGTGGATCTTTTTATAGTGATGAAGTTGAGGCCATGAAAGCTAAATTTGATGGAAGTGCTGATGTTGATGAACTCAATGTGAAAAAAGTTTTAGCAGGCCGTCTCGATGGATTTATTATGGATAAGTATACAGGAGTATCACTTGTTAAATCGCAGAACGCCAGTGACAAAATCGAAGTTCATCCAGTTACAATTTCTTCAGGCGATGTTTATTTGCTTGTTTCAAAGAAAACAAAAACAGCTGGTCTTGTTGAAAAGTTGAATGAGGGATTGAAGAAAGTAAAAGCTTCAGGAGCTCATGCTAAAATCGTTGCAAAATATCAGTAATTTTCTACTATCTAAAATAAAAAACCCCAGAGTGATGAGCACTGGGGTTATTACCTTAAAAGCCACATGCTTTTTGATTTCCCTAAAAATGGCAAATTCTTGCCACTTCTAATTTGTCTTTATTCGCATGTGTGCAAAAAAGTTTTTAAAAATAATTGGCCGATAAGATCCCTATATCCTCATCGGCCTTAATCTTTAAGGTCTAACGAATCTGCTTGTTTGATCCCCCACGTGCGATACCCACTAAGAATGTGAGAACGGCAAGGGCGATGAAAACCATGAGCAGGATTTTTCCAAGTTCGATTGAAATCCCCGCAATGCCATAGGCCCCGAAGAGCATTGCCACTAGACCCAAAACAAAAAATGTAATCGCTGCGCGTAACATAATAAACTCCTTGTCATGTTCGTGTAGTCCACTCCGTAGCTACCGCTAACCACCAGAAAAGCATAAGTGATGCCAAGTAATTTTTTCCAATTTCAGTTGGTTATCACTAAATTACACCATCGCTTGACAGGACTTGGGGATTTCTGCCACTATCGTTTTCGCAAGAAATGTAGACTTAAACCCCAAAAACACACAATGAGTAAATTAACCCCATGAAAGTAAAAAATTCCCCTTCACTGGTTATAATTGACGACGATCCGGAATTACTCGAACTCTTAACAACGTTCTTCAATCAAAGAGGCTATACGGTCAGTCCATTTGAAGATGCGAGAGTTGCCCTTACAAGTATTGAAACAAAACAGATCCACGCTGATGTTATCATCACAGATCTTAAACTCCCGGTTATGTCTGGGATGGAATTCATTAAACGTGTTCGCGCTAGCGATCAGGTTCTTCCCATCATTCTTATGACAGCGGAAGGATCTGTTGAGACGGCGGTTGAAGCGATTGAAACGGGTGCTTACGATTTTGTTCTTAAGCCATTACACTTTCCTCAACTCCTCATCTCTGTTCAACGTGCACTCTTTCTTAATCAAGTACAGGTTGAAAATTCGAATTTAAAATCGCTCTTTAAAGAAGAAGATGTGATGGGACTCAAAGGTGTCATCGGTCGCTCTCCTGGATTTAAAAAAGCGATGGAGCTCGCAAAACGCGTGGCCTCTTCTCAAGCAAACATTATCATTTGTGGAGAGTCCGGAGCTGGTAAGGAAGTCGTAGCGAAGGCCGTTCACGAATTAGGTGAAAGAAAAAATGGTCCTTTCATCGCCATCAACTGCACGGCCATACCAGAGAATTTACTCGAATCTGAACTTTTCGGTTATGCTAAAGGGGCCTTTACAGGTGCTGTTGGCAGCAAGATTGGTCTTTTTGAAGAGGCCAACAAAGGAACGTTATTTTTGGATGAAATTGGTGACCTGGCCCTTCCTTTACAAGCAAAGCTATTGCGAGTTTTACAAGAAAGAAAAGTAAAACGTATTGGTGAAAACCAACCGCGAGATATCACTGCGAGAATTATCTGTGCCACTCACAAAGATTTAAAGAAAGAAGTTGAAGCAGGAAGATTCCGTGAAGACTTGTACTTCCGTTTGAACGTTATTCCTATTTATATGCCACCACTCCGAGAGCGTAAGGAAGATATTATTCCTCTCTCTGAATACTTTCTTAAAAAATTCTCTGCCATAAATAATGCTCACATCAAAGGTTTCTCAAAGGCATCTGTTCAACGTTTGGAAGCTCTTCCTTGGAGAGGAAATGTTCGTGAACTTGAAAATGCCATTGAACGCGCGGTCGTTTTATCGGTGAGCGATACAATTCAAGTTGAAGATTTACCTGCCTTGGAAGTGGAAAACGATTCCAAGTCTGATGTTCAGACCTCGACGGGGAGTGGAGATGGCGGGGCCCTCTTTACTATAAATTCATTGATGACTTTAGAAGATGTATCGAAAAAATACATTGAATTTATTTTTCAACGAAACAATTTTGCTAAAGAGCAAACAGCAAAAGAATTAGGTATTGACCGTAAAACTCTCTATAGAAAACTCAAAGAAATTGAATCAGTAGTATAAAGTGAAGGGGCCTGATAAGGCCCTTTTTTTTTGGGAAAATTGGCACCACGTATGCTCCTTTAATTGAGAAGAGAAATGTTTCAAGGAAGGAGATGACTATGGAAAATTTTGATCAATCTCGTCCAGATGTACTTCATAACAAGTCATGGAATGACGACATCATTAAAGGACGATGGAAGGAAGTTAAAGGAGGGGTCCGCAAGCTCTGGGGTGAACTCACTGATGATGAGCTAGAGGAAACCAAAGGAAAGTTGACATCAATAGCGGGACTTATTCAAAGAAAGTATGGCGAAGCTCGCGAATCAATCGATCAAAAGCTTGATGGTGTTTATAGAGAGTTTCACGAGAGAAATCCAGACGTCGATTATGATGAATTCGATGAAGAGATAAACGAGGATTTTCCGAGTGAAAACAGTGTCGATGCCGGAAGTAGAAATGCTCGTGAACGACAACTTTAAAAGTTCACAACATGTAAAAAATATAGGTGTGTATCTTAAAGATTTCTCCAATGTATAATGAGATTAAATTAAAACAGTTTGTGTTTGATTTTATCCGAAACTATTGTAGAAAGGGCCCATGGAAATACTAGCTTCGCAGAGATTAATGTATTTGAACCGTCGAAAAACGGAAATTGAAGAACTCCGCCAGAGTTTGAAGCGAAATGATTTTGATGTGGCAGTAAACATCGGTCACCGCTTAAAAGGTAATGGGGAAACATTTGGTTTTCCGGCCATTGGTAAAATCGGAGTTGTCATGGAACAAGCGGGTAAGACTAAAGACCGTGAAAAATTAGAGGCCATGATTGAAGAGCTAAGCACGAACGTAGAAGAAAACTTAAAACAAATTCACTAAAACAAAATATAAAAGGGCGATTTAACATCGCCCTTTTTTTCGTCATCTTTTAAAACTCAAAAATTACTTCAAGTTTAAAAAGGAAATTTTTATTCTTGTGTTTCAGATTCATTAACGGCCGACGACTCAGTTGTTTGAATGCTCATATTTGCGATGGCCAAAATTAAAGATGCTGTGATGATGCTATTAGTTGTCATGTGATTTTGTCTCCACTTGTTGAACTTCAGTGGCCTTTAGAGCAAGCAGCATACCAAATGGATAAGAAGCATAAGTTTTTAATTTGTTTTATATGGTGACTTTTCAATGAGGACTTTTGTCACAATCGCGTGTCGTCATTGTTCATGATTTCCCCAACTAAGTCACTATTCCTTGGCCTACCTTTTGCTTGGCAATAGTGACGAACTTCATTACCAGGGAATGGATGGCAATGTTCGATTTTGCAAAAAAATGGATTCCTGTTCCCACTGAACGGGAGAAGCAGCATCTTAATCCGTTGCTCTTCAAAAATATTCTTCTTAAAACAACGATCCTTCCGATCGCTCTTATGATTTTGCTCTCCATTATTTTCGTCCAGCAAATAACTTTTCTCATTGATCAAAACGAAAAAGTGAGAAACTCGGATCAAATGCTTGCGTTGTCAACACTCGCTGTAAAAAAAATGATTGATACAGAATCAGGTTTTCGTGGATTCATGATTACTGGCAAAGAAACTTTTCTCAATCCTTGGTATGAATCAAAAAGAGAGCTCACCCCCGTTCTTAAGGAATTAAAAGAACTCAACTCCGATAATCGAGGTCAACTCGAGTTGTTAGATCATATTGAGGAAGTCTACCAAAAATGGAGTGCCTCAGTGTCGATAGAAATACGTTCAAAACGCGAAGGAAAGGCCGTCCCTAATGTCGGTAGCTTCGAGGAGAGTAAAGCTCTTATGGACGATATAAGGCAATCCTTTGATCAATTTCAACAAACCGAGAATTCCTACCGTCTCGATAGATTAGAGCGCGCAGACAATCTTTCAAAAGTTGTCATAGGAGGAACTGTCATCCTAGGACTAATATTGGGAATTCTTCTTGCGACTTTTTCTCTCTTTCAATTAAGAGGTCTTTCCGAGAATTATTCAGAAGCTTTTAACTCGTTGGCCGAGGCCACAGATAAATTAGAAGAGCAAATTGATACACGAACACGCGAATTGCAAACAGTGAACCGGGAGTTAGAGGCCGTCAATTATTCTATCTCTCACGATTTGCGTGCCCCCCTTAGAGGAATTGATGGTTTTAGCCAAATTCTCATCGATGATTATGGCAACAAACTCGATAACGAAGCCGTACGTTACTTGAGTTTCATTAAGCAAGGTGTACAGAAAATGGGAATCCTCATCGATGATCTTATAAAACTCTCACGTCTCACACGCAGTGAATTTAAAAAAGAAGAAATCGATATTTCCATCGTTGCTGACGAACTCATCAAAGAACTCACAGTGCCCAATCCTGATCGCAAAGTGCAGTTTAAGAATTTTGAGTCTGAAATGATTCAGGCCGATCCTGGACTCTTAAGGGTTGCACTTCAAAATCTCATTAACAATGCATGGAAATATACAAGCACCCGCGATCTCACGATCATTGAATGTGGAAAAACGCACAAAGATGGGCAATGGGCCTACTTCATCCGTGACAACGGGGTAGGTTTTGACATGCGGTTTTATGACAAATTATTTCAACCATTTCAGCGACTTCACCCCAAGGATAAGTTCGAAGGAACAGGAATGGGGCTCGCCACTACAGCACGAATAATTCGACGACATGGGGGAGTTATTTGGGCAGAATCTGTCGTCGGTGAAGGCTCAACTTTTTATTTCACTTTGGACGTAAAATAGGATATTCGATTCGTAATAATGAAGCTCTTAAACTTAGAGGACTCTGAATCAGATCATCAACTCCTGTTGCACTACCTTAAAAAAGGTGGTGTTCGAGATGTTTCTGCCCGTCGAATTACAACACAAGCAGAACTAGAGACTGCACTAAAAGATGAGAAGTGGAATGTTGTCATTACAGATTACGACCTCGCTTCTTTTTGTCCACTAGAGGCCCTGCAGCTTGTCCGAGAAACGTCCAAGTATCTTCCTTTTATTGTTGTTGCTGGTGTCGTTGGAGAAGAAAGTGTAGTCGAAATGATGAAGGCCGGCGTTCAAGATTTCGTAAGTAAATCGCGCCTTGAAAGATTAGGGCCAGTCGTTAAGCGTTCTCTTCGCGAACTCGCTGTTCACGAACAAGAGGCTCGCTCTAGAACGATAGCCAAAAGGGCCATGGCGGCCAAAGAAGAAATGCTTGCTATTGTTTATCATGATATTAAAAATCCACTAGCGGCCATTCAGTTAGATGCTCAATTGTTAGATCTGCTTTCACAAAAAGATCCTGGGCCTGAAGTTATGCGGGATCTTCGTTCTCAATCACAGCGAATACTAAGAACAGTTGATCGACTGAAAGTTTTAGTCTCCGATCTTCTTGAACAGAATAATCCATATGAAGAGAGCGTTGGAGAAACATTTACTATTAGAAAAGGTCATCACAATCCATTGATTATTGTTAATGATGTTCTTGATTCTTTAAAACCACTCATTCAAGAAAAAAATCTCACCATTAAAAAAAGTGTTTTTCAAAAAAAGGCGAGCACTTATTTAGATAAAGAACGCATCCATCAAGTTCTCTCCAATATCCTCTCCAACGCAATGAAGTTCACACCACATGAAGGGGAAATTGTTATCGAACTGAGCGAAGAGGAATCGGGAGAGACTGTTTTTGCCATCCGTGACAATGGTCCTGGAATTCATCCGGAAGATCTTCCAAGTATTTTCGAAAAATATTGGACTGGTGGAACAGGAAATGGTCTAGGTCTTTTCATTTGTAAATCCATTGTTGAGGCCCACGGTGGTTTCATAGAGGCCAATAGCTCAGAAGGAAGAGGCGCGACTTTTAGTTTTAAAATTCCTGCCGTTCACGAGGCTGAACAAAAGGTCTCACCCGAATTTTCTCAGCGAAAAGATATTATTAAAACTGTTTATCTCGTTGATGACGATCACGATCTTCGCGAAGTTCTCTCTTGGGCACTAGAGAAAGAAGGATATCGCGTACTCGCTTTTGATAGTGGTGAACTCGCACTTAATGATCTCGAACATACTTTCTACCCACCTGATCTTATTGTTCTTGATTTCCATATGGGAGAAATGAAAGGTAATGAGTTCCTCACTCGAAAAAATCACAGTTGTCCAGTCGTGATGATTTCAGCGGCCCCTGAGGATATTAAAAAATCGACAGATTCTTCTCTCTACACTGATATATTAGTGAAGCCAGTTGACTTAAACACACTTCTCAAAACGGTGAAACGTTATATTTAGTTCTTTCCTTCCGTGACGATCGGTGGTTTTGGTCCGGGACCAGGTTTGCTCGGTGAATCAGGTGAACATGCATAAAGAGCAATGACACCTAATAATGTTAACAAGAGAGTGAGAGAGTTATTCGGCTTCGACATCTGATCCTCCAACTTCGCCATAACGGCCTTCTACTCCACGTTCAATGATATCTTTTTGTTCTTCTTTATCTTCTTTATCAGCAGTTCCATGTTTAATCGCCTTCTTTACAGCTTCACCCACGTTTACATCGAATTTTTTATCATAGGTAAAATCTATTTTGGTGGCCACGCTTCGATTTTTAGATTCATCTCTCAAAATGACATTTCCTAATGCGGTTAAGATCTCTACTCCAAAATGTTTTAAACCTTTAAAATCTTCTCCTTCATTATTTACAATGTCGAGATCATTCAAAAAGGGTTTTATATAACCTCTTACAACACCATTTTTGGATTGGGCCTCAGCATAGAGATCCATTGTTCCTTTTGTAAATGTGAGAGGAAGTTTAGCTAATAAAAGAGGATTAAATTGGCGAAGATCAACTTTATTCATTTCTCCATTAACTGTCCATGCAAGTGGTTTCTGGAGTTGGTTGAGACTTCCATCAATTTTAATTTTACTCGAATCGAGTATGTTTGCTGTTAAATCAAAACGTGAAAGGGGTCTCTCATTTTCAGGACGTAAATTAGTTATAATCCCATTGATGTTCGAAATGCGCATTTTTCCATTTCCATCAATCGCCTGGTATTCATCAAGAGTGATGGATGAACGACGTAGTTCAACTTTTTCTATCTTTAATGGAAAAAGATAATCTTTTGTTTTGTTGCGGGATTCTTTAGATGTTGAAAGTTTGTTAATATCTTTGATGATAACGAAATCGATATCATCAACGATAATGTCAGTGACGATTTGTCCCTTAAGTATTTCTCTCCATGCAATTGAGACGTCTACTTCTTTGATGCTCAGAAACTCTTTTTTCGATTTATCTTTTAACGTTCCTTTTACGCCTTCAAATTCATAGGCCCCACGAAGAAAACTCAAATCCATATCATCTAAATGAATGGCATACGTAGGTGAAAAGCTTCCGAGGTATTCATTAGTTTTTTTCAAGAGGTAGGACGGAAGAGTTGCTCGGCCAATCAAAAAAAGTGCAAATATACTGAGAAGAACGATATATTTATTTTTAATTTTACGACCTTTTATTTGCATGATGACCTCGAACAAAAAAGCGGCCGCGAAAAACGCAGCCGCTCATGGGACCCATCATACTAATGAGTCATCTCATTTACATATTGGTGAACTTTATTCAAATACTGACTTGAGACGGCCTCGTGGCCATGACTCCATTTTGTGACCTCTTCCTGGAGATCTGGATAGTCCTCGAGATCTTTGGTAGTAAATCCTCTTAATTTAAAAAATTGAAATCCAATTTCATTCAGAATCTCACTGTCCAAGTTTTTTTCGATCTTCGGGATCATCTCATGTTCTTCTTCTTTTAAATGATGTTCGACCAATTCAGCGAGCACTTTAAGCTCGGCTTCTGTCTCATCCGAAATTTTATTTTCAGAATTTAATTTAGGAATTAACCATTCGACTTTTGCATCCACAATACCATGCTCAATCTGACATTCTAAAATGATTGAATGTATATCTTTCATTTCCAAAAGAGGACTATATACAGATTGTTTTTCAGCGAGTGAATGTTTCTTTAAAGTATCCAAAAAGCTTTTTCCAAAAAAAAGTTTTTCGTCTTCACTTTCATCTTCATCTTTTAACACTTCAATACATTTTTTGAGGTAACGATGATCCATCAAAAGAATGTCAACGATGTTAAATTTATCGTCTACTATAGGTGTGCCTGTCATTTTAACCTCCGGCCATACTTTACTCTTTAAAAGAGCAAAGCTCGGGCCAGTGACATTAACCAGCAAGAGCTTAATATCTACTTAAACAAGATTGGAATTTTACCCCAAAAATTAAAGCACCACCGCTAGGGTGGTGCTTCAACAAGACTGTGAATTTCGTCGAGGAAACTTACAGCTTCTTAGTGCTCCTAGAATGATCCTCGAATGAATTGAAGACAGCATTATGTGCTGAAGAATTTTTTGCAGAGGAAGACAGGCCTCCTCCTAAGGGGATATCCGATGCATGACTGCGTGGATTTTGAATAGGACTGAATTCATCGGGAGCTTCACTATAGGAACGGTCAGATATAATGGGTTCATTTGATTGCATAAATTCTTTTGTATTCACTTGGCCACCTGGATGAATGTCACTTGATTCTGAATTTGTGTCCACACCATTGTAGCCCCAAGTTGAATCAGTTCCCGGATTGTCTGAACCTTCTGTCACGGTATTTGATCCAGATTGTGAACCAACATCCATACCAGATCCTTTTTTCCAGCCATCCGTCATGTTAGGTGATCGATAAGGTTTCGTTGCAGTTGATTCAGCTGAAGGTTGTGAACAGTTTTCACAAATGGCCTTGTATTCAGCATCAAAGCGTGATGTGTCCTTATAGTGATCGTGCACAAGTTTTTTTAGTTGCTCACGATTACCCTTTGTTTGTTCAACATCGGAATCATGAAGCTTATTCCACTTCTTTAAAACTTGTGATTTCACTTTCGGCCAATTTAGCATTGTTCCCTTTTCCTTGTTTTAACATGACATCTACACGCTACACGCGAAGATGAATTGCAGTAGATATGCCAATAGGGTCTTCAAAATTTTTTAACAACTTGTAGGGGATGAGCTTCTGCATTAGTGGGCGAATTACCTCGAATGACTGTAGACATTTGTCTGATTTGTGAAAGCTCTGATTATAATTGAATAAGTTGCTTGGGCATGGGTTTTGCTCTAATGAAGAGGGAAAAATAGCATGGGCGAAGGAGGAGTGTTATGCCAATTAAAAAGACAATACCAAAAAAAAATGCGCGACAAAAAAAATTACTTCATACAGTTGCACATCCACATGTGAGTGAAGAACATGCGCCAGAGACTTCTCTTGAGGGACGAGAAGATGCCATTAAAAGACAATTTAAAGTTATTCAAAAAGATTATTATAAACTTATGCTCAATGTGACTAAGGGGTACGATCTGGTCAAGGGGTGGCTTGAGACTCAGGCCATTTTAAAACGCGAGATGCTTAAATCGCGACTCATTAAAATTTAGAATATTATAAAAAATAAAATGCAACCCTAGGGTTGCATTTTTTTATTGTCGAGTCAGTCTTTCTTCTTCTGTCGGTGCACGATTACCACCCAAATAGGCCTCTTCAGGAGTCATGCTATTTTGTTTTAATCGATTGAACTCTCTTTCCTTAACAAAATCTTGAATGAGTAAAACAAGAGCATCACTGATGTTATTTCCACTAGTATGACGTGATTGCATTTCATTTTCTCTAGCTTCTGCACGTGATTCACGACCAGGTGAGAATGCAATCCAACCAATCAGCAGAGAAAGGGCCATCATTCCTAATCCACCAAGAATCATGGCCGATAACCCAAAGCTTCCACTTTGATCATACTGCGCACTCAATGTGATAATCGAGATAACAAGACCAGCGACAAAAATTGAAGAAACAAGAGAGGAAAGTGTCATTGCGAGCAGAACCTTTTTTCCGTTATCAACGAAAAATTGCTTCATCTCGGCAGCAAGACTTGTATGCTCACCAGAAGATGATCGTGAAAACGGTCTAAATAAAAGAGAGAAGATTATCAATAGCCATTTCATCGGACCTCCAAACAAAGCTGGGCCTATTACACAATAGGCCCAAGTATAATAACTTCTCTAATTATGGTCTTAGTTTCTTCTTGAAAGCCATGCTCCTAAAAGAAAACCAACTCCAGCTGCCCCCAGGATTGTATAACCCGGATATCTTTTTACAAACTCAGTGCTCTTTTCCATCGCAACTGATCCGTATTCTCTTACCTTATTCATGTACTCGCTTGGTTCCATGTATTCACTATCGCTAATGTCTGAAACAAATTGAGAAGTACGGTTTTTAATATTGCTCATTGAAGGTGAATTTACCGAACTATTAAATGAAGTTGCCATCTTTGACTCCTTGGTATTCATCTCGCGTTCATCGCGAAAATAATTTGCATGTGATTTTTTAAAACGATTAAATTCTTCTTGTGCACGCTCTCGAGTAAAACCATAAGCGCGTTGAACTTTACCGATTATTTCATCAACATTTCCATCGAGATAATTGATGTCATCATCCGTGAGTTTCGCCCAGGTTTGTTTGAGTTCACCTTTAAGTTCATTCATTGCACCTTTGGCAATTTGTGTGTTCATTTTTCCTCCTTAAAAAAAGACTTCTTCATTACCTAAAATCGGCTTATTCCAAAAGTTGTGCCAGTGAAGTCCGACTGACTAAAACAGATTAAAAATAACTTCTTAATGTCTTGAATCAATTCGTGTCTCTAAAAAAATTGGGGAATATTGCAACCACAGCAGAGAGTTATGTTAGCTAAAACATCACAGAGGAATGTGTTGAAAGGACGGCATCGATTCTGCAATTTTTTAGCAATAGAGTCATGAATGAATCTTCTGCAATCATCGTTAATGCAGATAAATAAACTAGGAGATCCACATGTTAAAATCGCTACAAGCGAAATTTCTTCTCATCTTTATGTTTGCTTTACTCCTTAATATTTTCAGAATGAACATTGTCTATTCTGGAGAATCTAAAATTAGAAATCCTGCTTCAACAGAAACAAAAGAAAGACTTACAGAGAACATGAATGACAACAAAAGATCTCTAAAAAAAGCAAAGCGCAATATTGAAAATAAATCGTGTCGATATATTAATGGAAAGATGGAATGTGCTGCAAAGAGAGCAAGTAATGCAATTAAATCAGGTGCTGATAAAGTTGAAGATGCTGTTGATTAACGAAGGAGATGTTTATGAAGAAAATTTTAGTTGGAGCGATGTCGCTCCTTTTAGTTCCGAGTCTATGTTTTGCTGATAAAGGCGGAGTTTTTCTCGAACCAATGGTGACATATGAAAAAGGAGAAGGGGATCTTAACTTTCCTGCACCTTTTAGTAATGATGAAACTGATCTTAACGGATTTGGAGCAGGTCTTCGTTTA
>CAMLRB010000072.1 GCA_946482295.1 uncultured Bacteriovorax sp. | reverse complement strand
ACGTGACTACTACGAAAAATATTCTTCTTTTTTTGACCTTAATCAAAATATTGATTTCTCTCCGGTAGACGGTCCGTTAACGGGACGTGAATTTCGTTCATGGAATTCTTATTGGAGAAGTTTTGAATTGGCACTGAGAGAACAAAAGAAAGCTTCAGACCCCCTTCATCTTTTAGATTTTGGCTGTGGACCTGGAGAAAATGCTATTCGATTTGCACGAGCTGGATTTCGAGTAACTGGATTTGATATTTGTGAAAAAAATATAGATTACTGCCAAAAACTTTTTCAAAAAAATGGTTGGAGTGATAAAGGAAAGTTTTTAGTAACGGTTGCCGAACAATTACCTTTTCCCGATAAGAGCTTTGATCTCATTGTGGGCATTGATATTCTTCACCATGTCGACATTCCTCTTGCAATCAGAGAAATCAAACGAGTGTTAAAACCTGGTGGGCTTGCAGTTTTTAGAGAACCTATTGAAGTTCCACTCTTTGAAAAAATAAGAAATACAAAACTTATAAAGTATTTTTTTCCGAATGATGCATCTTTGTCCTCTCATATTACTGAAGATGAAAGAAAGCTCAACGAATATGACCTCATGCTCATTCGTCAATCATTTCCAGAAATAGAAATTGAAAACTTCTATCTCTTTTCGAGACTTGATAAATTTTTCAGAAAACAAGAGGATAAAACAGTGAGTCTACTTGAAATGTTCGATCATTTTTTGTTCAAGATGATTCCACCACTTCGCAAATTTGGAGGTGCCGTTATTTTTAAACTGCGCTCTGAGAATGATCTTCACGGAAAACGCCGGGAGACACTCCAACATGTTGTTTGAAAAAACGGCTGAAGTAGTTTGCATCTGCAAATCCTAATTCATAACCGATTTCTGCAATCCCCCAATCCGAGTAGGCCAAAAATCTTTTGCCTTCTACGACTAACCTCTCCTGAATGAGATCACGGGGAGATTTTCCTAGCGCTCTTGATATTTGCATTGTGAAAGCCTTGGGTGCTAGCCCACATTTCTGTGCATAAAATTGCACTTCATGAAATTCTTTGTAGTGCTTTTCAAGGAGAAGTTTAAAATTATTGACGATTCTTGTGGGTATAAAAACATCTTTCGCCTTACTGTTTCGTAGAATCATTTGCAGGAAAGCTGCGACAAGATGCTCGAGAACCTGATCTGCTAGTTTTTTTTGACCTTCAAATTCACTCTGCATGAGTTGGCAAATTTGTTCCAAACAAACAAATTCCTTTTTATCAAGCTTCATGAACTCTGGAAGTAGATCAATCTGCATCAATATATCAACAATAGTTTTTTCATTTCCTATTGAAGAGTGATTAAACTCTATAACCTGCCCCTTCACATCTGATTTGATTTTCCATTCATGTGTTTGACCTGGTTTTACGATATAAAGTGTTCGGGCCTCGACCTTGAAGCGATCAAAGTCAATTTGATGCCAGCCTGCTCCTTCGGCAATAAGTATAATCTGATAAAAATCGTGTTTATGAGGAAAGGGGACTTTTGGTTCTAGCCTTTCCTGCAAAGGTTCAATTCGTATTCCTTCCTTAGTGACATGCCTGAGTCCGAATTCGTCTAATGAATGATGTCTATGTGTACCCATCTTTTTATGCTAACCTCAATATCTATTGAATAACAAGTAAAATGGGACAACAATGTGACCTTTGTGCTATACTCTGACACCTCTGTCTAATGCCGTTTATCAGTTTAGAGTTTAGAATGTGATCAAGGAGCTCATATGAATAATTTAATGATTGTGTTTCTTACATTTTTAGTCATGAGTGCGGCCCATGCTCGACCTTATGAAATAATCCGTGAACACTCGAAAATAGCCTTCAACATCGACTATATGGTTATGTCCGATGTAGACGGGGTCTTCAAAGTTTTCAGAGGAACATTTGATTTTAACGAAAAGACAAAAGAACTCTCGAATATCAAGGTTGAAATCAATACAAATAGTGTAGATAGCAACGATGAAAAACGGGATTTTCACTTGAGAGGTCATGAGTTTTTGCTCACAGAAGTTCATCCTTACATTACTTTTAACTCGAAAGAAAAAGTAAAAATTGCAACTGATAATACTTTTAAAGTAAATGGCCAAATGACTCTAAGAGGTGTTACTCGTCCAATGACTTTCCAAGGTATTTACAAGGGGCAAGGGAAAGATGCTTGGGGTAAAGACAATCACTTCTTTACCCTAACTGGAAATATAGATCGCAAAGATTACAAAATGACGTGGAATAAAAAACTAGATAATGGCGGTCTTCTCGTAGGTGACGACATCAGAATTAAAATTGTACTTCAAACGCAATTTTCAGGTGACAAAACTCCCTTTAGTACACACATGATTCCTGATACAAAAGGAATTGCTGAAAGAGAGCTACTAAAGAAAGGTAAGATCAGGAAATTATCGACATCAACAGATCCAAAAGATCACACTAATGCGAAGTAGACATTTTTTTAATAATGGGTGTCAGTTTATCCATTAGATTTTTCAAGGCAAACGGCTTCACAATAATTTCACGTATCCCCCCCTCAATGGCCTTGATGACATCCTCTTGCATAAGCGCCCCTGACATAAGTAGAACAGGGGTGCGATAATATTTAGGATGCTTTTTCAAATGAAGAGCGAACTCAATACCACTTTTTCCAGGCATGACATTATCGATAATAAAAATATGAAAATCTTGGTTTGCAATTTTTAAAAAGGCCTGTTGCGTATCTGCCGCTGTTACACAAATGAAATCATCACTTTTAAGTGCAAAAAAAGCTTGAAGCATTTCTCTTATCTTCGGATCATCATCGACAACAAGAATGGATATTTTCTCTTTTGAAAGCGGACTCATTTTACCGCCGTCTTAATTGCACTCAGCAATTCTTCCTTTGTAAATGGCTTGATAATAATTCCTTCCAATTTCAACTCATCTTTAATTTTGCGGTATTTTTCAATAAAATCTTTAGACGTCATAAAAAGAACAGGAACATCATGCCCTTTTATTCTGATTTCTCTAATAAATTTTTCACCATCCATGCCTGGCATACGAACATCTGAAATGACGAGATTCACTGAACTACGATCGAGCTCTTTCAAAGCTTCTTCAGCACTTGAAGCACCTAAAAAATGAAAATCACTGTCTGATAGAAAATTCATGCAAAGATTGAGAATGTGTGTTTCATTATCAACGACAAGAACTTTCTTCAATTGCTCACCTTCACTAATCAAACGCTCCCAATTTCCGCTAACGTGTCCAGCGATACCAATGGCCGGAAGAGTTACTCTAAAATGAGCACCTTGTGCTGAATCGATCAATTCTAACTTCCCCTGATGTGCTTGAATGATTCGATTCGAAATGGAAAGACCCAGACCTGTTCCTTTGCCCACTTCTTTAGTTGTAAAAAATGTTTCAAAAATCTTATCGCGGTTTTCCTGTGAAATACCTGGTCCGTTATCGTACACATCGAAACGAATGAAGTTTCCATTTTTCTCAGAGGCCAGTTCAATTGTTACACTTGGATTATCAATAGTTGTATCTTTAAGTGCATCAATAGCATTTTGAATTAGGTTAACAAAAACTTGCTCAATCTTAATCTTATTAACCAAAAGAATAGGTGGTTTACCAACGATATTGACTTTCATCTGAATCGGACTGCCTTTTAAAGAAGGACCTGTAAAGGCCACTGCTTTTTCGACAATTTCCTTAGCTTCACAATATTCTTTTTTATCTTCACTCTTATGCAAAAATTCTTTCATGTTTGTGATGATTTTGTTAATGCGTTCAAGTGAGTGATTAATGTTTTTGTGAAATTTTGTCATCGACTCTCTCTGGGTGTTGAGATCATTCGATTCCAAAGAAAATCCTATGAGTTCTGTATTTCCTACAGCGACTGTAAGCGGATTATTAATTTCATGTGAAATGTTGGCCGTCATTTCTCCAATGACTTTAAGTTTATCGGATTGGATGACTTGGGAGTAAGTATTTTTTAACTCCTCGACCATTGCACGATATTTATCGTTTAGGTTTTTCTCAACCGTCACATCTTTAAAAAGCAAAATGACGTGGCCAGAATCACGAACCTGTCCTTTGATAATAACAGTGAAGTCTTGACCTTCGTGCATATAGGTTAACTCGGAACTGATCGCTTGCTTGTGCGAGATCAGGTCCTGATAAAAATTTTGCATTTCTGGAATGATCGAAAGAAGATAATCTACATAACTTGCTTGCTTCGCCAGAATTCTTGGTGTGACTTTAAAAAAAGTTAAAAAGCTTGGATTGTAGTAAACGATGCTTTCCATTTGATCAGCAATTAAAACTGGCTCAAATAAATCGTCTAGATAATCAAAAGAATCCATATGATTATTTTCCTTGTCCTAAAAAGCTGAAATATTGCTTTTCAATAGCATCGAATTCTAATTCTTCTTTACAAGTATTACAGTGTTTAACAGGTGGTTTGGAATTAACAATCTCCGAATCCTTTAAAAGAATTTTTTTGGGAGTGTCACACTGTTCGCAAAAATAAGGAGCATAAAAGGATTCAACGGTCACTCCTTTTCGAATAAAACCGTGTACCATGTTTACTTGTTCAATAATGATCTGTGGGCAGTTCTGATAAACGATCGTAGCGCTCTCAATCTCTTTTAAGTATTTGATCCATTCACGAATACCACATGAATTGATCATTACAACGTTATTAAAATCAAAAATGTATTTTTTAAGTGCGAGTGATTTTATTTTATCAAAGTTTGCGTCTTCATCGATTGTACCATCGAGAGTGATATAGACTTCATCCCCGCTAATGCGAGTACTGATATTAAGTTTTTCGGTCATTAGATAATCTCCTTAGATAGAAAATGAAACGAAGTAATTCTTTCTTTAGCTTTTTTATAACGATTAAACTTTTCAAAAACGCAGATAATCTGTCCTTCAGCTCCAGTGGAATTTATCACCCAGAATTGCTGGCAATTCTCAAAAATGAGATAGAGTCCTAAACCTGCTCCTCCATTTCCATCGACAGGAGCTTTTTGTTCGTAACCACGATGAATGCTTTCAATAATTTTTTCGCGAGAAGAAAAACTCGATGGTCCACGCACAGATATGATGACGTAGTCTTCATTGGCCCCAACTAGATATTCGACTTCTTTTCCTTGTATAAGAGAGACTGACTGGCCTCGTGCATGCGATTCTTCTGAACTACTGTGATAGAAAGCGTTTGAGAGTAATTCCTCACTAACGAGGCTAAGAATTTCTCCGCTGATCGCCGGTGAGTAATCTTCATTAAAGAGAGTCACCATTTCTGCTATGGCAGGTCGTACTTCACTATTTTCGTGTAAGTGCCAAATTTTCTTTTTATAGCGATCGTTCACAGTATCTTCTAAATTGAATACCTGTTTACTCTCCAAAATTTGAACGAGCTTGAGTTCTCTGTTGAGATCAATTGTGTTGTGACCAATGAGATGGTTGAGCTGACTTCTACTTAAGAAATTAATATTCTCAGCATTACTTAATTGGCTGAGAACAAATTCTGGTTTCTCATCAATTATGGCGTCTAAGTTTGATTCCGAAGTTAGCACCGGTATTTCATTGTTAAAAGAAATTGCAAGAAGTGTAACGTCATCTTGTGGGGAATGGCCTTTACAGAAATTTTGAAAATCCTGCCAAACACCCTGAATAAGTCCTTTACTCGAGTGATGAGCACTCTGATAAAGACTCTTTAAAAAATTTCTTTGTCCCCATGCCTTACCTTCAACTTCCATTTCAGTTAGACCATCAGAGAAAAGAACAATACGATCACCAGGTCGATACTCAAAACTATTTTCTGAATATTGCGAGCCGTATTTTTCTCCCATTCGAGGTCCATTATTTTCGATGAGTGGAGTTAGACCTTCTTTAGAATAACCTTCTTGCCCTTTTTTGAGATAGTAAGGGGCCATGTGAGAAGCATTTGCATAGGTTACACGTCTTTCGTTCTCATCTATCTCTAAAACAAACGCCGTCATGAGAAGATCCGAATTCATGGAACAAACAACTTTATTTAATTTCTCTAGTACATCGTGCGGATGAATCGTTTTTGTTTCAGCATCTAATTTTAGTGTGGAAAGACAACTGTGGGCCGCTGCCGTGATAAGCGCAGCAGGCACTCCATGTCCGGTAGCATCACATACGACAAGTGTCACTTTTCCTGGCTGTTCGAAAAAACCCCACCAATCGCCAGAACATTCTGATGCAGGTTTATACATCCCTTCAACACTGTAATCTTTTTTAATAATTCCATGTCTAGGAAAAAATGAATGCTGCACGAGTTGGGCGACTTTTAATTCGCTTTCAATCCTCGCCTTCTCTTTCATCTCAATCATGTAGGCAACAATCTTATCTTTCATGTCGACGAATGAATCGGTAAGGGCCCCAATTTCATCATGACCGGATGCTTGAGGGTTCACATTAAAATTACCTTCGGCCATTTGAGAGGTTGCTTCAAATAGGGTCTGAACATTTCTTGTCATTCTTCTCGTAAATAAAATTCCAGTGATGACGGCCACTGAAAGAAGGAGGATTCCGAAGAAAAGAGATTTTTGAATAAGTTGGGTTGAAGCAAGGAAGGCCTTTTCTTCTTCGATTTCTGTAATTGCCGTTAAACCAAATGGATTAGCTTTAGAGAATGCGCGGATAATAATGTTCTTATCTTCAACAAATCGTTTTACACCTTGGGGAATAGTTGAAACAGTTGCGTCTGTTACAATTTTTTTTAATTGCTGTGAAGAAACATTAACATCGTTGAGTTTTAGAAACATGGAGCCATTATCTGCGACGATGTATGAACCATAATTTAGCGTTTCATTCATTAAAGGCATTAGCTTTTCTGTAGATAGATGAAGTGCGCACTTCATTCCATTCCCAAGTGTAGCAAGGACACTATAGTGAGCTGGAAAACCTTTAATAAATCCTTGCTCAACTTGCAAGCTTCCCATTGGAAGAGAGCGGAGTCTTTCTACGCTGCTCTTTTCAACTGTGAAGCCTTCAGATGAGGAAGTTGCTTCAGATAATTTTTTTTCGTTGGCCAAATATTGATGAGATCCATCTACTGTTAAGCACTCTATGACGAGGGCCTGTGGAGTACGCTCCAGCCATGTTGGCCAGTGAGAAGAATCAACATCTAAAGTTTCAAGCGATTTAATATCCTGATCAATGAGAAGTCTTAGACGTTCGCTTAAAGATATTGAATTCGAGAGAGTGATGGAATAAACATCCGCTGCTTTATCTGCTTTGAAAATATTTAATGCGTAGGAAAGATAGAACGCCATCGTTAACAATAGTAACGTTGAGATCGCGACAACGAATTTATATCTCAAAGGAAATCTGACTTTTCTAATCAAGATTATTCTTCCTAGCAATTGATTTATCTCATCTAATGTTACAATAAGATTTGAAAATTACACTAGTGGAAGAAATGAGACATAAGTCGCTTGATGACTTTTTAATTTTGATTATGGCCATCGCCGGTCTGGGAAGCATTTACATGCTTTATGGTCAAAAATTTTTCAACTCCCAGTCTGTCAGTGAAGAAAGAGTTGCCTCTATCGTCGATCAATTCAAAACTGTTAAAAGAAAACGCGATTTTTATCAAGGATGGGTTGACGTTGATCAGGGCGATGTCCTTGAAATGAACGATGAAATTTACACTCACGAACAATCATCTGCCAGGATTAAATTTGAGCGTGGTCCCGAAATTAATTTATTTGAAAATAGTCTACTCAAAATTAAAAAAACAGATTCTGCTCAACCTACCCTTGCGCTCGAACGAGGTAATCTCAATGCAGAATTGAGGCCGAATCAATCTACGTTAAATGTTGAGCTCGCAAGCAAAAAATATACTCTCAATTCAAAAAACGCGAACATTCAAATTGAACAAGGTTCAAAAGAAAATAAGTTTATGGTTTTGGAGGGTTCCGCTGAATTTCAACAAGGAAATGATAAAACTCAGCTTACAACTGATCAAGTTCTAATAGAAGACAAGGCCGCAGGAAAATTTGAAGTTAAAAAGCTTACACTCAAACAATTAACTCCAAAAAACAACACACGTATTTTCATGAATGATCAGATCGCTATTCAGTTTAAAATCAAAAAAAATCAAGCAACAGATTCTGGCGAATTAATCATCTCTAAAATCGCTGATTTCACTTCTCCAACCGTTATCAAACCACTCGATTCAGATACTATTGATGCTACTCTTTCTGAAGAAGGAACCTATTTCTGGAAACTGGTCTCCACTGATGGTCTGAGTGGACCGGTTCGTTCATTTAGTCTGGTTAAAGAAAAACCACTCATTGTAAGCACCGATAGAACGATTGTTACAAAGGCAATTAATCAAAAAAGCAGCGTCTTTATCAATTGGAAAACAGCTTCTGGTGAAGAGTTCAAAAAATATCAAATTCAAATCAATGAAAAAATAATCGAAACAAATGTTTCGTATTTAGAATGGTCTCCTGAAGAAACAGGTCAATATCAAGTGAAAGTGAGAGGATGGGACTCGAGTAGGCCACATGCTCTCTGGAGTGGGCCAGTTCAATTGAGTGTTATAGAAGAGCGTCCGGTTGAGCTCAAAAAGCTAATGCCAGATGATCTGCAAATTGTTTCCTATGATGAAGGCTCCATTAAACATTCCTTCCAATGGGATGGTCCGCTTTACGATTTTAATTACACAGTAACGCTAAAGGGGTCAGGACAAACTTATAGTTTTAAATCACTCAGTCCTAATACAATTGTTCAAGTTTCAAAACCTGGAAATTATCAATGGTCGATTCAAGGTGTGAGCCCATCAGGAATTAAGACGAACATTCTACAAGGTAAAATTACATTCAAGAAGCCGTTGGCCCTTTCTCAGCTCCCATCTTCAGGAGCAGTGATTGAATTAGAAAAACCTGATCAGTTAGTGAAATTTGCCTGGAAAGAATTTAGCAATGCTGATTATCATTTTGAACTTGCAGAAGATGAACAGTTTCAAAAAAAATTGAAGGATGAAGTTCTCAAATCGTCATCCATTAATACTGTTGTCGGTCGCCCTGGTAAATATTTTTGGCGAGTTAAAGTAAAAGGTCCTAAAGGTGAAGAATTTTCGAGACCAGTGAGTGTAGAACTAAAGCCTTCCCCTCCCCTTCAAGCTCCGGATCAAATTCCAGATTTAAATTTGAAACTCCGCTATCAAGTCCCAACGAGTTCATCATTTTTGAACATTCTTGATTTTTTCTTTTCGCGCGCTCATGCAGATGATCCTGTGGCCGAAACAGAATGGGCACTTCCGGTGCAAACTCGTGCAAAAGAATATGTAGTAGAAATTTATGCCGACAAAGATAAAACAAAACTTATTCAGAGACTACTAACGAAAGACCCCAAGGTCGTTTGGAAACAGGCCATACCTGGTACCTTTTTTTGGCAAGTGGCCTATATAGATTTCTGGGGAAGACAAACTGAGTTCTCAAAACTTTCTAAACTCGTCATTGAAAACGATGAAGAAGCTGAAAAAGAGGCCTTCACCACTATGGAACTTGAATCACCTGCTCATCGAGAAAATGTTCTTACAAAAATCGATGATGGTGTTACTTTTTCCTGGAAATCGATTAACTCCGATCACTATACACTCCTCATTGCACGTGATTTAGAATTTGAAAAATTAGTGCTCACGAAAAAAACAAAAAAAGAGGAACACACACTTACTTGTGATGATTTGAAAAATTCTCCTGGTGAATATTATTGGAAAGTAACAAGTGGAAAATTTTCTTCGAAACGTAGAATGTTCATGGCCACTTGTGAAAAACCTGCCCCGATTATTATCGCAGAGGAAACAAAACCGCTTGATGTTAAATCTGAAGAAATCGTACCGGCCAAGCTTTTATCGATTCCCTACAGACCCTCTGGGCATTTATTTAGATTAGGTCTTTCCCCGCACAAATTGTCTTATAAAAACAAGGCAACTCAGTATGAAGCGAAAGTTGATGGAACAGTGACAAGTGGTTTTTTTATGGAATATCACCGAACTCTGGATATAAGCTGGATTGATTTTTGGGATGCAGGCTTAAGAGTAAGTCGAGGAAAAGTTTTTGATAAAATAACTTTCACCGATCTGGATGCAAAAATAAAACTGATGAGAAATGCTTCATTCATGAACTATGGTTTAAGCGTTTCTGCCCTTAAACGAACTCTGTATATAGAAAGTGGAACTACCATTAATGATACCGCTGAAACTCTCCCGCTTTTAGGACTTGGTCTCTCTAAAGAAAGTGAATCGTTCCTCTTTGCTTTCGATGTTCGCGCACTGAGCGCGATTAATATCAGTCTTGAAGCTTCTTACAAAATAAATCCTAAATGGATTGTTGGTCCCTTTTTCGAATCAATGTCAGTCGATAAAGATGCTGGCAAACATTCCTTCACAACAATTGGATTAAAAATGGGAACGAGTTTTGATTTTGATCAAACGACCCAGACCGAGTGAAACACCTAAACCAAAAATAATGGCCGAGATAAAAGGAATCATGTCTTCGTCAATAGTGCGCGCGCATGAAATCCCACTATCGTATTGTCTCACTGAAACTGCTCCAGATCCGCTAGTGCCTCCACCACCACCGCTTGATATGGGTGTAGGAGTAAATGAAGTTGAATAAGGGGCCGTCGAAAGTGCGCCATTGATAGTGACAACTCCATCACTGTCATCAAGACGAATTCGTCCTTCTCCGCCGTCTCCACCAAATCCGTACAACAGATCATTTCGACCGAAGTCTCCACCCACTGCTGATAATGTTGCTGAGGCCGAAATTGTTAAAGACCCTGCTGCTTGCAACCATATGGATCCACCTGAACCTCCACCGCCTCCGCCAGAATGGATTGGGGCAACTGTTGAGCCACCACCGTTGCCGCCATCAACTAATATTGTTCCTTCAATAAGAATATCTTCACCAGAAATTATTCGAATCGCTCCGCCACCGCCACCGCCGCTACTGCCAGTGTAAAAATCTGAGCTTGATTCTGCTCCACCACCAGCACCTCCGCCAGATCCTCCTGCGAAAGTAGTCTCGAAAGAACTCTCATTCCCTAGTGGAACTGGACCATTTGGTCCTCGAGAATTGATGACATCGTTATCACCATCATTTCCATCCAGTGATTCAGTTCCGCCGCGTGTTTTGTAAGAGCCTCCACCACCGCCGCCGCCATAAGCACTGGCGAAAGTTGCAATAGCAACGTAATCACCAAATTCACCACCACCTGGACCACCACCATCCGTACCGTTCACTCCTGGACTTGGTGAAGAGCCACCAGAGTAACCTCCAGCTCCTCCTAATCCACCAGCTCGCGCGACTGATGTATCACCAACTAAACCTGTAATTCCCGCTAATCCATCGGCGCCACTTAAATCGAGTGTAACTCCGGCAAGCAAGCGAACATCTCCTTGAACTTTTATGATAAGGGGGGCGCCACCAACGCCTTTGAACGCGCTGGAGTTTTGATCAAGGAAAAGAGTTGTGCATTGATAAGTTCGTCTTGCTGCTGTGATTTGTGTATCAGCAGATCCGCTTAAATCACAAGCACCATCGATGCCATTTCCGACATCTTCTGCAAATACAGTTGAAAGTTGTGTGAGTAAAAGCGCGGATACCAAAAATCTCATATAGATTTATGATAACCGCGTTTAAAAAAAAATTCTTACTTAATTTTCGTAATTTTTACTTGAGTATAAACTTCTTCAGCATCAAAGTTTACGGCCTGACCAAATCCGACAGTATCCATTCTCGATCCACAACGATGTTTAATCACAAATGATGTTTGAGCTGTTAGATTTAATTGGCCCATGATGAATGATGGCTCCATCCCACCAGCTGAACTATGGCTGCGTCCATTTGAACCAATGATCACATCAGCACCTGTAACAGCATTGATCAACTTTGCTTTGTGAAAACCATCTAGGTAAGCTGGCGCCTGTGCTTCAAAAGTATAAGTACCGGGATCAAGTGTGATCGTATTGTTATCGAGTGAAACGAAAGATGTATCACCCGAAAGTGAATTTAAATCACGTGTTTGAGTCCAACCTTTTGTGTTGTCACAAGAACCACCATGGATCCCGTTGGACTTAACATCTTTAATGAAACTTACTTTTTGTTGAGCATAGGGCATAATCGATGAAGCTAGTTTTCCATCAGTACCGATCACTGGGATTTGTCCGGCCGCTGTACCTGTATTAACGGCAATCGTTCCACCGTTTCCTTGAATTGTTCCCCCTAAAATTCCGTTACCAGCTGTAAGTGAAACTAAGCCAGCGTCTCCTGTATCACCTTTATCTCCCTTATCACCTTTTGCACCGACCGCTCCTGCAATACCTGCTGGCCCCTGCGGTCCTTGTAGACCTTGGGCCCCTGTATCGCCCTTATCTCCTTTATCTCCTTTATCGCCTTTGTCTCCCTTGTCACCTTTTGCACCGTCAGCTCCTGCCACTCCGGCAGCACCTGTTAAACCTTGTGGACCCTGTGGCCCTTGCGCGCCTTGAAGACCTTGAGGACCTGCATCGCCTTTGTCACCTTTGTCGCCTTTATCTCCCTTATCTCCTTTTGCACCAGTTGCTCCAGTCGCACCTGCTACACCGGCCACACCAGCTGGACCTTGAGGACCAACTGATCCTGTAGCCCCTGTCGCCCCCGTAGCTCCAGTATCACCTTTTTCACCTTTAGCACCTGCCGGACCTTGTAGGCCTGCTGGCCCCATTGGACCTTGAAGACCTTGTGGTCCTTGCGGCCCTTGCGCACCCACTGGTCCTTGAGGACCTTGTGGTCCTGTTTGACCTGCACCGAGTTTAGCCGCCGTCCACGTTGTTCCATCCCAAACAAGAACATCTCCAGAGGCCTGACCATCAGGAATGTAGTTAGAAGGAACCCAGAGATCTCCATCGAAACGGAGAATTTGTCCCTTAGAAACATCGAGATCTGCAAATCTTAAACCTGCTGCGAATTTTTCTTCAATTGGAAGTGCAACATAAGCGGTTGCTGGAAAACCTTTATTCTCTTTTAAAAATAGTCCTACGTTATTTTGAACTTTTATTTCATCACCAACTCGTGAACCATCAGAACAAGAAGCGAGTCCATAGTAAGCGTTGAAATACTTTTTTGAGAGTTTTGCTTGGTAAGTACATTGAATGCGATTATCAAAAATCAAGGCCACTTGTGATTGAACATCACGAGCAAGGGCAGCGTTTACTCGAATAGATTCTGGAATTCGAAGTATTCCTTTAAAATTTTGTGTTTTGAGTTCGCCTGCCTTGCTATAAATCTTTAATGAGTCATCAGCATGGTTTCCATTAAACCAATGTTTTGAGCTGACTAAGATTTCAGCTTCTCTTTCACCATCATTGCGATCATTGTTACTGCCGTTTTTCGCAAACGCTGATGAGTTCATTAAAGTGAGAGTCAGAGAAAGTGTGAGTAAGTGTTTTGTTTTCATATAAATAGAGTATAGGGCCCGACTTTATGGCGACCTAGTTTGACAAAAAAAAGAGATCGATATTTTTGAAATTGTCGATAGTTAGCAGAATCAAGGGTCAGCTAAATTTGCGAATTTTGTTTGAAAAAAATATGTAATACTGACCATCAAAATGGGCATATTCCTTAAGCTGTGAAAATGAAGTGACAACTTTTACGGATGAGTTATTCACAAGTTATCTTTAATCACTATGAAGCTAAGTCTAGAGATTTGGGGTGATTGAATAGAGGCCTTATAATAAACATATATGACGAACGAGAAAGCAAAATTCCTATTAGAGTTAATTAGCAATTTCTTAAAAAAGAAGAGTGTTCTCCTTATTGATGATGAAGATGAGATTAAGTCTTTGATGGCCAACTATCTTACTAAGTCGAACGTAGAGGAAAATAAAATTGTCTTTGCTTCTGATGGTAAAGAAGCACTTTCTAAGATTCAAAATCAGGATTTCGGACTCATTATTGTTGATATCTTGATGCCTAAAATGAATGGGCTGCAACTTATTCGCGAGATAAAGCTTAGGGCGAAGTATAAGGATATTCCCGTCATCGTCATTTCAGGAACGCTAGAAGCTGAAAATGTGAAGACGGCTATTTCATTAGGCATCAATAATATTCTCGTCAAACCCTTTACTTACAATCTCTTTATTGAACGCATTGGCCGTGCTCTAGGCGTCTAAAAACTATTTTACTTAAATTCAACTTCAATTTGTTGCTTCTGCCATGAGCCCTTGCTATAAGCTCGAGCGGGGGGATTATTCGTGTTCAAATATCTTGCACTAACTCTCATTCTTTTCGTTTATGCTGCTACCGCATGGACGCAGTCACAAGCTGATTGGGCCGCACTTACAAAACGTGTGGAGGAACTTGAAAAACAGCAAGAAGAACTACTTCTTGATTCTCACGACCCTAGTACAAAAGTTAATAGCTTCCTCAGAAACAACCTGACGATAGGTGGTTTTTTCGAACCTGCCTTTACTATAGTTCATGGTGAAGACACTCATTTTCAAGCAACAAATTCTAGCAACATCTTAGGGCTTAATTTAGCAGCGGACTATAGTCCAAAAGTTAAATTTGTATCGCAATTTCTAACGGGTTTTACTTTCAATTATCTCAATCAACATAATGATCCCCGAGCAGCGCTAATTGGACTTCCAAAATCTCGCGAGTTTTCAGGAATAAATTTTGGTGCCATTCTCTCCCAAGGTTATTTGGATTATCGCTTCAATGAACATTACTCTCTTCTAAGTGGTATAGGTTATGTTCCATTTGGATTTTATCCACAAGAGCGTGAACTCGTTCTTTTTATTCGTCGAAGTGGCCCACAACTTCTTCGTTCGTCAAATCTCATTTCTGCACTCTTCAATGGGTTTAATTTTCAAGCGCATTTTAACCGAGATTCTTCAATCGTAGGTTGGAACGCCTATACAATAAACCGCCTAGAAGATGTGAAACGTCCAGGATTAGGTCTTCGATTATGGGGAAAGAAAAACGACAACACACTTCAATGGGGACTCTCCTATCAAGGATCAAAAATCGTTCAAAAAATCGAAAATACATTTGGTATTGACCTACGTTCTGCCATTGGAAAGTTTATTCTCACTTCCGAATATGCTCGGCACATAATAAAGGGCAATGATGTTTGGACTTATTATGTGGAACCAAGTTATTTCGTCTATCAAGAAGAAATTCTCGCTTACGTTTTTTTTGATTACGCTGATATTCCTACAAACAAAACTGGTGCTGGTGCATCAGCGGTCCTCGATCCATATGCAAAGTACGAGTATGGAACAGGGATCAACTGGCTTCCAACATCGTATACCCGTATTCGTGCGGGTGTGACTCTCCATAACTATGTTGAAAAGAAATTGGTTGTGACAACTCAAGAGCGCGACTATGTGACTTTTGATTTATCTGCAGGAGTGGCTTTCTAATGAAAAAGCTGCTTCTTCTCTTCACATTAATTTTTAGTTTTAATCTACATGCAGAAGAAATTGTCATGATAGTTAATGAACAAAATTCTGTGAATGAAATAAGTCTTGCACAAGTTCAAAACTATTTTCTAAAAAGAACTCGTGAATGGCCAAATGGTCAAGTTGTTCGTTTTTTTGATCGCCGTGAAGGAAGTGATGA
>CAMLRB010000071.1 GCA_946482295.1 uncultured Bacteriovorax sp. | reverse complement strand
GAAAATGAAACTTTTTGATTAAGCCCTGAACTCAACACTTGCAATTCATGTGATGAAAAATCAAAAAAAGCGATGCTTGCTGTATTGGTATGAAAGAGTGTTAGATTTCCCAAAGTGATTAATTTAAAACGTTGATCGGCAGGAGCAATTAATCCTATTTTAATAAAAATTGTACCAGTGTGGGATTGAGAATACAGAACTTCATCTGCATGTATGAATGGCAGATTTCCCGTGGGAAAAGAACTTAGTCTGTTAAAATTTTTATCCTCAAAATGTTTTGTAAGTTCTTCCAGTTCAATACTGAAGCCTGTCGGTCGAAATCTGTATTCATAGGTAAAAGAAAAGTCACTCGCAAAACTTTTAAGAGAAATGAGAAGCGTAAATAAAAAGACGATGAAACGCATTCTCTCATTTTACTTGAGGGCCGCGCACGGGGAAAGTGGGTGAAGTTTGCCTAAGAAAAGCCAGGTTGATAATCTGAATCGTAACTGACAAAAAGGAAGACCAAATGACACAGATAATTCGAGAACTCTTTTCCCGTCCTCTTATCATTGGTGCAAGCATCTCAGCTAGCTAAGGAACAAGTAATGGTGGTCCAAGCGAAGTCTTTGCCCGCATGATTAATCCCGATACTAAAATTAAAAATCATGCTTATAACGGAGCTACAAGCATACATAGCACTTCCCAACTGGATCTCTCAAAACACTCCCCTTCTGTACGAAGGAAACCATTACTGTGCTCAATATCTAGCGAACTCAGGCCTTTATTATCAACTTAAACCTCGAAAGGATATGTCACATCCATCCCCTCAAATTTAGCAAATGGAATGGGTTTGTGCGGTTTAGATTTTTCCTCCGCGAATATATCCTGAACCTCAAATCCTCGCGCAAGCAAAGCATCACCCACAAGCGACCGATGACAACGCCATGGTACGGCTTCAGTACACATGATGACGACTCTGTGTGTGCGTGCAATTTTAATAAGCTCTCGAAGTGCATTTTTAAACTCTTTTGTCTGCATCCAATCAGCATAACCTCTAAACTGCGGACTTCTCCATGCTGTGTTTAGCTTTGATTCTTTATTCGGACGTCTTCGCCCTCCTAGATCAACAAAATGAAGATACTGAATGTGGTTTCTTTCTAAATTATTTTTCAGCCGTGTTTTTCCAAATTGAGGGCAATGGCGAGAACCAGGATAATGACGAATATCAACAAGAATTTCGATCTCAAACGATTTGAGTATGGACATAAACTCACGAGTCGTATGTGTTGAGTGACCTATCGTGAAAATTGTTTTCATTTTGGCCTCGGGTCCTCTAGCTCAGGTGAGAAACGAAGTTTGTCCTCTCTATTAGATTGAACAGAGTAGATAAGGGCCTTGGCCGCATTCACGACTTCTTGAAAAATATTTTCATCGTGATCAAGATCCTGGTGACTGGTGGCATATGGTTTGAAATAACCGATGTAGCGTCCGATTTTTCCCAAATTACCTGTGGGAGTTAATTCCATCTCCTCCAGCCAATCGCAAAGAGTATTTTTAGAATCGTCAACACCCATAGCATCTCCGTGAACAACAACAGAAAAAACTCTTCCTTTCAAATGTCGAGGATAGCTCCATCCTTCCAATTCTAGTTTTTTGGCGAGTTCCACATTTTTTCCTTGAGTAGTTGTAGGATCAGGATTTCCTCCATCTGCACAGACTAATCGATCGATCATGAGTTTCAGGGCACTGGGAGATTGATGCCAATAAACGGGTGAAATGATCATAATTCCATGAGCTCGAACCCACATGGGATAAATGTCATTCATCCAGTCGTTCACTTGATTGAGTGAGTGATTGGGATAACATGAACAGGGCCAGTGACAAAGAGGCATGGCCGTCGAAACGCAGGCCTTACAGGGAAAAATTCTTTTAGAAAATTCTGAGCTTAATTGATTGAGTTCTAGCGTCTCAACATCGGCGCCCGCCGTATGAAGTGTCTCCAGCGCTTTTTGATAAAGCCTGCTGCTTTTAGAAATTTCTCCAGGACAAGTGTGATCATTGCGATGAGAAGCATTGATCAAAAGTATTTTTGGTGATCCATCTTTTTTTTCATGTTCAATTTGAGCTTTATCAATAGCGTCTTTTGCTGCCAACCATTCTAGACTCAAATCATAATGGGGATCAGAGTACGCCTTTCCTGCTTTTTTAGTATGAGGGGCTTTTCTCCCCTCAAGATAAGCTCGCCATGCAATATCAGCAAACGTTTCTATTTGCTCTCGATGCGGATCAAAATAAGAATCATAAAAATTATTGCGATATCGTTTTTTAAATTCTTCTTCAGAGAGCTTCCATTCCGTGTTTGATTTTCTAACATCCATCATCACTCCTCGCATCTTCAGAAAACAAGATGCAAATGATGAACCACTGATGTTAGAATGAACGCATGTTAACTTACAACCTTACACCACGCTTCAACGATACAGATGCTTTAGGGCACATTAACAATGCAAGTTATTCAACGTGGTTTGAAGAAGCACGAAAACCAATCTTTCAATTTTTTATCCCGGATCTTGATCCAAAAAAATGGAATCTGATCATCGCTAGAATGGAAGTTGATTTTTTAGCACAAGGACATTACCAGGAACAAACAACGATCAAAACGTCAGTTGAAAAAATTGGAAATTCTTCCTTTGTTCTTATACAAGAAGCTTTTCAAAAGAACGTGATTATCTGTAGGGGAAAAGCTTTTCTCGTTCATTTTGATTATGGCACTCAGAAATCTTTATCAATTCCTGATTCCATTCGTGAAAAATTAAAAGATCATCTTATTTGAGCCATTGAGAGAGCACTCTACGAAGAATATCGAGTTTTGTTGGTTTAGGAATGAAATCGTCCATCCCCACTGCGCGACAATGGTCTTCATCTTCTTTTAGTGCATTTGCTGTGAGTGCAACAATAGGGATATGTTGACCAGTACTTTTTTCGATTTCGCGAATTCTTGTCGTTGCTTCATATCCATCAAGTTCAGGCATTTGGCAATCCATTAGTATAAGATCGAATCCCCCCTTAGAATAACTTTCAATGGCCTCTAAACCATTGGCAACAACTTGGACAGAGTAACCCAATTTCTTTAATTGAGTTGTGACTAGAAGTTGATTAACAGTATTGTCCTCAGCTACGAGTATTCTCTTGTCACTCATAGTGATCGTTTCATTTTTTACAACGGACGTGCCCGGCATTATCAAATGTTTATTACAAGCATTGAGAATAGAATTGTAGAGATCAGATTGTTTAAACGGTTTACTCAATACATTCTTAAAAAGATGGCCACTAGAAAGTGTCGTTAAGTTTTTGGCATAAGCCGTGATCAATATGCGTGGAATATGTTTGAGTTCATTTGATCCTTGCATTCTTTCTGCTAACTCTATTCCGCTCGTTCCCGGCATTAAATTATCGATGAGAACAACTTCGGGATCTTTTGCATGTGCATTCAGCCAGGCCCATGCTTTCTCAGCATCATCAAATGGAACAGGAATCATTCTCCATGAAAGAAGGTAATGTTCGATAATCTCTCGTGCGATTGGATCGTCATCAATGAATACTACTTTTGTTCCTGCTACGTCTTTGACTTCAAAAAGAGATTGATTGATCCCCTCTTCTATTTCCAGTTCGATTTCAAAAGCAAATGTAGAACCTTTTCCCTCTGTGCTTTCAACCCACAACTTAGCGTTCATCAAATCTGCGAGTTGTTTTGAAATCGAAAGCCCAAGTCCAGTTCCCCCATATCTGCGAGCCGTGCTATCGTCTGCTTGAGTAAATGGAGTGAAAAGAGAATCAGCTTTTTTTTGAGTTAATCCAATTCCTGTATCGATAACTTCAAAAAGAAATTTTCCTTTTGCACCAGTTTGTTCTTTTAGACAAACTTTGATGACAACACTTCCTTCTGAAGTAAACTTCACCGCATTCGATGTGAGATTCAGAAGAATTTGAGCTATTCGTCCCGGGTCACCTTTAACTTTTGTGGGAACGTTAGAGCTTATGTATGTGAGAAGGGAAAGATTTTTTTCGGCAGCCTTCACTGCTAAAAGTTCTGCTTGTTCTTCAACTACATTGATGGGATTGAAACTGATTATTTCTAGATTTAATTTCCCTGCATCTACTTTAGAAAAATCTAAAATATCGTTAATAATCGACAACAAACCTGTTCCAGAATTTTGAATAATTTGCGCATACTTTTTTTGTACTTCATTTAATGGCGTATCGATGAGCAAATCGGCCATTCCAATAATACCGTTAAGTGGAGTTCGAATTTCATGGCTCATGTTAGCAAGAAATGTTGATTTTGCTTGGGCGGCATCGAGAGCATCTTGTCTTGCTTTAATCAATTCATGCTCAACTTTTTTTCTTTCGAAAAGCGAAGCACGATGCGCTTCTGTTTCAATTCTAAGTTTGAGTTTTTCCGCTTCATCTCGCATTTGCTCCAATGTGCTTCGATGAAGTTGAGCTGCAGTTCTTAAAACCATGATCGTAAAGAAAATAATATTTCCTGTCACGCGAATGACACCTGCAAAGTCTTGGTCATAAAGATTGGTCTGCAAACCAATGAGGTTGAGCCATTGAATAATTGGCGGAACACAAATCGCCCAAATGAGCATGTTGCGGGCCATGACCCCACCAGCTGTGTCCGATGATACAACGGCCATCCAACCTGAAGATGGACGTACAACGATTGTCGCTAGGGCAATAACAACAAAACCAAAAGCGGTGTGAATGGCCATTTGAGTGTGATAACCAACTCCAAATGAATAAGTGATTCCTAGAAAATAACTAATGAATGTTTGAAAACCGAGAATGAATACGATTATACAAATCGATTGAGCAAAACCAGCAAGACTTGCTCTAACGTGAAAAAGAATGAGTCTCGCGAGCGACATGAAAATAAACAAGGTTGCCGTGATAGGGGCCATTCTCCCTGCAATCCAAGAAATACTTGCACTGTCAGGTCTTGGATCTTTGAAGATGAGTTCATCGATACCTAAATCAATACCAAAGTAATATTCATAAAGGACAAGAAAAGACAAAGTGAAAACTATCAAGGAAGCGACGGCGGAAAAAAGATCACAGAGATCATTTCTTTGCTTTGATCCTTGTTGTAACAAATTTCCAATGGCCAGAAGACCGAAGCAAAAGGCCGTCATAAATTTCATTGAAATGAATTGTGGAAGGATGGACTTGAAAGTTGAAATGTTAAAAGTCCATCCCAAAGTTACAATTATCGCGACTAACAAAGTAAGGAGATTTCCGAACAGAGCAAGATTTCCGTAGAATTCTTTTTTAGCTTGACTCAGCTCTGGAGTTTTTAGATTTGGCATATTCTTTTCAATTCTGCTTGGACTGCTGCGTATTCCTGTTCTAGCTCTGCTGAAAGTTTTTTGAACGTATCGGCCGTAGCTTCTGCCGTTTCATATTCAAGAGTATGAGCAAGTTGAGAAAGTTTTTCGGCACCAAGTGAAAGGGAGCTCGAACGAATAGAGTGCGCTTCTTTACGAGCTTGCAAAAAATCATTTGCTCCAATAGCTTTTTGTAATTTTTGAATTCTTTGAGGCATGTTTTCAAAGTACGAGTAGACTAATTCTTTCAAAGTAGAATCACTTCCGTCTTCATCGAGTTCTCTAAGGTCATTGAGGGCATCTTGATTTATAGTTTGCATTCTTAAAGCCTAACAAAACAGGGCCATAGCCTCAAGGCATTTAGTATTGTTGCGATCCTCAATAAACTTGTCTGGCCATTCAGAAATCGACCATGCAAAATTAATTCAAACAGGAGATTAATTATGAAAAAACTAGCTCTAGCACTACTTTTCATCTCAATGACTTCATTGACTTCACTTCAAGCAAATGAAACGAATACGAATAATGAAAAAGGAATTCCTCTTTATATGAGTTATTGTATGCACTTTGGGACGGGTGTTAGTCCTTCTTTTTCAAGTTGCGTAAATAGCAATAACTCTTCAATTGCTCGCGTATTCAACGCTTATTTTTCTCAATGTTATAATTTTGGTAATGATGTGAGTTCTTCCTTCGTTAGCTGTGTAAACGATGGATTCAGAGAAGCGGAAAGAAGATTCAATCATTCTATTTATCTTAGTTATTGTATGAACTTCGATCGCACTTCTCTTGATAGTTCTTTCGTAAGCTGTGTGAATTCAAACTACGGCACAATTCAACGAGCAGCTGCTAATCTTTAATTAAGTACCTGAATAGCACTTCGAGCTTGAAAGTGAATAGTCTGTTTCATTAATCATGAACAGGCAGCTTGAGAACTCGTAGTGCTGTTGAATTTGAATGTGCGGAATAATTTCTCCCTGACGATTAATGATTCTACTCGGAGCAATTTGCAAATCCCAAACGCGCGGAAGGTTACAAAATTCTTCAACAGTGTATTCTTGGTAGGCGGCCAGCGTTTCAATTCCTTTCATATATCTTACATTCCCATAATAACGTGAACAAAGATCGGCCCCATATGCTGAAAGGCCCGTTGCTGCAAATAAAACTGACGCCACTAAAATTTTTTTCATTTTCTTCTCCTTAAAAAAAGTACGGATAAGATAATTTCAAAAGTTTGATACGTCAAACTATTTTGCTCTCTCACTTTTCCCTCAAATGCAATCGCTGTACTTTGGGAACAAAGGAGATCTTTATGAATAAACTTCTCATTGCAACTTCTCTTTTCATCAGCATTCAAGTTTCTGCAACAGAAAGCGCTCATCTGCCTCAATGTCATAATTTTGGTCCAGGCGTAAGTTTCATGTATCAGAACTGTGTGAATTCGAATTTCGAAACCATTGCTAAACAAACGCGTGCTTATTATCAACAATGTGTGAACTACACTCCTGAAGTGGATTATTTTTTCACGAGCTGTGTGAATAACAATTTCAAAGAGACCCAGTGGCGCTTAGGAAATCGCGTATGGCTTGATGAATGTCCAAATTATGATCGCTCTACCCTGGATTACTTTTTTGTGAGTTGTGTGAATTCCAATTACATGAAAATACAAAGGGTCTTAGGAAACAAGACCTTATAGTGGCAATAGTACTTTAGCTATTTAATCAACTATCCGATCAGTGCGTATGAAGAAAATCATTCGCACTGAAAATCTGGTGTATCAAATTCCTCACGGCAAAGAAGTTCTGAAAGATGTTTCTTTCGAACTGTATGAAGGTGAATTCTTAGGCGTGCTCGGAAGAAATGGAGTGGGTAAAACGACACTCATCGATCTCTGTCTTGGGCTTCGAACACCTACAAGTGGTTCGGTCTATGTTCTGGATGAAAACCCACTCGCACTTGAACGTCAAAATCTCGAACACATTTGTTTCATTGCTCACGATTCAACTGTAAAAGATACATTGACTGTTAGGCAGTATTTCAATTTCGTAGCTGACCTCTACCCCTCTTATAAGCATGACGATGAAAAATCTTTGTTAGAATTTTTTAACATCGACGAAAAAGAAAAAATTGGGGCACTCTCTACAGGTCAGAAGAAAAAAGTTCTTACCATCGGAGCACTGGCCAGTCGGCCAAAACTTATTCTCATCGATGAAGTGACTGCTGTTCTCGATCCTGAATCACGTGATCAGTTCTTCAAGGCACTTCACCATTATAAATCAAAGCATAACATGAGCATTGTTCTAGCGACCAACATCGCAGAAGACCTGATCGATCGAGCAGATAGAGTTCTATTCATAGATAAAGGTGTATGCTCTCTTAAGCATCCTAGCACTATTCTTGAACTTTTTTCAGTAAGGAAAGTTGCATGAACATAAATTATAAAAAAGTTCGAGTAGTACTAAAGCATCAGTTTGAGTGGATGAAGTTTGAATGGCTACTTTTGCTTTCTCTGAATATTTTTTTTGGGGTCTTGTTCAGTTTTTTCAGCTTTAAGCTTTCGTTTGTGATCATTGTTGCTCTTTTGTATTTTTCTTTCACAATGTCGAAAGAAACAGCTATAGAAGGATTTAATTGGAAGTTTTATCAAACATTAACGTTAAATAAAAGAGAGCTCATTGCCGTTCAAACATTCTCGCTAATTTTCAGTTCGATTCCTGGAGTCGTCTGGGTTATCAGTTTCTGGGGACCATTTAACCGATTGATGGAATTCAATACGCCTAAAATACTCATTCTCCTGAACTTAATTTTCTTTCTGCTTTATCTTGGTGCATACACTTCTCTTGGCCAAGTGGAGAAACCTCGAGCTGAATTTGTAAAACTTGATCCCTATAAAAAGTTTATTCGCTTTTTACGAATGTTCGTTTTATTCATATCGATCCCATTTTATTTTGTTTTTATTTCTGAAGTCATGGAATTCAAAAAAATACTAATGGCCTTGAGTTTCTTTGTGGAGAATTTCGCGATTTTTATGATTCCGTTTTCAATCATTTGTGCCGCTTACTACTACAGAAAAACATTAAGAGTTTGGGCCGATGAAAAGCTCACATACAATAAATTACAATGGCAACCCAAGCGAGAATATGGAATTCTTGCCGCTATTGTCGTTCCCACCAGTTTATTATTCTTGGCCATTTATGGTCTCTTAAGTGGACATGAAAAAGGGAACCTGCAATCTGCAGTTAGCGAAAAAAATTATTCACAAATAAAAGACATTTTACAAAAAGGTTCCGACGTCAATTTCCCCAATGAATATGGGGTCACACCTATGATGGTCGCTTTGAGACATGGCGATCTTCAAATGATAAAATTCTTAGAAGAAAATGGCGCGAATTATGAAGGCGTAGTAACTAAGAAAGATCATAAATTTAATGGCTATAATGCCATCATGTTTGCTATTGCCAGTGAAAAAGTCGACGTCCTAAAATATATCGAAAGCAAAGTACCGTCTTTTACCAAAAAGAATAATGAAACAGGCATGTACCCCATTCACCTTGCTTCCTCTCGATGTCAGCCAAAGATGGTAGATTATTTCATTGAGCAAGGAGCTGACGTGGAAGTTCAAAACTCAAAAGGTGAAACACCAATGGTCGTTGCTGCCAAAAGTAAATGTTTTCCAGTCGTCGTTGCCTTGAAAGAAGCAGGCGCAAATATAGCTTCTCTTGAAAAGCTTAGCACCAAGGATGTAAATCAAGATATTGCTTACTTTATTGAAAAAAGTAGCCGCACCCCTGCAAGCGTTTCTAACAAATAATCCTGGCACAAATCTCGCACATTCTACTCGTATGAAAATTGTCGCACGCAAAAATTATTGCGAAGACCAATTCTTTCATCGGAGTAGATATGAGAATAAAAATAACCTTAATCATATTGTGCTTGAGCAACATTGCTTGTTCAGAAAAAAATAGAGATCAACGAAGATTGGGGCGTGCACCTGCATCGCTTGAATCGACGACTGAAGTCAATGAGACTCGTGAAGCAGAAATCATAAAAGACTATGCTCAAAAACTCATTCAACTTGATTCAGCAGAAACAAGATCAAGGCTCCAAAGTGAAAAAGAGAAAGTTGAATTTCAAGTTCAGGTTGATAATTTAAGGGCATCATACAATCAGGCAGTAGGCTTACTGGAACAATATGAACAGATTGGTGAATTAGAAAAACCGAGCATTAAGCGTGAACTGGATACAATGCTCAATCAAATGAAAATAAATTGGGAATACATTCTCATCAATTTCAATATCTAGTCGTAGCTCTTCTTTCCTTTTTCTTTCTTACGATCTTGTTTTTCTTTTGTCGTAAGTTTGACTTTGTTTTTGTCTTTGTCTTTCTCTTTTCCCTTGTCTTGTCCTTTGGCCATTTAAAACTCCTTTAACAGTTTATAGCGCTTAATTAAGTATACACCATGCAATCTGCATGGAAGTCCAGCTTTATTAAAGGCGAGTTGTATTTAGAAGAGATAGCCTAGATTGAAGAGCCAATGTGTTGATAACTGATCAGCGTATTTGAAAAAACCTTTTCCGTTTTGTCCGCTGAGGTAATTTCCGCCGAATCCAAAACCAGTTACCATGCCAAAATCAAATTTGTAATTGAGCGAGAGTTCTGCTCGTAAAATGAGGTCAACATCACTTTTAACTGAAGTCCCTGCTAGTAAATCCGTTTTGAAAAAGACAGTGTCTTTATCTCTCATATTGCCATAAATGAATGATGGCCCCACAAGCCAGTAGTTTGAATCATAACCAACTTTTTGTTTCGTCATTTCATCTGTGTCGCTAAAGTGATAGCTTCCAATTTCCACATTAAGACCGTAAAAGCGACGTTGTTTGATTCGGTCCTCGATCATTTTTTTATCTTCAATGAATGTCGTGTAACGAAGCCCGCTCATGTTTCCAGAACGCTCTACTTCACCAGTATCCATGAAACGATTGTATTGAGTTGTGAGCATAGATTTGAATCGATAATGCTCTGGATGTTTAATTCCTTTATAGAGAAGTACGACAACGTAAGGAATCCACGCAAATACAACGACTGTACCGACTATGGCAAAGATGAGAATAGCGCTATCGCTACTTCCACTTCCACCAGAGTGAGCTGCCACATGAATCGGCAATTCTAAATCGACTTGTTCGGCCTCTTCGGCCACTGGTTCTTTCGACGTTTCTTCTTTTTTTTCTTTATCTGTTTCTGCTTCTGCTGCTTTCTTTTTTAATTCATTGAATTCAAGAGGAGAAACTTGAACCGCCCCCAAGGGCAATGTCGTATCAAAATCTTCAGCAGAAAATGTGGTGCCCGCTAAAAGCAGCGAGCAACTTAAAACAAAAATGTGAACACTTTTACAAAACATTTAGGTAATCGGCCGCGAGATCATCGCCAAGCTGTCTTCCTGCAAAAACATCGCTCGGATAATGAACGCCTCCAATCATGCGATTCTCGCCAATTTCATCTCCTCTTCGCATGAGAAAAACTTCGCGCTCAGGATGAAGTATTGAGAGTACGCGTGCATACATTCTTCCAAACATTGAATGCCCTGATGGATAAGAAGCGGAACCTTCTTTCTCAATACACGGTTTAATTTCTGGATGTGAATCGTATGGACGTGGACGATCATATCGTTCTTTTTCACGAACAATACGATAAAGTGCCTTTGCTTTTAACGAGAGCATTTTGCGATTAGCTTTTTTAATTTCGGCATCAGTAAGCAAACCATGCTTTCCACCAAATAGATTTTGCAAGCTCACATCATCAGATTCGGCCGCTGCGTACTCGCAATCAACTTGAGTTCGCATCTGTTGATAGTGCAGCAATGTTTTAACATCAATGGACTCTTCGTATGATCCTGGAAGTGGAAATGGACCTATGTCGAAAAGTTCGGCATGGGCCGCTGAAACTAAATGACAGAAAATAGCAAAAAGAATAACTGATTTTTTCATAAAAAAAGTGTGCCACTTCACATCTCGTTTCGCAACTTTCTTTTGTTACCTCTAGCTACCTAAGGCATTATCGCATCCTCAAGACAAAGAATAAAACGAGGTGCTAAAGTGTCTTCATGAAAACACCACTCTCCATTCTCGATCTCGTTTTTATCAATGATGGTAGCGATGCCAAAACAGCACTCGATAATTCCGTTATTGCGGCCCAGGCAGCCGAACAATTAGGTTATAAAAGATTGTGGGTTGCTGAACATCACAACATGCCAGGAATTGGTAGTGCTGCAACTTCTGTTGTTATTGGCCATCTCGCCGCTCATACCAAAACGATTCGCGTTGGCGCTGGCGGCATCATGCTTCCGAATCACTCGCCTCTTGTCATTGCAGAGCAATTTGGAACGCTCGCAACTCTTTATCCAGGTCGAATTGAACTTGGTTTAGGAAGAGCGCCAGGAACTGATCAACGGACAATGAGAGCTTTAAGAAGAGAGCCTATGGCCGCTCAAAGTTTTCCTGATGATGTTGTCGAACTTCAACAGCTTTTTTCTGAAGAGGCAAAACATAATGTTGTTCAGGCCTTTCCTGGTTCTGGACTCGAAGTTCCGCTTTGGATTTTAGGCTCATCAACATTTGGCGCTCAATTGGCCGCCCAACTAGGACTACCCTACGCTTTTGCATCACACTTTGCACCAGCTCAACTTGATGAGGCACTCGCCGTTTATCGTCGTTACTTTAGGCCTTCAAAGCAACTTGATAAACCATATGCGATGATAGGAGCGAACATCGTGGCCGCAGATACTGATGAAGAAGCGCGTTTCCACTTCACTAGTTTACAACAGGCCTTTACAAATATGACTCGCGGTAAACGCGGCCAATTTCCAAAACCCATCAATGATATTGAAACCTATTGGAGTCCTACGGAAAAAGCGATGGCTTCACAAATGCTCGAGTGTTCTATCGTTGGCCAAAAAGAAACAGTTCGCATAGGTCTGCAACGACTCATTGAAAAAACACAAGCAGATGAAGTGATGCTGACGAGCTCGATTTATGATCTTGAGTCAAGATTAAAGTCTCTTGCTATTGTCGCTTCGTTGTAATCAGCTCATATTAGGAGCATGGAAAAAGTAAAGCCACTCCTTCGCGGTCATTTTCATCAAGCGATGTTCTTCATCACACTCGGTGCGTGTGGAATGTTAATTTCACTTAGTGAAAATACTATCGAAATGATCTCAACGATTATTTATTCAATCGCTGCCCTTACAATGTTCGGAATAAGTGCTCTCTATCATCGAGTCACCTGGACACCTGAACAACGTCAAAAAATGAAACGCCTCGATCATGCGGGAATTTATATCATGATTGCAGGATGTTTCACTCCTATGTGCCTGCTTGTTTTGCCTGAAGACTCAGGAATGAAACTATTGCTAATTATCTGGATCATTGCTGCCGTTGGAATTTTGCAATCTGTGTTTTTTGTCAATCTTCCTAAAATGATAAGCTCAATACTTTATCTCATAATGGGGTATATGATCGTTCCGTACTTATCAGATCTCATCCCGAAATTAGGAACTTTTAATATCAGTATGCTTATGGGTGGTGGTGTGGCCTACACAATCGGAGCGATTGCTTATGGATTAAAAAGACCATCTTTTAAGCCGGCCGTTTTTGGTTATCATGAATTTTTTCATATCATGGTTTGTATCGGGGCCTTTCTCCACTTCATCTTGATTTATTCTATTATCAATTAGTGGCCGTCAATAAGAAACACTTTTGCACCAATGAAATTCACGCGCTCAATCTCTTTAGTCTCGATACACTTGATGGTGAATTGCGGTTTTTTTAAATCAATGTTGAAGATATCTCCAGTCACGCGACGAAAGCCCCGTTGCTCAAATTCATTAACATTGACAACAATAACAGTATCGCCTTTTTTTAAGTCGTGGAGGTCAGTGATAATTTTCATTCCAGCTCCCAAATTCTTACGGGAGATCACTATACACCCATCGGGCAGATGAACTCAAGTGAAGCAAAAAATTTAGGATTGCCGAAGGAAAATGGTCGGCCATTCTCATCTGTCATCTTCATAAAAATTATTTTATGATTTGAAGTATGAACAACAAATCATTTCCCACTGGTCACATTTTTATGGCCATGTCATTAGACGGCTACATTGCTACCAAAGAAAACGGTCTCGATTGGCTCGGCATCGTCAATGCAGAAGGTGAAGATTACGGTTACGCGAAGTTTTCCTCGACAATTGATACTATACTGATGGGTAGGCATACTTATGAAGTGATTCGTGAATTTGATCCATGGCCCTATGAAGGCAAAAAGTTTGCGGTTTATACGCGCTCTCCTATCGATTCTGTTCATGGAGCATTCACTATTAGCGGAGAAATGCGTGACGTTTTTAAAAAGCTCGGTGATCAAGGTGCTAAAAGAATTTATGTCGATGGCGGGCAAACAATTCGCACAGCAATCGAAGCAGGCTTCATTGCCGACATCACGATTTCAATCATCCCCATTCTCCTTGGAAGTGGAATTAAACTCTTTGATGAGATGCCTGGACTCAAAGAACACAAGATTCTGAATCTCACTAAAACTGAACATTTTGCCTCAGGACTTGTGCAAATTTCATATTCTCTTTAGAAGAATTCGATATTCAAACTTAATTACATATTGATTTGATTACTGGCCATGCTTTCATTATTTCTGGAGGAAGTTCTTCTTTCGGATAAGTTTCCTTTATAAGCGCTAAACGTTTTAAATTTTCAGGATGCCTCAAAATGAAATCGGGTGCAGAAATAACTTCTTCTGTACTTCTTCTCGAGAAAAATGATCGTAGCCCACTGGTGGAAACGTTTAACATATTTAAGCGAGAAGCAGCGTAAGCATCTGCTGCTACTTCCATATCGCGATCAAAAGTTAGCGCAGCTGTACTAAGAAAAATTTGCGGGCTTACCGCGAAAGTGCTGTTAAAATCTCCAGTGAGAAGTCCAAAAAAAGTTGTAAGCAAACTTCCACGAACCAGAAAGCTAGCACTATCCCGAGCCACGACATGGCCAAGCTCATGTCCAAGCACCCCTAATAATTCTTCAGGTGATTTTGATTCGGCCACTAGCCCGCTCATTAATACAATTTTTCCGCCTGGAAAAGTAAATGCATTGATTAAGCTTGATCGACCAATGCTCACTTCAACGGGCATTAGTTTTTCTTTATTATTTTTAGGATAGAGAAAATCAACATAGGATTTAAGCGCGAGTGATTGTTCGTTTGTCATTGAACAAACTTTAAAATATTCATCTATTCTGATGTGATTTGAAGCGCTAACTTCAAAAGAATATGGAATTTTTTGTGCAATGACTTTTGTGATGAGTGGAATGGAAAACCAAAAACAGCCACATGTTAAGAGAATAATTCCAAGCCACTTAAAAACACCACTGAAATCTTTAGACCGTAAGTCAGCAGGAGACACTCTTGCTGGAAAAAGGGTGCTGAATTCTTCATTCTCAAGCTCAACTTTCGCACGATCAAGTTTATGACCAATCACTAGTGCCGTATTTTGATTTTCATCATGAAAAATATTTTCTTTTTTCCATACGACGATCAAATTATTTGTATGGAGATCATAAATCGAAAGTGCGTCTGCTGAATAAATACAACTGACCTTTATCTTGACCGGTGCAATTCCGTTATAATACTTTCCAATTGATCTCATCAAAATCCTAGATCCAAATCATACTCAACCGCTATGACATCTCCAATTGGATTTTCATCAGCTTCTATATTTCTTATGCTCGTAAAATCGATTTCGCCTGTCACATGTATCGCATTTACGAATAAGCTGTAGCCCCAATTAACCATCCACGGAATGGCCAACCCTAAAGAAAAGACAGTTAAAAGATAAGAAACAACTCCGAAAACAAAAACTTCTGAACCTTTTAGATTAATATCGAAATGGAGTGAATCATTTAGGTTGCTATGTTGTAATTTGAACTTTGTTAAATTTAAAAGCATCCATGGACCATAAAAACCAAAAGTGATGAAAGTTAAAAAAAAATTCCAGAAGCACAATCTCCAAAACTCGCCATTTTTTCCATCGTAGTTAAATTTGAGAGTTCCGAATCCTGCTCTATTTGTCAGAAAACTTCTAATATCATTTTGAAAAACAGGGAGATAAATTCCGAGTGTGAGACCAGTTAGTAATAAGCCTTTTACACAAATCCATACAAAGAGCTGAGTTGATTCCTTACTTCTTTGCATAGTAAAAGCTGTTTCTCTCCACTTTGTTCGTGAAAGTCTATAGCGAGTGCCTCCATAGATGGCTATTGCGTATACATAGATATAAAAAGGTATGATAGGGAGTATGAAAAGTGGATGAATTTTACTAATGATATTGGCGAGTACAGCTACAACAATATAAACAGCGACTACGAGTAGCCATCC
>CAMLRB010000070.1 GCA_946482295.1 uncultured Bacteriovorax sp. | reverse complement strand
AAACCGTGACATTCTGGCCATTAAATTCAAAAAGAAGGTGTTTTCCTTTTTCATAAAGTACAAGATACTCAGAATCAACAATGACAAATTCAAACAATTCATTCGAGCGGTAGACTTCGTGGAATTCTTCCAAAGTCACTTCACTCATAAGTAGAATAGATGTTTCACCTTCATTGATTTTTGCAAATATTTTATCTTCCGCCTTAATAAGCGAAACCAGATTTACATAGGGACCAAAAGTGTGGAGAACATCGACTTCAACAACTTCTGAAAATTCATTTAATTTTTGTTTTTCGATTTTCCAGGCGTTATCAATATAACTGGCCGTGATGTAGCGGTTGTTTCCAAGAGCGAGTACATAACTTGGATCGTTTTTAAATTTTAGATTTCTCTCAATCAACAATGTTTCTGCATTGATGAGTTTCCACTGTTTGCTGGATTTTCTAAAACTCGTATCTTCATAAAAAGATACAACGAGATACTTAACAGCTTCTCCTTCAGAAGAAGTCATTTGAACTATGCCAGAGATGTCTGCAATAGGAAATTTGTAAAATTGTTTGATAAGACTCAGGCCGCCTGGTTCTGAGAGATCGTAGCTCATGAGAGCTTCTGTATAACGGCTGTTTTCAACTTTGTAGAGAAACTCTCCATCGAGCACAAAACCTTTTTGAAAATTATCACTTCCAAAAGCATTATTTATTTTATCTCCCCAGGCTTCTTTGGCCTCAGGAGTATTAGGACTTGCATCCCCAATTAATTTTTTTCTGAAGTCTTCAAAATGCTCTTGTGCTGTTTTCTCTGTACATTGTTCAAAAGCCTGATTGAGAAAAAATGGAATCACACCTGAATTCATTTCCACTAAACATTTCACAGTCCCGGGTTTCTGAAGTTCAAGATATTCAATAAAATGCGATCCGGCCCAATAAGCAAGTTGTCCATGAGGATAGACGCCTGGATCATCGAGACAATCGATACTTTCGCAATATTCTTCTTTTAAAAATTGAATCAAAAGTTCTTTGCGAAAAAGCTGATTGGAAAGACGCCCTTTATTGAGCAAATGAGATTCTGCCCAAACAGCAATTCCTTCCGTGAACCAGCGCGGGACAATATTGGTCGGGAGTTTGGCAATTGAGCCGAAAATTTTTCGCCCATCATCCAGGAATCCGCGCGTCTGATCGAGATGAGTGATGTGAACAAATTCATGAAAAACTAATCCTCTGAGCCAATCTTCCATCACAACGAGATGGTCTGAGTGGTCAGCAGGAAAGTTATACAAATTAATAACACTTGAAGTGAATACCCGAGCATTTCCATTGGACAAACGCATGTAAGGATCGACGTTAAAATGCACGAGATCACGGGGAACATACTCGAAATAATTGATCACTTTAATCAAATCATTTTTTATAATAGCTTCTACTTTCTGCGCAAGAAGTGCGTCGCGCTCATCAAAATGAATCTCTGCTTGAAGAATTCCGTGATCAGTTGTGAGGGAGACATTGGAAGTTTTTAATGAAACATTTTTTGCATAAGCGAGTTCAATCTCGAATGAAAAAAAAATAGTGAGAGCTAACAGACAGGCAGAGATTGAAGGCATTTTTTTTCTTCCTTATGTGCGGTAAAATATGCATAATCATAACTATCTTTAAAGTCATTTGAAATAAACATTTTTTGATTTTGTTAACAAAAGGAGCCTTCCCCATGAAATTGAAATCGCTTTTCATCATCACTCTTCTCGCAACATCTCTTTCACTCACTTCATGTGCGAGCAAAAAGAAAACAGCCCCAGGAACTGATGGAACTCCGAGTGTTGATACAGTTACAGACAACGGAAACAATACTGGAATGAGCTTAGAGCTTAATGGTGACTCTGATACAAACCGCGCAGGTGGTTTAAAAACTGTTTACTTTGACTTCAACTCTTCTGCAATCGGTGGATCTACTCAAGAAACACTTATGAGCAATGCTGAATTCCTAAAGAAAAATGGAACAGTTAAAGTTCAAGTTGAAGGGCACGCTGATGAGCGCGGTTCAGTTCAATTCAACCTTGCTCTTGGCGAAAAACGTGCGAAAGGAGTTCGTGATTATCTTATCTCTCAAGGTGTAGCTGCTAACAGAATTACGACAATTTCTCTTGGTAAAGAAAAGCCTGTTTCTTTTGGTCACGATGAAGAATCATGGTCAAAAAACAGAAGAGCAAACTTCGTAGTAACTGAAAAATAATTAATGATTAAAAATGTCTCTTTGCTATTATTGATTTCCTTCCTTACGGCGTGCGGTTTAACGACCACGCGCCCTAAGATGGAAATGTCCATGGCCCAAGTTGCTTTCATGGCAGCAAAAGAATCTCAGGCCGATGTTAAAGCTCCAGGTCTCTTCAGAAAAGCTGAGTACTATTATCTCAAGGCCAAATCTTCCTACAAACGCAAGTATTTCAACAAAGCTCAACAATACGCTCTCCTTTCTAAAAAATACTCGGAGAGAGCGGAATATGTTGCCATCAGAAAAAAGACATTAGAAAATTTATAGTATAATCAATCTCACCAGAGATCTTATTTTGAGGATTTCATGAAAGGTCAATCTACACTCTTATTAATCGCGCTTACTCTCACACTTAGTGCTTGTAAAACACAAGAAGACATCCGTCGTGAACGTACCGTAGAAAATCTTAATGAACAAATTCAGCAAACTCAAAAAAGTACAGCTGGCGTTTCTTCTCGATTCACAAGCCTTGAAGAGCAACTTGCCCGTTTAAATGGTCAGGTTGAAGAATTAGGTCAACAACGAGCCCAAGCTCTTAAAGACAATCAAGCTCTTAATCAACGCCTCAATGAAATGGAAGAAGGCCACAAAAAACAAGTTGAGTATCTTAAGGCCTTAACTGAAAAAGTTAATAACCAAAGTGGTTACATTGAAGAAGTCATTGAGACTCTAGCAAAATTAACAAAAGAAGAAGAGCGCCCTTCAAAAAAAAAAGCCGTAAATGAAGAGTCTGACAACGGTGATGGTGTAGAAGATGTCATCACTTTTGCAGAAGGAATGAAAAAATATAAAGCAAAAGATCTCGACGCTGCTAAAGACATTTTCCTTGTTGTTGCATCTGACAAAAAAGCCAAAAAGAAAGATCGTGAAGGTGCAACTCACTTTCTTGGAATGATCGAATACAAAAATAAAAAATATGAAGAGGCGAAAGTTTATTTTTCTAAACTCTTCAGTGACAATCCAAAATCATCCTTTGCTCCTGCCACGCTCCTAAATCTTGCAAAAACATTCGATAAATTAAAATCAAAAGAAGAAGCAAGTCTTACGTTAGATGAACTTCTTTCACGCTTTCCAAAAAGCAAAGAAGCTGCGGAAGCAACCAAACTGAAGGCCAAACTGTGAAAAAATCTCTTTTAGCGACTGTATTAGTTCTTGTTACATCTTGCTCCTATTACATTGCTAAAATTGATGAAAAAAATGTAGTTCCTGCTTCAGTTAATAAAAAATTCTCGCTTCTCTTCTCGCACAACATAAGCGGTGAAACTCATCCATGTGGTTGCCGCAACTTTCCTCTCGGTGGACTTCCACAAGTCGCTGGCTATTTCGACGCCGTTTCAAAAGATTCTGAAATTCTCTATGTTGATACGGGAGATACCTTTTTCCCTTCATCAGTTGTTCCTGCGACGATGAAACAATCACTCACCTTTGCAGCTGAAAACTTGGCCCTAGGTCTTGAGCAAATTGGTTTGAAATACTTCGTGCCCGGTGATCAAGATTTTGCAATGGGGTTTGATTTTTTAAAGCAGCTTGCAGAAAAAAGAAAATTCGACTTTTTGATCGCAAATTTAAAAGATGAAAATTCAATTAAACATAAACGTTTTGCAGTCGTTGATCGTGGACAAACAAAAATTTTCCTCATTGGTCTTGTTGATCCAGAGGCCATGTTAGGAGAAGCGGCCAACTATTTTGAATCACCGGCCTCAGTTCTTCCTGAAGTTTTGAAAGAAGTGAAGGCCGCAGGATATGTTGAGGCCAATGCTTATCACCGTCTCGTTGTTCTTTCTCATGCAGGTATTGATCCCGATGCAGCTCTTGCGAAACAATTCCCGATGATTGATTGGATCATTGGTGCTCACTCACAAAGTTTTCTTCGTTTTAGTCAAGACGAAGGCAATGTAAAAATCGTTCAAGTTCTTTCTAAAAACCACTACGTCGGCGAGATCAAAATGGATCTCAACTCTAAAAAACAAACTGACACTTATGCGATTGCAGAGATCAGAGACGAATTAGAAAAAAATCTAAGTCCAAACCCTATGCGCTCATTCATTGATGATCACAAAGCTAAGATGAATGATCTCCAGATCAAAGAACAAGCGGCGATGGGAATGTCGGCAATTGATATGCAAAAAATTGCCCACGCGAATGTAAAAAAATTTAAAACGGCCGGCGCCTGTATCCAGTGCCACTCTCCCCAGGCAGAATTTTGGCAAGGAACTGCTCACTCAATTGCGTACACAACTTTAATCAATGTCGGTGAACCCAATAATCTTTCATGTGTTGGTTGTCACTCACTAGGGCTTAACGATCCGAAAGGTTTTTCAGCGGTCAAAGATATGGTGACATTCAAAAAGAAACCCGCCATTGATTATTGGAATGAAGTAAAAAAAATGGGCGATCATATTCCTTCGGTGAGAAACGCGACACCTGAAGAACGAAAAAAAGTTTCAGTACAGTGGTTTGCTCTTGATAAAAAAACTCAAGCGACACATAACTTTGCCAACGTTCAATGTCTCAACTGTCACTCGGCAGATGATAATCATCCGAAAGAGAAATCTCCTGGGGCCAATATCAAAGATAAATGTCTCTCATGTCACACACCTGATCAAACCCCTGAATGGTATGAATCTGGAATCAAAGTGAAAAAAGATGTTTTCGACGAGAACTACAAAAAAGTCAGTTGTCCAAAACTCTAAGAAGCTCGGCCCTGTACTTCTTGTTTTTGATGAAATAGACATCGCCATGTCCAGGAACATCTAGCGACCAGAATTGTTTTTTCTGTGTGGGAAGAGCTTCGTAAAGTTTCACACCCAGATCGTAATTGATAACTTTGTCGCCTTTACTATGAATGGAAAGGACGGGCATCGTGATATGCGAGAGCTTTGGATCAGCCGTGAAGTTGTTTGAGATTAGCCACGCGAGTGCAAAGTTTGTTTTATCGCGAGCGACATGTCTTGGTGAGAGAAAGGTTGAATCCAAAACAAGCAGTGAAATTTCATCTCGATGTTTAAAATCCTCCAGGGCCTTGAGTGCAATGGCCCCCCCTAAACTCTGCGTGTAGACCACAAATTGCTTATAGCCGCCTTTTTTGAATTCCTCATACGCATAATTGAGGAAGACTAGACCGTCTTCACTCACCCCTTTAGGATTGGGTTTTCCTTCAGAAATTCCATAACCACGGTAATCAAAAATAATAACGTCTGTTTGATGCTCAACTAACCAATGCAAAGTTACATAGTGGGCCGTGAGATTTTGAGCATTGCCGTGAAAAAAAAGAACAAGGCGTTTTGGTTTTTCTTTTGAGACAAGTTTCCAGGCCGAAAGTTTGGTTCCATCCAGTGAATCGAGCATGAAAGGCTCATACTTGATTTTAAATTGTTCTGGATTGGCCCAGAAATATTTATCAGGCTGATAAATGAGGCCTGTACAGCTCACACTTAAAAAAAGAACGATGATCAATTTAAAAGTAGAAACCATAACTCACCTGGTGAACTGAAAAATCTTTTAGAAATTTTGAATCTAATCTAACGTCGCCCTCATTGCCCAAAAAGAAAGAATGGCGAACAGACAGGGTGTTCACACTATCTTTGCGAATTTTTCGAGTGGCATCAAGGCGAAGTTCATCAATGAGTCCCAATTTATAAGAATTGCCGAACTGTTGATAATAAGAAAGTTCTGCGGCCGGCCCTAAACGATGACCTTGAGGAAGATGCTTACTCGCTTCGCCGTACACTCCTAACATCGCAGCCAGCACTCCCCTCTCATTCATTTTGAAAGTAGGACCACCATACGCCTGAGCATTTAATTTATGACAGAGTTTGCATCCATCAGCATACAATCTGTCGCTGCTAACTTTTGCTCTCCACGAGAGTTGCGGATCAAAAGTTCTATATTCATGAAACGAAATGAGATCAACTAATGTGAGTTGCTCATAATCGAACTTCTTCAATTTAAAATCATAAAGTGCTGAGCCTGTGAGAAAATCAAATTGCGAAAATGGATCGAAGCCTCGGTCGTTGCTCATCAGATCGTGGTAACCTTGTTTGAGTTCGAATCCCATTTGGAAACGATCATCTTCAAGTTTTGTAAAAAATGAAAACTTCTGTGGTTCATGACCTTCGTCTGGGCGATTGGATTCGTCGTAGAGAACGTTAGTTGTTTCACCTTTTGGGAGTGTCGCTCGCCTAATCAGCGCTTGTCGCATGAGTTTTTGCGACTCTCCTTCGAGTTTTTCTTTTTTTCGATTGCGGGTGAAATCTATATAACTCACTACTGCTTCTAGAACTTTAGGATTGGAATAATCCGCAGGGACAACACCTTCATCAAGAATTTTTTCCACGTCACCAACTTCCGCTGAAGTGAGGGATTCCCATTTTTTTGTGAGCTGTTTTTTCAAACTCGGACGATATTTTACGGAGTCGATTCGACCCGGAAGTTCGCGAAAGCGCTTCACCATTTCGCTGGGAAGATAGTACCAGCGGTCGTGCTTGTTGATCACACCATCTTTGTGAAAAGGAATGGCGAGAACATCCATCAAAACAGCTGAACAATTTTCATCAGTAAAAAAATAATTAAAGTATGTTGTCTGATAAAGTTCCCAAAGATGGTTGATCATGCGATTAAGTTCATCAGATGACAGATTCAAATTGTATTCAATCAGATCTCGTGATTCACCGTTGTTGTACTCGTTTACTTTGGTGTAGTACTTTGTGATTTCAAAAAGCCCTTTGTATCCGCCAAACATTCCCTTGTAGGCAAAAATAATTCCAGGATCATCTGATTCTGGAATCGCAGAAAAGGCCACAGCGTAATCCAGAAGATCATTCGTTTTATTTTTTTGATTGAACCTGAGTAATGTATGGCCAAAAAGTGACGAAGGATTGTTTGGATAAGATGAAGAAAAAATGAGTGTCACACTTTCAGCATTGAGACCGGTCTTCCATTCATCAAATTCTTTGCAGGAAACCAGCGGAATGTTTGCAATTAATCCTTGCTCCTGTAAAAATCTTAAACGCTCACGAAAAACACATTGTGGATGATAGTTAAACCAACCTGCTACTGAGTTTTGATCTTTAAAAGCACTAATCGTAGCGGCCAATTCTGCATCTGGATTTGTTTTACCATTTGGAGCTAAAAAGAATTTTTCGGAATCTGCACGGGATTTGCCATTTTCGGAGTGAAGAAGTTTGAGCCAGTACTCGCGATCATACGTAAGTGAAGTGGCGAGCACCTGTACAGGGCCCGCCACCATTAAAAAACTAGATAAGAGAACAAGTTGCCGAAAGAGTTGCATTGTTTCTGATTTCAGCCTTTACGTTGTTGAAAAGTTCAACACCAGTTGTATTCACTGATGGAAGAACTGATTCATATTTAGATTGAACCATTGAACCAAAAGCGTTTACATCTTGGCAACCTAAAGTAGCAGCAAATCCAGCTACGAACTCGCCATTTCCTTGGGCCATTTCAAGAGCAAGTTGGTTCATGTTAGCTTCAGCAAAGTGGATTCCTTTTGCATCGTTTTTTACGATTGAGTGTTTTGCACATCCAGAAGTCCCTAAAGTCATTGCAATTGAGTTAGAGAAAGTAGCGTTAACGATTGATCTTGTTGAAGAAGATACAAGTGATTGTTTAGGAGCTACTTCGTACCCCATACCACATCCTGAACTAGTGTCAGCTGAGAAAGCAGCAGAAGAAGCAAGAGCGATGATTGCAACTAGAATTTTTTTCATTGGAAGGTCCTCCTTGAACCGTAAGTTTTGCATAGGTAAATAGGTTCATGTATTATAACGAAAAACTCAATGAAAATTATTAAATGAAAGAAAAAATAATTCTAGGAATAGAAACAAGCTGCGACGATACATCGATAGCCCTATTGAAGGGTGATCCTTCCGCATTAGGGGAATTGCCGAAGCTTCTTTCTCATCAAAGTTTTTCACAAGAAACAATGCTCGCGAAATGGGGCGGTGTTGTTCCAGAAATCGCTGCGCGCAATCACCTCGAAAAGATCACTCCGCTTCTCGATTCTTGCTTTAAAGAAGCAAGAATCAACGTCAATCAAGTCGATCTTGTAGCAGTGACGACTCATCCAGGATTATTGGGTCCACTTTTAACAGGGATCAATTGCGCAAAGACGCTTTCCCTCATTAATGAAATCCCAATTGCTTCAGTCAATCATTTATATGCGCATTTAGAGGCCATTCATCTCACGACACCTGTCCCATATCCGTATCTCGGTTTACTCGTGAGTGGTGGACACAGTATTTATCTCAAAGTGACGAGTCCAACTGAATTTGAAATTTTGGGCAACACCATTGACGATGCTGCTGGTGAAGCTTTTGATAAAGGTGGAAAACTTTTGGGTCTAGGTTATCCAGCAGGAAAAATCATCGATGATCTGGCCAAAACGGGAGATGAAAAGAAATTTACCTTCCCTATTTCAATGCTTGATTCAGGTGATGCAACATTAAGTTTCTCCGGTGTAAAAACAGCTCTTCGAAATTTCATTGAATCAAAAGTTCCTTTTGAAATGAAAGATGTCTGCGCTTCTTATCAATATGCGATCGTTGAAGCTCTCTCTCGCAAATTAAAAAAAGCTCAGCAAATTGCTGGAGGCCACATGCCGATTGTTGTCGGTGGTGGAGTTGCTTGCAATTCAAAACTTAGACAAGTACTTGCAGCTGAACATAAAAATGTTCATTTTGTTGCTCCAAAATTTTGTACAGACAATGGAGCGATGATTGCCAACTACGCTCTTCGAACTTTCAATCACGCGATACCTTTTCCAGAATGCCTCTCACTAGATGCGAGAGGACAGTATGTTTCTAAAAAAGATAAACTCGACCAACAAAGAAAAAATCCATGAGACTTGAGCTCCCTCGTGCCGACAAAAGTCTCGGCCAGCATTTTTTAAAAGATCAAAACGTTATTAGAAAAATCACTTCTGATTTTCCTGGTGATGTGGAAGCGATTGTTGAAATTGGACCAGGTCCTGGTATTCTCACTGAATTCCTGGCCATAAGAGCTACGGATGAAAATCTTCCTTTTTCAGTTATCGAAAAAGATGAACGTTTTCCAGAATACCTACGTCAGTTTATTTCGGACGATCAAATTCTTTTAACAGATGCTCTCGCCCTTAACCTCACTGACTATTTTATCGACCGCAAAGTGGCCGGAAAAAAAGTGTGGCTTGTTTCAAACCTGCCTTACAATATTTCCACTCCACTCTTGATTAATTTTATCAAAGCTCCGGACATTCAACGAATGACGTTGATGTTTCAAAAAGAAGTTGCTGATAAAGTGTTTCCATTTTCAACGACAAAAAATTTCATGGGTTCACTGCACGCTTTAACAATGGCGTATTTTGACTGCGAACTGCTTTTAAAAGTTCCACCGGGAGCTTTTGCTCCACCTCCGAAAGTGGATTCAGCTGTTCTATCTATGGTTCGCAAAAATGAGCCTCTTGTTCCTCTTCATGAATTTAATGCTTATGAAAAATTTTTAAGAACTCTGTTTGCTCAGAAGAGAAAGCAACTCGGTGGTCTGCTTAAAAGTTCTTTTCCTCAACCGCTTATTGAATCAACATTCAATGAACTGAATATTCCTCTCACTATTAGAGCGGAAGCACTTACACTTGATCAGGTGCTAAGCCTCTACAGGAAATTGCAAAAATGAAGACGCTTTTTTTAGTTACACTCCTCATCACATCCCTCGGATCACCACTTGCAAATGCTAGCTATCCAGAACTTTTTGGATCCAGCTATTCAACATCCGCACTTGGTAATCAATCGAACTTAGATGAAAATGATCCGAGTAATAACTATTACAATGCTTCTCTTTTAGGATTTTCCGAAAATTTCAATGTTCTTTTGCAGGCCAGTTCAACGGCCACGCATTTCAAAGACATCAATAATATTGTCATTGCCAATTCAACAAACTCGACAGGATCTCCTGCGACGACTTACGGAAATGCGAAAACGAACTTTAATAAATTTCACGGTTCAGCCATTCACTTAGCAGTACCTGTGGGTGGACAACGTCATATGGGAACGCTGGGTCTATCTGTCTTTCTTCCTATCGGACATTTGATTGAAACCAACTCAGGAGATCCATTTCTTCCAGAGTATGTCATGTATCGCTCTCGTCACACGCGAACTTCAATCTTTCTCAATTTCGCAAAAAAATGGGATGACAATCTCTCATTTTCACTGGGAACAATAATTGGTTTCCAGGCCTCTGCTGATGTAAAAACAAATCTCAGCCTCAATGGCGCTGCTTATGGCTCGTGGGCCAGAGCTCAGTCCAAAATTTCACCATCGTTGGGCGCGATTGCGTCTGTGACAAAAAAATTCGATGCAAGCAATCTCTACTTCACTTATCAACAAGAGATGAAATCAAATCTAAAGGCCGTAGCATCGGGGGAAATCAACAACCCTTCACTGGCTCTTTTTGATTCGACAATCTCAACCATGATTTTCTATGAACCGCATACATTCCGTTTAGGTGGCTCCCTTAAATCTGATTCTACAAGTTCACTAGAGGCCTTTATGGCCGTTGAATATCAAATGTGGACAAACTATAAAACCCCAACAATAAACATCGCTAAAAATGGCGGAGTCATTGTCCCAAGTTCAAATTATGAGCGCATTGAAGTGCGTGACACGATCAATCCTAAACTAGGTTTAAAGTGGAACATGACAAACCGCTGGTCAACACTACTGGGTGTGGCCTATAGAATGACTCCGCTTAAAGGTGATTTTTCAGGATCTGGAAACAGTGTGGATACTGATTCAATGATTGGAGCTGCTGGCCTTCAGTATCGCATGGTTATTTGGGGAAAAGATGTTCAACTTGGTTCTGCGCTTCAGTATCACAAACTTAAAGATAAACACGTCACAAAAACAACTGGCCAGGAAAATGGATCAGCGGGTGACAAGATTGGTGCCCCTGGATATGATATCGGTGGATATCTTTTAAGCGCCAACCTCGGGATAAAATTTAATTTCTAATATGGGCATGAAAATCATCGGTACTAATAAACGTGCAGGTTTTGACTATTCTTTGAAAGAATTTTTCGAAGCCGGTATGGTCTTGCAGGGAACGGAAGTTAAAGTTCTGCGCGAGGGAAAAGTTAATCTTCAAGAAGCGTACGTGATGATTGATAACAACGGGGAAGTGTGGGCCTATAACGTGCTTATTCCCCACTACGCTTTTGGAAATATCCACAACCATACAGAAGCTCGCGTGAAGAAACTGCTCTTGAATAAAGTTCAGATAGCTCGCATTTATCACCAGATGAAAACGCAGCAACTCTCACTCGTTGTTACAAAGATTTATTTTAAAGATTCACTCGTAAAACTAGAGTTCGCTCTCGCTAAACCGAAAAAACTTCACGATAAACGCGAAAGTGATAAAGAAAAAAGCGTGCAGAGAAATCTGCAGCGTGGAAATTACGACGACTAGATTATTATTTCTTCGCTTTCTTGGCCGACCCTTTTGGGCCTTTCCCACCAAGCATAAACGCAAGAATCAACCCAAGAAGAAATCCCCCGCCAGTAAAGTACATGACGAACATAAAGGATTCATCCAGCATTCCTTGGGTGAAAACTTTCTGAAATGAACCTACGAAATACCCTTTTGTGAGGACATTGACCCAGTCTAACTGGCCTATGAGTGTGTAACTTGGGCGGAAGTAAAGGCCCGTGGCCGTTGCTGCGATTGTCGTAAGGAGAATAATAATTAATTTCTTCATGAGTCAATTCTAACAAAAAACTATCCATTAGCTTCTAAAATTTTTAAACTTTTCAAATGAAAACAAAATCTATCGTCATCATTGTCGCCCTTCTTTTTTCATCAACTCTTTTTGCAGACGTCGTGAGCTTTAAAACTCCCGAAGTGAATGGACGCTTGAACGCACCTGCAATTAAACTCACTGACTGGCAGGCCGTTATGAGTTGCCATTTTGATCATAATGGCGTTCGCAAAGAATCGATTCGTTACCCACAGACTTGGGTGAAAAAAATCAACGAAATTGATTACTCACTTAAAGTAAAAAAAGGCTCACTTTCAGAAATGCTTCCTGGATGGAGACTTCTCACTTGTGCTTACAAACTTATCTTGATCGGCAAGAAAGATAACGGCAAAACAGCATTCGGCGAAATCTATCTCTTAGGACAAGAGTTCGGTGAAATGGATGAAATCGATTTAAATGATCTTCAAAATAAAGAATGGGTCGCTAAAGTTCTTACTGAAAAAACAGCTGAGATTAAATTAGGACTTTCTGTTGATGGTGGAATCGTTGCTGAGTAAGTCCCAGGAAAAAACTCTCATTGCTCTTGGTTCTTTCTTCTGTGATATTGCTCTTTCACTTTGGATCTACTTTCGCGTAAGCAATTACAATGCTTATCTCAAATACGTAAAAACAATTACGGATTCACCTGACTTTCAAGTGCAGCTCTACAAAGTTTATCTGCAGAGCTTAACTTTTAGTATCATGCTTTTTTTAGTGGCCCATTTAGTTGTCTATATTCTCTACTGGAGAGAGATGAGGGCCGCACAAGTTTATTTAAAATTTTATGCCGCCATGTCGAGTGCTGGTTGTCTGCTTCTCGCTTTCTTCGAAACACCTTTTGCCATTTTACCAGCATTTCTCTATGGTGCTGCTTATTTCTTTATCGCGAAAAATATTCCAGCACGTACGGTAAAAGCGCGAAGCTAAATCCAATTATCCACACACCGATTGAAAAGATCGTAATTCTCTTCGACCATACTCTTGCATTAGTGCAGGCCCTCGCTGCATCCGGATCTAATGGACATGGAAGAAAACGCGCTCGGTACTGCATGTAAGAGCTGATCGCCAGCATGAGAAATGATCCACCAAAGACAGGCCACTTATTTTCTGAAATCCAAATGAGACTGGGAAACGTGGTAATGAGTCCAACCATTGTCGCTCCCAACCCAAGCGATACTAAAAGGGCCGGAAGCGCACAGCAGATAAGAGTGCTCATCGAGGTGAAGAGACTAAAAAAAGATACCCAGATATTTTTTTTGAGAGCGTCCATTTTTTATCTCGCAATTTTCTCTACTGAATAACCAGAATCAGTAAGAATCTTGTTAATCGCTTCATCATCTAGTTTTTGATTTTCTTGAAGCTCAAGACTCACTAGATGCTTATCGAGATCAACTTTAACTTCTTTTACGGCCGGTACTTCTTTAAACTTCTTTGTTATTCCCTGCGAGCAAAATGAACAAACCATTCCTTTAACAGTAATGCTGACTTTTTCTCCAGCGAATAAACTCGATGATGTTAAAAGTGTTAAGGCCAATACTAATGCTTTCATTTTTTCCCCTATCTTAAAAATGGACCATAAAATTAAATTGCGCTTCACCTTTGTGACTTACGCCTGTTTCAACCAGAACGTTTTTGTAAAACATGCGGATGAGTGGTGTAAGCGTATACTCACTCATACTCTTATTAGATTTTTCCAATTGCAAAATGAACCACGAATTGATTTCTTCAAAACTCGCAACATAAGGAGCAAATCCTCCACGCAGTCTTGATGTATAGATGTTCTTTGATGAATCACGGTGAGTAAGTAGAGCTTCCTGCTTAAATGAAATGTAAAACTCGCGCGATTCCCAATCTGTTTCCAAGGCGAGAATGGATGTGTCTTTAAGCGACGTTCCCACTTTCTCACCTCCGTGACCAACAGTGAGATAGAGATTGGCCTGAGAATTTAATTCATTCCAACGTTTGGCCAAAAAATTCACAGCAGGCAGGTAAAATTCGCGCTCACCTTCCTTCGTCTCATTCCTTAAATAATGGAGAGAAACTGATTGTTGGGACGTGAAACTATGAGTGAACATCCAGTCGGTCATTTCCGGATTATTCCAGGTCATGATCGAATAGGAACCTTTATAGGCCACAGGGTGCGACCAGGCCGGGGAACTTATTGAAAAGCCGAGCAAAAGGGTCAATAAGAAAGTTTTTGTCCGCACGCGAATCCTCGTTGTAAGATGTACTAATCGTTATACGTCACATCTTCGGCCTTTGTGACGTATTCATTTTAGAAAAGGAAAACTGGTGAATTTGTCCTTAAAGTCCTCCGAAGAATTAATGAGCATCTATCAAACCAGTGCTCCTCATGAAGCTTATGCGGCATTCGAAGAACTATACCGCCGATTTGCAGACAAAGTTTTCAGCTACCTGCTTTCGAAATTAAGAAACAATGCAGACGCTGAAGATCTCGTGCAAAAAGTTTTTCTTAAAGTGCATGAAAGCAAACACCTTTTCAGTGACAAATATACTTTTGAACAATGGTTATTTGTCATCGCTCGCAGCAGTTTTTTAGATCATGTTCGTTCGCAGACCAGACGCGATCGCAAACACGAAAAACTGGCCACGGAAACAGATGAGTCACAAAAAGAGGAAATGGATTTGGGTTTTATGGATCGACTTCAAGATAACGAAAAAAATCTCCTCACTCTGAAGTTTATCGATGAATTGAGTTATCAGGAGATCGCTGCTCAGCTGAACAAGTCTGAAGTTTCGCTTAGAAAAACAGTGAGTCGACTATTGAACAGATTAAAAAAGGAAGAAGTTTATGAATAAAATTCCTTCAAAAATTTCTGAGAATATTCTGAGCAAAGTTCAAAGCGAACTTATGCCTGATCGACGCACGCTCTTATTGAAGGTTTTTGTTATTCACCTTCTCACCGCTGTTTGTACCCTTTCTATTTGTCCGCAGTTTGGAATCAAAACATTTAATATCGATTACAATCTCATGCATTCATTCATGTTTTTGGGCGACTCGGTTTGTTATATGCTTTGTGGAGCTTTTTTCACAACGACCAGTGTCCTTATGATGAGTCTTATCTTAAAACGCGATGAAATCCGCGCCCTACGCTATCAGAAAACACTTTCGACATTCATGCTCATTCTCACATCAGTGAGTTTTTTCTTAATCATGAAGCCTGAATTGTTTATGGAGTTTTCAATCGTCTGGCTAATTGGTGCGATTGTCGGAACTACAACGACTCTTGAAATTTCCGGAAGAGTTCTTAGCCGAAATTAGGAATGATGAATTTCGTTTCTGCTGGTTTTGTCCACTCAGGCAATTCGCGATTTTTCTTTTGTAGAACATTTTGTCCAGCGAGAGCAAGCAAGAATGAATCGAACGCTCTTGGGTTTTTCACCAAAATTTCCAAATCGTGATTATAGATAAAGATATCAAGTTTGTTTTCAATCTTTTTGATTAAATCAAGGCGCGCTTCGATCCCCAAATCGATATCACTCATAAGCTCAATATCTTTTTTAAGAATGATTTTTGATCTCAAAAGTTCAATCAAAATAATCTGCTCGTTGGCCTCAAAAAGCTCCAGGGCCTTTGGAAAGTGGCGCTTGATATATGAAAAACGAGAGAGAATCATAAGGGAAACGTTTCCAAAAGAATCGAAAGACGTATTAAACGTATCCAGGATTTGGTCGTAGTAGTATTTCCATACCCAAAAATCCAGTGTTCTATTCCAGTAAGGAAGAAATCCCTTTTTCAGTTTTCTTTTAAATGAACGC
>CAMLRB010000069.1 GCA_946482295.1 uncultured Bacteriovorax sp. | reverse complement strand
TTTCTACGATGTTTAAAAAGTAAATAAAGATGAGATTTAACGATCAAACCGTCATTGTCACAGGTGGAACTCGAGGAATTGGACGAGGTATCGCAGAGGCCTTTTTAAAAGAAGGAGCGACGGTCATTTCAACATATGCAGGAAATGATTCTGCAGCTCTAAAATTTCAGAGTGAAATGAATACGGATAAACTCATCGTTAAAAAGTGTGATGTCCGTGATGAAAAGGCAGTCGTAGATTTTTTTAAATACGTTGAAGAAAATCATCCAAAAATTGAAGTTCTCGTGAACAATTCAGGTATTCGTCGTGATCAATTAACAGCGGCGATGACATTGATGGAATGGAACGATGTCATCAACACAAATCTCACAGGAACATTCTTGATGAGTAAACAAGCGGTTTTATTATTTATGAAAAACCGTTACGGTCGCATAGTGAATATGTCGTCAATTGGTGGCTCCCTTGGTTTACCTGGACAGGCCAATTACGCAGCTTCAAAGGCCGGGCAGATTGCCATTTCCAAATCGCTTTCAAAGGAAGTCGCTAAACGCGGAATTACTGTCAATAACGTGTGTCCGGGTTTCATCGACACAGAACTTCTTGCGGATCTTCCAGAAGATCAACGAAAAGAATACATGAAAGACATACCGATGAAACGTTTTGGAAGAGTTGAAGAAGTGGCAGCCGCAGTGTTGTTTTTGGCCAGCAAAGAGGCCAGTTACATTACGGGCGCTTCACTAGACATTTCTGGAGGACTTTAAGTGTATCCGGCCATCACTGAACTCATCCCTCAACGCCCCCCCTTTTTGTTTGTAGATAAAATTATTGAAAGATCAGATTCGAAAATCACAACGAGCTTGAAACTCAGTGGTGAAGAAGATTTTTTCAAAGGTCACTTTCCTGGTAATCCGATTATGCCAGGAGTTCTTTTGCAAGAAGCTCTTTTTCAAAGTGGCGCTGCTTTAATGTCTGGCAAAGAAGGTGCGGGACTTGGTGTCGTGACAAGAGTTCAAAACGCTAAATTTAAAAATATGGTGAGACCCGGTGATGAGCTTCTGATGGAAGTTGAATTAACTGAAAGTCTTGCTAACGCTCACTATATGAAAGGCACAACTAAAGTTGCCGGAAAAACAGTTTTAGTTATCGAATTTACAGTTGCGAGTGTGTAATGAGTTTTTTGAAATTAGAAAATAAATGTTTCTTAATTACGGGTGTAGCTAATAAAAAATCAGTGGCCACTTTCACTGCTAAAACTTTGCAAGAGCAAGGGGCTGATCTTATCTTTACCGTTCAAAATGAAGATAATAAAAAGAATGTTGAAAAACTTTTTCCTGGTAAAAAAGTCTATCTTCTCGATGTAGAGAGCGAAGAGGCGATTTTTCAATTCGGACTAACACTTAAGAATGAAAATATACTGTTGCATGGTTTTCTTCATTCTATAGCATTTGCCAATTACTCAGAAGGCATGAAACCTTTTCATGAAACCAAATTAAAAGATTATCTTCAGGCCTCAACAATTTCTTGTTTTTCTCTCATCGCTCTCGCCAATGCGTTGGAAGATGTTCTTCATCCTGAATCTTCAGTTGTGACGATTTCAATTTCTAATACACGTGCTACGAACTACGGTTATATGGGACCTATTAAAGCTTCTCTCGATTCCGCTGTCGCATTTCTCGCTAAATCGTTTGCGGAAAAATCAAAAGTTCGCTTTAATGCTCTCTGTTCGGGTCCTCTTAAAACATCAGCGTCTGCAGGTATTCCTGGTTATGTTGATAATTATCTTTATGCTGAACAATTGACGATCAGACACCAAGCACTTGAGACTCAAGAAGTGGCCAATACGGTGGCCTTTTTATTAAGCCCAGCTTCTTCAGGGATTAATGCAAGTGCAATGGTTGTGGATGCAGGAATGAGTGCAAATTACTTCGATGAGTCTGTTGTTCAATCGTTTGCTAAACGATCGACTTAGTTTTTTCGAATGATTATTGTCATGGCGATCAGATAAAAAACGAAGGCAGCAAATATTAATTTTACAAAAGTCTCATTGTCTTTTTCACGATTCAAACTATCTTCGTGATAGGATTTTGCAATCAAATTCATTTCATTTGTAATTCCATTTTGATGAAAATCTTCAATGAGTTGATCAGTTGTTTTGGCACTTTTTAAAATGCTTTCTATTGCTGAGTAGTAACTTTGAATAATTGGATTAGGGGCTTCTGCATAGTTGATCACCTGGCCCATAATTTTTAAATCTTCAAGTATTCGTCCTTCATTTTCTTTGGAAGAAAAACTCAAGTACATGTAGACGTCCGTTAAACATTCGCGAAAAAAATCGCGTTTATCATTTTTATCCAATGAAAATGTAATTTTATTTTTTACGAGTTCGTTGTATCGAGAAACGAATTGGTTCACATTTGTTCTGAGTTCCGCATGGGCGCGAATGAAGTTCTCAATCTTTTTTTCTTTTGTTTTGAAATGGCCTTGAACTGTTTTAATACTCTCGCTCATGTCAGGAGAGGTTATGTTCATGTCTTTTAAAATGATAAGGAGTTCTTGAATTCTTTGGGCCTGGGCCTTCAGATCACTCGTGTCTGCATTGATATTTTTACGAAGATAGTAGGCACTCGCGTTTAATTGCAGATCGAGGCTGCGGAGTTCTTCGAAGTCGAGTTTTTGAACTGTTTTTGGTCCATCGAACATGTAAAGGCTGCGATAAAATAGGAGACCACTACAAAGTGTCAGCATGAGTGCTGTTAAAAGCATTATTTTAAGTCGAATCCCTTTCATACATTCTCCCTCGTGATTGGTATTTTAACAGCTTGGCGCTCATTGGGGAATTTAATTGGCAGTTTTTCCCTAGGGACACTTCGCCAAGTAAGGGAAACCAAAACGATCAAGTTTGCCCTAGGGTGGTCCGATAAGCCCTTATACAATGGGCCTTGGGGAAATCAAGCCATGACTAATCGTTCACTCTACAGACAAATCGTTTGCGTTCTGATCATGTTGATCGGACTGTCTGGAGTTGTTCGTGCGGAAGAGTTTACGTATTTATCTGTCACGGACGCTGAGAAACTGGAAAAGGCCTACGATGTTGATTCTGGAAACAGCGTTGACCCCATTAGTTCAGGTATTAATCAAAATAATCTCTACCAACAAATTTTCAACGAATTTAATCACGAGTACGAAAACATTGGAAAACGTGAAGCTCAGCGTGTTTTAAATAATCGCCTCACTGTCACAGGTGGCTTAAATAGTGTTGGTTTCATGTATCGACGTCCGTTTGCTGACTTCGGTGTTTCAATTGAAAGAAAACTTGAACCTCAGTTCGACCATGACACTCGATGGATTGTAACAGATACGTTTACTGTGAGCATTGATGCTTCAAAAATTATGGGAAGCTTGCGTGACCAGCAAGTCATCGACATGAGTCAGGAAAATTTAGCGGCCTTCGCAGGGATTGTATTTAATCGTAAGTTTACTTGGATTCACTTTGCAGAATCGTATGAAGAAGGTCTGATGAGACATTTTGAAAAACTCTTCATGCCCTTCATGTCTCTTGGATTAAATCACCTCAAGCAAATGTCTCCGAATGAAATGATTTTCAAAGAAGACTCGTTAAGTTTTAAGGCCGGAGGTCTTGTGAGTGCTCCGCTCTACACAGGTGTTACGGGAGCGGCCGGAGTTCTTGCTAAGTTTGAAAAGCTAACGAGATTGGAAATTGTCTCAGACCCTGATCAAAACATACTGAGATTAAACTTCGAAAAAACAAAACTGGCGACAGCTGGAATTGCTCTTCGTGTACAGGCTGATTTTTTAAAAATCCTGAAGATGACTTTGCTCTCATACGATTTTAGTTATGAACTTGAAAGCAGTTATAAAATTTTTCTCAACTTGAAGAATCGTGACATTAGCGAAATGTCACTTCAAGACCCAGTGGCAATGGAACTTCAACAGTTGCTCAAAAATCGTGAAGGGGATTTGGATATTCTTGCACCCTATATCATCAGTGAAGAAAAAAAGAAGTCGCAGACAATTAACCACCGTTATAACTTTCTTCTTCTAGGTGGTCAGAAAACTGCCAAAACTCAGCAGATTGAAATTACAAAAGAAGGAAAAGTAAAAAACTTCTTTAAACATTATTTTGAAAAAATGAAGTACACGGAAGATGCACTCTCACGACTTTTTACCAGTTTCCTTTATAAGTTGATGGATGTGGATTTAGGGGCCACAAAACTTGCTAGTGAAACAAAAAAAGTCGCTCTCGAATATGAGAGTGAACGAAATCTTCTCGACGCCCGTGATGACGTCGATATTAAGAGCGCCAGTTCAAATGATCAAAAATTATCACTGACATTCACTGTAGATTACAGAACACAGAAAACAAAAGGCGTATTGGGAAAAAAATATCGTGAACGAGCGAAATTTATCCTTGAGCGAATGAGTGGTGTAAACCCACTTGCGATTAGTATGATCGAAAATGATCAGCTACGTGCCCCTTATCACGTGAGCGGGAAATATCAAATTAACGTTGCAGGTATTCGTTACTTGAATAAGCTAAGTGTGGGTAGTGTTTTTGATTCACTCGATGGTGTGTGTGATGAGCAGCCCAAAAAAGGTTTTATAAATTTTAGAAATCTCTTCGATAATTGTCGTCGTTCATTACAAAACGATTACATTGATTACTTAAAAGACTTAAGTCATGATCGCGTATCGGCCAAAGATATTGAAACGTGTGAGAAAAAATCATTAAAGTATATTTTTTCTGCCTCTAAAAAACGTGCTTTCTTGAAAAACTGTTTAGGTGATTTGACTGAAAAAGCACCTGAGGAGTGGACAGCGATTCCACTTTGGCCGCTAAAAAACTTCACAAATAATCTTGCCCAAAACTGTAACAGTAAAGTTCACTATTTTAATATTTTTGGACTTTCAAATGTTTTCTTCTATGGAAGTTTTGATGCCGTGACTGAAGCAGGATTTGCATTTACGACGAGTTTCCATGAAGGGGCGTTTAAAGGGTTTGGGGCCGTCGATCACTACATGCGTGTTGAAAATCTCCGAGCACCTTCAAGCGTAGTAGACGAAAACTAATTTTTTGATCGATAGAGTCTGTTCAAACCTTCTTCAATACTAATGAGTTTAAACGTTCCTAAATCCTGTTCCAGCTGTTTGTGGCTGAAATAGTGAGATGATCCCAACTGAAGAGCGATAAATCTCGTCATAGGGGGATTTTCGACTTTAACGCCAAAAAGTGAAAGTGCCTGAGAGATCTTTTCAATTATCCATCCCACACCATAAGCGACCTTAAGAGGTATTTTCTTTTTTAGCGGTGGAAGACCTTCACGCTTTAATATTTCATTAGTGAAGTCCCACAATTTAATCGGGCCTTGTCCAAAAAAATAGGCCTTTCCAGCAATCGATGATTGCGGTCCTAAGTTTTCCAGCGCCCTAACATGAACCGCAGAGACATTTTCAACATACGAAACATCAACGAGATTGTTTCCATCACCAATTATTTTGATGCGTCCTTTTTTGGCAGCATCAACGACTCGAGGAATGAGGTTTTTATCACCGGGTCCATAAATGAGGTGAGGGCGAATGGCCACAGTTGAAAGGTCGTTGCTATTCTTTGCGAGAACTTCCTTTTCCGCTTGCGCCTTAGTTGAAGCGTAATGACTGAGATGGCGTGAGGGATAGCCAATTGATTCATCGACTCCACATAAACTACTCTCACCAAAGGCCACACTTGGAGTGCTCGTATAAATGAGCTTTTTAATATTATTTTTTTTACAGGCCTCTAAAATATTGCGTGTTCCAAGAACGTTTGTTTCAAAAAAATCTTGATAACAATTTCCCATTCCCACGAGTGAAGCTGTGTGAACAATAGCATCCATGCCTTGAGTGGCACGGAAAACATCTTCGGCATTTTTGAGATTGCCGGATATTTGATGCACACCAAGACTTGCGAGTTCAGGGTATTGGCCTCGTGAAAAACTCGTAACGTCGTATCCTTTTTGCAAAAGATCACGTGCGATATACTGGCCTAAAAATCCGCCGGCTCCTGTAATGAGAACTTTAGTTTTCTGCATGGTTTTCAATTTCTTCTTTTAGTTTTGTACGATCAATTTTGATATTGTGTCGAACATCTACAGGAAAATGTTTACTCAAATAAATTTGAGAAATGTTTTCAGTGAGTGGATTTTTTCGGGCCATGGAAAGAAGTTCACTTTCAAAGATTGAACGCTCTTTACCCGAAAGGTATTGGCCGTCCACTCGTTCGATGACGATAGCAGGAGTTTGTTTTCCCAAGGGACCAAGGCCAACAAGGGCAGATCTTCGCACGGCCGGATGTTTATTGAAAATGGCCTCACACGGAATGGGAACCATGAGGCCCTCTGCCGTTTCTACTCGATGGGCCTTTCTTCCCACAAACCATAATTGTCCTTCATTATCTAAAAATCCAAGATCTCCCATTCGGTGCCAGAATTTTTTTCCATCTTCATCTATTTTGGCTTCACGAGTTTTTTCCGGAAGATCCAAATATTCGCGTGTGACTGTTGGGCCTTGCACGATGATTTCTCCAATTTGCATCGGAGGGACTTCTTTCATTTCTTTTGTTGAAGAAATGACATTATCGGAAATTTCTATGATTTTAACTTTCGTTTCAGGGACAACAAAACCTATGCATGTACCTTTTCCATTTTCTGTCAGATGGGCCGTATTTTTTAAAATAAATTCGCCGCTGATGTTACTCACAGGTAGAGCTTCAGTTGCTCCATAAGGCGTGTAGGTTGTACCGTTGGGAAGAAGCATTTTAAATTTTTTATGAATGGCCACGGAAACAGGCGCACCAAACATCACGAGATATTTTATCGATGGCAAAGTGAGATTTTTGTTCAAACAATAATCGGCCAGTCGTTCCCAGATTGCGGGACTTCCAGCAACGAAAGTAGGTTTTTGATCCACTATATTTTGATAAAGTTTTTTCGGATCTGATTTACCAGGTTTACTAGGATCCATATCAGGAATACATGAGGTCATTCCCATCGCAATGGTAAAAAGCGAAAACAGTGGGAAACCTGGCAGATCTATATCATTCTCAGTTAGTTTGTACATTTCCTGCAGAAGTGTTGTCTGCTTGTCGAAAATAGAGTGAGTATAAACAACTCCTTTAGGAGTTCCCGTTCCACCCGACGTGAAAAGGATGGCGGCCGTATCTGAATCTTCAAATGAACTCGGTGTGAAGGAGAGTTTCTTCTCTTTTTTAAGGGCATTTAATGTTTTTGTTTTTCCTAAGGCCCATTTTGCGTTGGTGACTTTGTACTTAATACTTTTAAAAGTCCCTGGGAAAAAACGGCTGATGAGATGGACTTCTTTTTCAGCAATAAGAGCAACAGGGGAAGATTCTTTAATACATTTTAAAAGATTTTTTCTTCCCATCCCCGGATCAATGAAAACAGGGACAACTCCCAATTTAAAGAGCGCAAATGTCATGGCCGGGAAATCAAGTGATGGTCTTAAAAATAGCAAGGTTTTATCGCCTTTTTTTAGTCCCATATTGGCGAGACCATTGGCGAATTTATTGGAGAGAATATCGAGCTCTTTAAATGTTAATGAAGAGTAGTGATATTTTTTTTCTTTCGGTTCAAAGTGGGGAAAAAGCACGGCCTTTTTTTCAGGAAATTTTTTAGCATTTTCCGTTAAGCGATGGGCGATATTCATCTCAAACCTTTACAGCAATTTAATGAAGCGTTCGATTTCTGAAATCACTTCTGTTTTTTTATCTTCAAGCAGGTAGTGTCCGGCGTCTGAATAGGTCACGACTTGAGCGTGAGGGAAAAAATCCATCCAGCGCTTTTGAAAATTCATGGTGAAGCAGAAATCCTTTTCACCCCATAGAAGAAGTGTTGGAACTTTTAGCGTTGGTAGTTTTTCTTCAATATTTGCAAGCGTGTTGTAAGTCGGATGTTCTGGAGACATCGGAATGTCGCGAACAAATTTAGCTGTTGCAATTCTAGATTCGAAATTATCATAAGGAAGAGTGAAACCTTTTTTCACTAGCGGTGATAATTTTTTTGTCACGGCCATCGTCGTGGCAGGACCGGCAAATCCATTAAACGTACGAATGAACCATTCACCAACAGGATTGCGGAGAATATTAATTCTCGCCGGGATTTCCATCGATCGAAAAGCTGCTGTGTTCATGATGACCAGTCTTTTGATGAGTTCAGGTCTTGCCGTCGCCACACCCATTCCAATGGCCCCGCCCCAGTCGTGAACGAGTAATGTAATATCTTTTAGTCCCAATTTTTCGACTAATTTTAACGTATTCTCAATGTGGTTTTTGAGAGTGTAATCGTAATCCTGAGGTTTATCAGAAAGACCGCACCCCATATGATCGGGAACAATCACTCGATGAGTTTTGGCAAAATGTTTGGCCACGTTACGATAGAAAAATGACCATGTAGGATTTCCATGCAACATGAGCATGACTTCACCTTGTCCTTCATCTACATAGTGAAGTTTTTCTTTTCCTACTTGATGATAGTGTGGAGCAAAGGGATATTCGTTTTTAAGTTCCTGAGGGATCATGACCATTTTACTCCTAACATAATTGAGCTGAGACCTGAACCAATTCCTAAAAGTGCGACATGATCATTTTTTTTCAAGAGACCATTTTCATCTGCCATCATCATAGTGACAGGAAGAGCACTTGATCCAGTATTGCCCAAGAAGGGATATGTTTTAAATGTTTTAATAGTTGTGAGTTCTAGTGATTCAAGCGAGAGTTTTTCGTGAGCTGATCCCACTTGGTGGGTCATGACGAAATCAACATCGGCATTAGTCCATCCGAGTTCAGTTCGACATTTTTGCCAGGTCGATTGTCCAAGAGCAATTCCATATTTTAAAAGTTCTTCAGAATCTGTTTCCATGACGAGTGAATGAGTGTTTCCATCTCCTCGACAAAGATGATTGGCCGAAGAGTCTGTTTCAACAGCTCCACCTAATAGTTGCGGCTTATGAGGTGCTTGTGATTTACTCGTTAAAACAATGGCCGTGGCCGCTGATCCAATCGTTAAATTGGCGATATATTTTTTAATATTCTTTCTATCAATAGAAGGGTTCGTTAATAGTTCATTAACTGTGTTTTCCAGCAGAGGCCCGCCATTTTCGCCGGAGACAATCAATGCATTTTTAATCATTCCTGATTCAATCATTTGAGCGGCAACGACCATTGCGTTGATGACCCCGAGGCAAGCGTTGGAGAGATCGAAAATCATCGCTGAACGAGACAGACCTAAATTAGCATGAACGACAGATGCTGTTGCTGGCTCTAAAAAATCACGACAGACAGAGGCGTGAATAAGTAGATCGATATCGTCTTTTTTTACAGCAGATTTTGCTAATGCTTTTTTGGCAGCATTTGTCGAAAGATCTGAAGGTTTTGTTCCAGGAGTCCACATGCGACGGGCCTGAATTCCCGTCATGAGTTCCAAACGTCCTTCGGGAAGTTTTAGTCTTTCATATAAAGGTGCGAGACGTTTTTCAATGTGATCAGATGTCACGATGGTCTCTGATAAATCGTAGGCCATTGATTCAATGACTACGTTATTAAATTTCATGTTGAGCTTCCTTGCAGGACGTGGAGATTGGCCATTGAAATACCAGATAGCATACTTCCAACAATGCCAAGAAATCCCTGATCCGTTCCACAAATATAAAGACCGTTAATGGGAGTCGTTCCGTTACGACTTTTTTCTGTAGATCCATACACTGTTCCACCAGCATGATGAGTGTATCTTTTGATAGTCGTCGGAGTGAAGATATCTTTGAAGACCACATTGAAATCAGAGCGAAGTCCACAATCGATCAACATTTTTTGTGCGGATTGAGCGACAATTTCTTTCTGATTTCTGTAGAGCTCTTTTTCCGGATTTTGTTTTAATTCGTTCCACAAATCGAAGTTTGCAATGTTCGTGACTCTTAGAACACCTTCTTCATAATCATCACTGAAATTTTCGTATTTAAAATTATTAGGAAAACAAACAACAGCACTTTGGTCATCAAAGAGAGTTGTCGGCTTCTGGTAGAGATATTCGGGGCGATTGTTGGCAAAAATAATGGTGGCATCAATGCCTAAATCGCGTGGTTTTTTATCTGTAATGAGAATGCTTTCACAGAAAGAAAGATTACCCACAGGTGGTTGCGATGAAGAGGCCAGCTCTTCGACCACACCAAATGTTTCCGGTAGACCCATGCTCGAGAGAATTTGAGAGCATTCGATAATGTGCGAGTGATTAATTTCAACACCCACAACTCTATCGTTATTCGTGAGAATGCGTGTAACTTCACTTTTATAGCGAACAACGCCTCCGACATCAGAGAGTTTTTTATGTAATAAATCTAAAATTGTTCGAACGCCCCCTTCCGGACGAGCGAATCCCTCGAGAAAAATACTTTTGAACATAATGACGAACTGGGAGAAATCCATATCGTTTTCCCAGGCCGATCCATAAATTAAAAGCGGACAGAATATCATCTCCACGAGTTGAGGAGATTTGATAAAGTGGCCAACGACCGTTTTGGCCATGACTGTTTCATTATTCAGATTCACTTCATCAAAAGTTTTTACTTTCTCAAGCAGTTTTAAAAATCCGTCTATTTCATCGGGGAATTGGCGAGTGATATTTTCGAGTAATTCTTCGATGTTGTTACTGAAGCGAAGAGTGTGTTCGGGAAATTTTATGAGAGAGTAATTTTGCTCTGACAGTTTAAAATCAGAGTAGGGAATGCGGAGTTGTTTTAATAATTTATTAAAAGGTTTGCCTCGATCACCGGGAGATACATAATTTGTGAGAGCGTGAAGACCCACATCAAACTTGCGTTTTCCACGAGCGTAATAGGAATTGAGGCCGCCGCTGATCGTGTGTTTTTCAAGCACGACAACTTTCTTGTCGTACATGGAGAGCCGGATGCCGGCCGCAAGACCGGACATTCCAGCACCTATAATCACACAATCAACTTTTTCAGTTATCATTACTGATTGAATTTCGGAGCAAGGTATTCCACACAAGATGCCATAGTCGCAAGACGTGGGTAATCTTCTTGAGGAACTTCAATTTTATGACGTTTTTTTAGTTCCATAACGATATCTAAAAAGTCCATTGAATCAAGGTCAAGTTGTTCACGAAGAGCGACTTCGTCTTTGATTCCTGTAACGTCGTCATCCAGAGCGATGTCAGCGATGATGTCTAAAACTTTTGTACGTACTTCTGCATTCGATAGCATGTCTTCCTCTCCTTATGAGTACCTTTCTATTTGTACTTCTTAACAATTAGTGATGAATTAATTCCTAACATCCCAAATGAGTTGTTAAGAATGATATTTACGTTGTGAGAAACTTTTTCGCCGTTTACGAGATTAGGAATCGCGCATTGAGGATCTAGTTTTTCGATTTTTTTACAAGGGTGAACATAACCATCTTCAAATGATGGGATATTTCCAGCAAGCTCTAGCGCTCCGGCCGCCCCCATTGCGTGTCCAATGAAACCTTTCGTCGCATTCACAAAAGTTGTTTTGCTGTCACCAAAGAGACCAGCGACGGCCTGACATTCTTGAATATCACCTTGCATAGTTCCTGTTGCATGCATGTTGACGATGTCGACTTCATGAGGCTCGATACCTGCTTTTTTCATCGCAAATTTCATGCATTCAATTTGTCTCTCTGTATTAGGAAGAACAAAATCAGAAGCATCTGAGTTTGAATGATAGCCGATAATTTCGCCGTAGATTTTTGCGTTTCTTTTTTTCGCATCAGAAAGACGCTCTAGCACATAAACAGCTCCACCTTCTGAAACAACGATTCCGTTGCGATCAAGATCAAGTGGGCGAGTGGCGAGTGTTGGATCTTCGTGATGACCTAAGGCCCCTTGCGCTTTAAAAGCAGCAAAGATTCCAAACGTCTCTGTTGATTCTGAAATACCACCAGCAAACGCAACATCAACTTCATCTAATAGAAGTTGTTGAACACCCTGGATGATACCTAAGTTTCCGGCCGCACAAGCTGCGCCGATAGTATAATGAGGGCCTGTAATACCTAAAACAAGTGTGACTTCTCCTGCTGGATTATTCGCTACTGTTCTTGGATTGTGGTGGTGAGACCAAAAACTCACATCTTTATTGTGAACATTATAGAGATCATGAATTTCGTTTTCAGTTTCTACGTTTCCGTGTTCAGTAATTCCGAAATAAACCCCAACGCGATTTTTATCAACAGAATCAAAATCGATTCCAGAATCAATTAAGGCTTCTTTTGTACAAAAAATGGAAATGGCACCCGCACGTGTTCCACGCTTACGCATTTTTTTGGGCTGGTGTTTAGCTTCATCAAATTTGCACAGACCTGCCGCTACAACGCCCATGTGACGAATTTCTGTGTGCGTGATTCCTGAGCGACCATTTAAAAGACCCTCACGCAATTCAGGAAGACTATTTCCCAGCGGTGAAGTGAGTCCAATACCAGTGATGACGATTCTTTCGCGTTCTGATTTCATATGTGTCCTTTAAAAAACTTATCTTTTATTTTTCCTGTAACATTCATCGTGATGTCGCTGAGAGGTCCTGCTGTACTAGAAAGAAGATCAATCGCTTTTGGAATTCGTTTCACCAAAGCTTCATATTGAGCATCGTAGGTTTCCACGGCCTTGTTTTGAGCAATCGTGATGACAAAGTTCATAACTGATTCAGCGATTTCGCAAGTTGAGATAATCGACTGCATACGTCTCTTGCGCGAGATATTTTCATCTCCCGAAGACTTATCGAGAATTCTTTGGGCCATTCTTTTAAAGTCGGCTACCATTTCTTCTTCACGTTTTCTAAATACGCTGGCCACAATCGCGAGTGAATCTTCACGAGCTGAATGCAGTTTTGCTTTTGTATCGCGGTTATCACGATCATCACGTGATTCAATGGCACCAATTTGAGCGAGTGTTTTTAATGAGAGGGAAACGGCACTTTGAGAGAGATTAAGAGTGGTTTCGATTTCTTCTGACGTCAGCGGCTTTTTGGCCATAACGAGCAGACCATAAACCGATCCATCGATACGTTTAAAACCAATGCGGCCGAAAAACATTTCGAAATGCGGGAGTTCAGATAAAAGTTCAGCTTCCACAACCATACGGCTTCCTTGCAATGCAAAGCATGAATATTTCTAAGATATTACAAAAATATAATATATGAAATAGATGGAATGAGGCAAAGCTTTTTGTAAAAAGAGTGTGACAATCGAACTGATTGCTCTTTTTATTTACTTATACAGATGTGAGATTGAAAAAAATTAACCGTCGTATTCTTCAACGTCTGAAACGTCGGCAGAATCACTCTCGTCTAGAATGACAGGAGGATTGTTAGAATCACCATTTGTCGCTGGTGGAATGAATGTTTCTTCTTCTGATTCAGGGATCACAATTTCATCTTGGGCCGAAAGGAGATTTCCAGTCGCCATTAAAGAAATTGAAAGTAAAAGGAGTAAGAGCTTCATATTTTTTGCCATCATTCTCGGGGCCTCCGTTTGCGCATTCCCCCTTATTATAGCACTCCTAATAATGCTGGAAAGGCTTTTCTGGTCAATAAAAACCATCAAATTCCTTTATACTAGGGCAAAACAAATTAGGGGGGTGTCATTTATATGCGGCAGAGAGATGAAAAATGGTTGATTTTTAGCGCTTTTTTCTGAAATATTTAAGCTATTATAAGATTTTAACTTAAGACTTTTACCAAAGGATAACCGCTGTATGGGTGGATTTAAAGACGAGTTCGACGATTTAGAAGATGATATCGATGTTGATAGCGACTCCAGCGACGGAGATGATTTCTCTTTTGACGACGATGATGAAGAAGGTGGCGGTAAAGGGAAGAAGAAAAATTCTGAATCGTCAGGCTTTAATCGTGAGAGCTACTATTTCTATAAAGACAAATTAGTTCAGTTATCAGGAACAATTCGTCCGAAAGAGCGCTCAAAAGAAGGAAAAGTTCTTTCACTTGATTTTAAAACTGAAGATAAGATTTATACGGTTGTTCTCGATGATATGGGAAAAAAACTTATGAATGCTTGTTACCAGGAATTATTGGTAACTGGTCTCGTAAGCAAAGTTTCTGAAAAAGAATACACAATCGCGATTAAAACTTATATTTAAATGACTTGAAGTCGTGAAAGTTGGGCCTTTGATCTTCGTGAGAAAGGGCCCAATAACTTAAACGTCCAGCTCTCTCTTTTAGTACAGTTGTTAGTCCTGCACTCATTCCCTCAGTGAAAAAATCTTCAGGAAACTGACTCTTTTTAATTTCAACAATTACTTTGAACACTTCCATTGAGTGGAGAATATCCATTTTCACTGACGCCATCTTTTCGAACTCTTGAAGGGCATCACCTTTTTTATCAAAGAAAAAAGCATTCCATTCAAAGACAGGGGAGAAATTGAATTCCATATACTGATCTTTTTTGTTTTTAATAAAAAGTTCGAAACATGTTTTCTCCCATAATTTTATGATACGAGCATGATGAGGTTCAGTGCCGAGATCAATGCTTTTCAAATCACCTGTGAGTTTGTAACTCACAAAAAAGGCATCATCACGCGAGATGAGCTCACATTCAATATTAATGAGGGGAGAAGAGGTTTTTTCATAGGGGATGAGTGTATGTGTCGTCATAAAATTATTTTAATTTTTACCTGCTAGAATTCAAGTTCAATTTCCACTGGGCAATGATCTGATCCCAAAACTTCTCTATAATGAGCAATTTTTTTAATATTTTTCTCAATCGATTTATCAACGAAAAAATAGTCGAGTCTCCAACCAATATTTCTTTCTCGACAATCACCTCTGTAAGTCCACCATGAATAGATATTTTTTTCCTCAGGAAAATGCACACGAAGAGCATCAACAAATCCCTGGGCAAGAATTTCCTCGATAAAAACACGTTCGTGCGGTAGAAATCCGGTCGTTTTTTGATTGGCCTTAGGATTTGAAAGATCAATTTCTCGGTGGGCCGTATTCACATCTCCGCAAATGATGACCGGCCTTCCTTTCGCTCTTAATTCTGTTGCGAATGACAAAACATCACGCGAAAACTTCAATTTATAGTCCACGCGCGAGTGATCGGGCTTCCCATTGGGAAAATAGCCATTGAGCAAAATAAATTTTTCTGATTCCATCCAGATTAATCGGCCCTCATCTTCGAGATGGTGATCTCCCATTCCCGAAGTGACCCTCAACCCCTCATGCATGAAAGAGTTTTTAACCATAAAAGCCGTACCGGAATATCCTTTTTTGACCGCTGGATTGAGAAAAATGTGATAGTGATCTTTCCAGTCATCTAAAAGTTTGATGACATCAATTTGTTGAGCCTTTATCTCTTGCAATGCAATAATTTCAGGAGAGTGCGTCACAAACCAATCTTTGAAGCCTTTTTGAGATACCGAGCGAAGCCCGTTGATATTCCATGTAACTATGCGCATAAACAAAACTCCTGTGAAGATTTCTTGAAATAGCGAAAATTTTATTTAAGTTCACTTTTTTATTTGTTAAGGTAGTCTAAAGATTAAATCTACAACGGATTATAAATCTATACCTTACTATAATCTTTTTTTAGTTTCTCGGAGGAAATAATAAAATGAGATCATTTAAAAACATCGCGGCATTAGTTCGCACTAAGAGAATCAATCACCCAAAGAATTACTCACAATCTGACTTGTCCTTACTTCTTGGTTACAAGAACGGACAATTCATTTCAAACGTTGAGCGTGGACTTTGTAATGTCCCTCTCAAAATGATGAAGAAAATTTC
>CAMLRB010000068.1 GCA_946482295.1 uncultured Bacteriovorax sp. | reverse complement strand
TGAACTTGAAATCACAACAGTTAATCAAATGTATTTGGAAGCTGGTGAACTAAATGTTGAAATTTTAGGTAGAGGTTTTGCGTGGCTTGATACGGGAACTTACGAAAGCTTATTGGATGCAAGTATGTTTGCTCAAACTATTGAGAAACGTCAGGGATATAAAATTGCATGTCTTGAAGAGATTGCTTATCTAAATAAATGGTTGAATGCTGATCAAGTTTTCGAGAGAGGAAAAGAGCTGTCTAAGAATAGTTACGGCCAATATCTGTTGAACTTGGTGAAAAAAAATATATGAGCATAATTCAAAAATTGAAATTTAGCGTTAGTGGTGATGGTCGAGGAAATTTAATTTCACTTGAAGAAAATAAAAACATTCCTTTCGATATCAAACGTGTCTATTACATTACAGACATGAAGAGCGAATCACCACGCGGTTTTCATGCTCATAAAAAACTTATGCAGGTTGCAATTTGCGTTTCCGGTAGTTGCAAAATGATTCTTGATAATGGAACGGTAAGAGAAGAAACCATTCTTCAAAGCCCTTCTGAAGGGCTTTTGATTAAAAATATGATTTGGCGTGAAATGCATGATTTCTCTAAAGACTGCGTTCTTATGGTCATTGCCAGCCAATATTATGACGAAAGTGATTACATTAGAGACTATCAACTCTTTTTAAAAGCCAGCTTGGAACATAAGAATGATTAGTTTCCTAGATCTTAAAAAAATTAATTCTGCTCACAATGATGAACTTTTAAATGCATGCCGAAGAGTTATTGAGTCAGGATGGTTTATCGATGGAAATGAATTAAAGAATTTCGAAAACAGTTTCGCCCAATACTGTGGGACAAAATATTGCGTTGGAGTTGCCAATGGATTAGATGCTTTAATTCTCACAATTAGAGCATGGAAAGAATTAGGGAAGCTGCAAGATGGTGACGAAGTACTTGTTCCGGCAAATACTTATATTGCAACTATTTTAGCAATTACAGAAAATAACCTTGTTCCAATTCTTGTTGAACCTAGTATCGAAACTTACAACATTGATGTTGATATCATCGAAAAATATATTACTTCCAAAACTAAATTAATCATTCCTGTTCATCTTTATGGAAGTTTATGTGACATGGAGAGGATATCGGCCATTGCAAAAAAGCATTCAATACTCGTTTTGGAAGACTCTGCTCAAGCGCATGGGGCCCAATTAAGTGGTAAAAAAGCAGGAGCTTGGGGAGACGCTTCAGGATTTAGTTTTTATCCAGGTAAAAACTTAGGTGCTCTAGGTGATGCAGGTGCGATAACTACAAACGATGAACAATTATTTTTAATGCTCAAAAGTTTAAGAAATTATGGCTCTAAAGTTAAGTATGAAAATGTTGTTAAAGGGGTAAATAGTCGCTTAGATGAAATTCAAGCCGCAATGTTATCTGTAAAATTGAAATATTTAGACTTGGAAACTCAAAGAAGAAAAGAGATAGCTCAGATATATGTTGAAAAAATTACAAATAATTTGGTCACTTTACCCATTGTAAAAAAAGATTCTTCTCAAGTCTGGCACTTGTTTGTTGTTAGGATAGAGAAGCGTGAAAAATTCCAAAATTATTTAACTGCAAACGGAATTCAAACTTTAATTCACTATCCGATACCACCTCATAAACAAGCCGCCTACACAGAGCTTAAGAGACTAAGTTTACCGGTGACTGAAAAAATACATGAACAAATTTTAAGTTTACCTATTAGCCCAGTATTAACAAACGAAGAGATTACTCAAATCGTCGATGTCATTAACAAATATACGGATATAATATGATCATAAAAGAAACAGGCCTAGAAGGTTGTTTGATTATTGAACCTAAGGTCTTTGGTGATGAGCGCGGATTTTTCGTTGAAACTTATCAAGAAGATCGCTATGTCAGAAATGGTATTCCTTATAAATTCGTTCAAGACAATAGATCCCGCTCTGTTAAAAATGTATTGAGGGGATTACATTTTCAAAAAACAAAACCTCAAGGAAAATTAGTAAGTGTGACAGCAGGTAAAGTTTTTGATGTCGCAGTAGACATGAGAAGGGACTCAAAGACTTTTGGAAAATATGTGGGTGTCATACTTTCCTCTGAGTTAAATAACCAACTTTTTGTGCCACCGGGTTTTGCACATGGCTTTTGTGTTCTTTCGGAGTTCGCGGATTTTTCATACAAATGTACAGATTACTATGACCCTTCCGATGAGGGCGGGCTTATTTGGAACGATACGACTGTTAATATCGATTGGCCTGTAACTACTCCGATCGTTTCTGCGAAAGACAGCGTCTTACCAACTTTTAAAGATTTTCTATTGAGCTAGGATTTTTATGACACGTTTTACGGTTATTGGTGGTAAAGGTTTTATTGGTTCAGAAGTATGCAAAGTTCTTTCTGCAAAAGGAATGAACGTTTATATACCCGAAAAAAATTCACCTTCTTTGTTTGAGGAAGATTTAGGTGTTGTCATTTATTGTGCTGGTAATGGTGATTGCGCAAAAAACCCTCTAAAGGTATTAGATTCAAACACAACCTTGCTGGCAACTTTATTAGAAAAAGCAAAATTTTCTAGACTCGTTTATTTGTCATCTACTCGATTGTATATTGATCAAGAGACAGCTAGAGAATCTGATAAACTGACAATAAGTCCCGATGATCCAAGAAGGCTTTTTAATCTCACCAAATTAGTTGCCGAAGAACTTTGTCTTAAGTCCAACAAAAACATTGTTATTCTTCGACCAAGTAATGTTTATGGCCCAGCTATTAACAGTCCTCTTTTTTTACCAATGATCGTTAAGCATGCTTTATTAGAAAAACAGATAAACATGTATGTTGAACCGAAATATGCAAAAGATTATTTATCAGTAACAGACCTAGCACATGCCATTTCAGATTTTGCTACTAGAAGCGAGTGGAACGGAGTTGAGATATTTAATGTGGCTGCCGGGGTAAATGTCTCGGCGGAAGCAATTGCTGAAGTCATTCAATCTAAAACGAACTGCAAAGTTAACTGGCATAAAGGTTATGTTGGAGAGAAATTTCCAGTGACTTCTATTGAAAAAATTAAAACTCAAATGGTTTGGACACCTTCATATGTTCTCGATGATTTAGGGAAGATGATTGACGAGTTTTCAATTTTATTAAACGTAAAAATATAAGAGTAAAAATTGAATTTAGCCAAAACTTCATTTTTTGCTATGTCACAAACAGCTTTTAAATTATTAGCTGGTTTCGTAGTTATTAAATTAGTAGCAATTCTTGCAGGACCCGCAGGAATTGCAGAGTTTGGTATTTTTCAAAATTTTTCAACAATTCTTATTATGCTCTCAGGTGGTGTTGCCTATACCGGTGTAACTAAATTAATGGCCGGTACTTTTGCATCTGAAGAGAAACGACAGAATGTATTCTCTACAAGCCTAATTTTTGTTAAGCGATTAACTTATTTTTCTCTCTTTATTGTTTTACCTACAATGGTTTTGATTCAATATTATTTCTTCAATTTTGATTTGAATAAATTATGGCTACTTGTAGTTGCAGCTCCTTTTATTTTTTTTCAATCGCGATTGAATTTCCAAATTGCCGTACTTAATGGATTAGAAAAAGTAGATCTTCTTGCGAAAATTAATATCATTTCAAGTATTGGAACGATCATCCTGGCAGCAGTTTTATGTCTTTTAACAAAAAAATGGCAAACAGCTGCCTTGGCACTTTATGTTGTGCCAGCATTTTATTTCTGCTTACTTTCATTTAGAAGTAAATTTCCGGTTTTTAAGTCAGCACTTAATATTGATTCAATCATCAACAAAGAGCTTAGAAAATATTCTTATTTTGGTATTGTGTCTGCTATCTGCCTTCCAGTTATTCAACTCATTATACGTAATCAATTAGTGATGAATTACTCAGTGGACTCAGCAGGGTTGTGGCAAGGGGTTAATAAACTTTCTGAAGTTTATCTCGTACTTATATCTTCAATTCTTAGCATTTATTTGATCCCGAAAGTTTCAGCATCAGATTCAAAAGAAAAAATTGTCTCTATTGTGAGATCAACTTTGATCTATACACTTTTTTTAGCACTAGTTTTAATACTATCCGTATACTTTCTTAAAAGTTTTTTAATAAACATTTTATTTAGTAAAAGTTTTTTGGGAATGAGTTCATTGTTTGCTTATCAACTTCCGGGCGATTTTTTTAAAATAATTTCATGGGTTTTTAGTTTTTCTCTTTTGGCCAAAGGGCATGTCAAAGATGTTTTAGTTTTTGAAATTGCTTCTGGTTTACTTTATTTATTGTTGGCTTTTTTATTAATCAACAAACAAGGTCTTGTTGGTTCTATACTTGCTTACACACTTAACTATGCAGCTTATCTTGTCATGGTCTTGGTTGCTTTTTATATGAGGGTAGGACGATATGCTAAGTAAACTTCTGCCCAAAGTTTCAGTAATGGTAATTACTTATAATCAAGAGCATTTGATTGCGGAAACACTTGAAAGTGTACTCTCTCAAGATTATGAAAATTTAGAGATTGTCGTTGCTGATGATTGTTCGAAAGATAAAACAGCTGAAATTATCAAAAACTATGCTCAGAAATATCCTGGAAAAGTCATTCCAGTTCTTAACGAAAAAAATTTGGGCATTACAGGTAATTCCAACGCTGCATTTTTCAAATGCACAGGAGATTTAATTGCAGTTTTAGGTGGAGATGATTTATTTCTTCCAGGAAAAATAGCGAAGCAAGTTGAGCTTTTTTACGATCCTGAGGTTGTATTATCATATCACCCTGTAGAAATTTTTCAGCATGCTTCCAATGAAACTCTCTTTGTTTCAAATCTTACCAAAAATGAAGATCTCAGAAATGCGTACGAAATTATTTCAAAAGGTGGAATACCAGGGGCTTCGTCTGTTATGGTGAGGAGAAGTGCTTGTCCTTCAGAAGGATTCAATCCAAGACTGCCAGTAGTTTCAGATTGGTTGTTTTATATAGAAGTTGCCATGAAGGGTAAAGTCGAAAAACTTGATGGTGTATTTGGAAGATATCGTAAGCATGGTCAAGGGGCGAGCGATCGGACGTTCGAATTACTAGACGAATCACTAGAGACATTAAAGATTATACAGGAAAAATATCCCCAAGACTTAAAACTTAAAGAAGCTTGTCGAGATGGGGCATTTCGCTATGTCTTGGGTGAGCTGTTTAGACAAGTTGTAAAAGGTAACAAAGAAAAAATTCTTTATCTTAAAAATTTATTACTTGAAAATTCATCAGGCAATAAAAAAAGATTTGTCAAATTACTCTACGCCGTAATTACCAATTCAACCACATTATCTATAGCTAAGTTCGTTTTACCGAAACTGAAATCTTACCTGAAGAGGAGAGTCTAAGTGTTAAGTCCAGCTTTTTTATTTTCGAGCATTTGGCTTTTTGTTCTTTCACTCTATGCTTTTAAATTAACAAGTAATTTAGTGCCGATGAATTTTTCAGGATTGAGCATGATCCTTGGGAATATCGCTTTTGTAATCATTCTTCAAAAATTCTTTGTTAAGCAAAAGGTTCAAAGCGGAATTGAAGTTCTGTTGCAATATGAAAAAGGGATAAAGCTATTCACGTGGCTTCTGGTGAGTTTTTTTTCTATTGGTATTTTAGCTGAAATTTATTTTTTTAAGGGTTTTCCTCTATTGTGGAGATTGAATGGAGATCATAGGCTGTATACGCAATTTGGATTTCCCTCAATACACGGAGTTCTTAATGCTTGTTATTTACAGGCCTGTACTCTTTTTACTTTGATTTATACTTTGAAAAAAGAAAAAAAGTATCTAGTCATTATTGTTGCCCTAATGATTTGGCCAATTTTGATGATTGGGCGAGGTATACTCCTAAGTGCTATCTTACAGTGTGGATTTATTTATTTTTTCATGACTCAAATTAATAAAAAGAAACTTTGGACAACTTTTGTTTTTATCCTCGCTTTTATAATTCTCTTCGGTTTTCTAGGAAATTTTCGAGTAGATTATGGTAATCCTTTTGATTATGTCATTGCAGAAAGAGGGAGAGCTATCTTTTCAATCCTTCCGAGCGGATTCTTATGGATCTACATTTATTGTACAGCAGGGTTAGCAAATATTTTTTACAACGTTGACACACTAGTACCTGATTATAGTTTAAATTACTCTGTAGCGAATTTGATTCCGAATGTAATTAAAAACAAATTAAACATCAGCTCTGTGAACCCAAAAATTCAGTTAGTTGATCCAATTCTAAATACCTCTACTGCTTACTCAGGTTACATTTCAGATTTTGGTGCCATCGGTGGTTTCTTTGGAGTTGCACTGATTCTTTTGATTGCCATTGTTATGTATCGAAGCTGTATGAGAAAAAATCCCTGGGCACTCGCAAGTTATAGTGTCATGGCACAAGTATTAGTTTTTTCAGTTTTTGTTGATATGTTTCTTTTGCTACCGACTTTATTTCAATTTGTCATAACTGGGACAATGTTTGTGTTCTTAAAATTATTTATAAAGCACTATGGGAAAAGCAATGCCTAAAATATTTATAACAGGAGCAAATGGATTTGTTGGAAAGAACCTAATCCAAGAATTGGAAAAAAGAAAAATTTCATTTCTTGCAGGCGTCAGAAAAAGCACAAAAAGCAATGAGGTTTCATATGGTGATATCCAGACACAATCAAATTGGGAAGAAATTTTAAAAGATTGTGACTGTATCGTTCATTTAGCAGCTAGAGTACACGTGATGAATGAGACTGCAGATGATCCAATGACTTTATTTCGCACCATCAATGTTCATGCGACTTTGAAGCTGGCCGAAGCAGCAAAAAAAATTGGAGTTAAAAAATTTATTTATATCAGCAGTATTAAGGTTAATGGTGAATTCACAACTACCAAACCTTTTTCGGCGTCTGATAAACCTGCACCCGAAGATCCATATGGACTTTCAAAATGGGAAGCCGAACAAGCAGTAATGGGACTTCATGAAGATGGGAACTTTGATGTTGTGATTATTCGTCCGCCACTGATCTACGGTCCAGGAGTAAAAGCAAATTTTGAAAAATTATTCAAACTTGTGGAAATGGGATTACCTCTTCCATTCGGTGCCGTTAATAATAAAAGAAGTATGGTTTCCGTATATAATTTATGCGATCTGATCATTCGATGTGTGGAAAATCCAAGTGCAGGTGGAAAAACTTTTTTAGTTTCTGATGATCAGGATTTAAGTCTTAAAGATTTAATTATCAATATGGGTAAAGCTAAAAATAAAAAGCCATTTTTACTTCCTATTCCAGCTTCATTGATGAAGTTGGCATTAGATCTCATTGGTAAAAAAAGTTTTTCTATCAGGCTATTAGGAAATTTACAGGTAGATATTCAGGACACAAAGAAAGTGCTGAACTGGAAACCACCTTATACATTTGTTGAGACAATGAAAAATTAGGAGACAAAATGTTTATACACAAGCTTGCTGACGTCGCTTCAAAAAATATTGGTAACAATACCAGAATATGGCAGTTCGTTGTCATCTTGGAAAAAGCAAAGATCGGTGAAGAATGCAATATCTGTGCTCACACTTTTATTGAAAATGATGTTGTGATTGGCAATCGTGTAACTCTTAAATCAGGAGTTTATCTTTGGGATGGTATAGTGGTTGAAGACGATGTTTTCATCGGCCCTAATGCTACTTTTACAAATGATAAAATGCCTCGATCAAAACAGTATCCAGAAAAATTTGTCGGTGTTCACATTAGTAAAGGAGCATCAGTTGGTGCAAATGCTACAATACTTCCAGGAATCAAGATTGGAAAAAATGCAATGATCGGAGCAGGCTCAGTTGTAACGAAAGATGTTCCCGATAATGCGGTTGTCATTGGAAATCCGGCAAGAGTTTTGCGAATAATTAAAGAATAAAAAATATGAAAAAAGTTGCGATATTGCAGTCAAATTATATTCCCTGGAAAGGTTACTTCGACATGATTGCAAGTGTTGATGAATTTATTTTATATGATGATATGCAGTTTACTCGAAGAGACTGGAGAAATCGTAATCAAATAAAAACCCCACAAGGCACACAATGGTTAACTATTCCTGCAAAAGTTAAAGGGAAATTTCATCAGAAAATTCGAGATGTAGAAATTGAAGATAATAAGTGGGCCCAAGACCACTGGAAAACGTTGGTTCAAAATTATAAAAGGGCAAAACATTTTAATGAAATTGCTGGCTTTCTCGAGCCGCTTTATTTGGAACAGAAATTTCAAACTCTTTCTGAACTGAATAGAACATTCTTAGAAGAGATATGTAGTTACTTAGGAATAAAAACTAAAATTTCTAACTCATGGGATTATCAGCTTGTCGAAGGGAAAACTGAAAGATTAGTGGATTTATGCAAGCAAGCAGGAGCTTCTGAATATATTTCTGGCCCTGCGGCTCTTGATTATATTCAACCAGAATTATTTTTAAAAGAAGGGATTCAGTTGACCTGGTTTAATTACGGTGGATATCCAGAGTATCCACAGTTGTGGGGAGAATTCACTCATGGGGTATCCATAGTTGATCTATTGTTTAACTGTGGACTTAATTCAAAAAACTATATGAAATATACAGCACAAGATTCTCAGGAGTTGAAATGAAAAATAATTTCTATGGTAAGGTAAAACAAATTTCTCGGACTGATATCAGCCTGAGAGCAGAAGAAATTTTAACTCAAGGATATACAATAATTGATAGTGTGATTGAACATCAAGACTTAACTGAATGGCGAAAACGTATTGATGATGTTTATTTTTATCAGTCACAACAATTTGGAGAAAAGCGACTTGAAGGAATTCTCGATCTGGATATGTGCAGAGCACCTCTGCTCCATGATTTAAAATTTTTAGAACTTGTTATGAAAGAGAAAATTCTAGAAGTTTCTAAAGAAATATTAGGAGAATATTTTATTCTTAATTTGCAAAATGCAATTATTAACCGACCGAATATTAAACATCATCAAACACTTTGGCATAGAGATCTACCTTATCATAATGCAGTATCTTCCTCGCCACTTGCCATTAATGCATTGTTTGCAATAGATGATTTTACTGTTGAGACTGGAGCTACAGAATTGCTCCCTTATTCACATAAACATGAAGCTTTACCTTCAGAAGAATTTATTTCAAGAAATAAGCAAGTCGCAATTTTGCAAGCTGGATCAATAGTGATGTTTGATTCTATGGTTTATCATCGAGCGGGCTTAAATTCCTCGGGTAAAATTCGCCGTGGGATTAATCAAATGTATACCGTTCCTATGATAAAACAATTTTATAATTTTCCATTGACCCTACAAGAAAACACAAAAATCTCTGATTCAGAAAAACAAGTATTGGGTTTTAATTCAATGACACCTGCTGATGATGTTGAGTGGAGAGAGAAGCGAGCAAGAAGGCTTGGTGTTTAATTATGAATAAAAATATAGAGCTTAGTATTGTTGTTCCAGTATATGGTTGCGTCAGTTGTTTAGAACATTTAGTAGAACGAATTGAAAAACAAATGCTCGAAATGAGGAAGTCATATGAAATTGTTCTTGTTGATGATCGAAGTCCAGACCTTTCATGGCAAACAATCGATTTTTTAACGAAAACTAATGAAAATGTTATTGGTGTTCGTTTAAGTCGAAACTTTGGTCAGCAAATAGCCATCGTGGCCGGGCTACAACACTCTAGAGGAGAGTATGTTGTTGTTATGGATTGTGATTTACAAGATCCACCGGAGTTAATTCCACAGCTCTATGAAGAGGTTAATAAAGGTTATGATTTGGTTTTCGCTAAAAGAATTTCACGAAATCATGGTTTTTTTAGAGTCGCTTTAGCTGCAGTCTACTTTAAAATGGTTTCAATATTTTTGGGAAAAAAAATAGATGGAAGCTATGGAAAGTTTTCAATTTTAAAAAGGAAAGTAGTTAATGCATTTTTGATGTTTAATGAAAGAGACCGTCATTATGTCTTTGTTTTACGTTGGCTGGGATTTAATGCAAGTGAATTAGAATATGAACATGGAGCAAGATATGAAGGAAAAAGTTCTTATACATTGAAGTTATTAATGGATCATGCACTTAGTGGGATTTTATTTCAAACTACTGCTTTTTTAAAATTAATCATCTGGATTGGATTAATATTTGGATTATTTGGGATACTGTTTTCACTTTATTTCTTCTATCGTTATTTCTTTCATACTGCTTTACCAGGATGGACCAGTTTGTTTACAGTCATCTTAACATCAACGGGTATTATCTTATTAAGTTTAGGAGTAATCGGTTTTTATATTGGAAAAATTTTCAGTCAAACCAAAGATAGACCCTTATACATAATAGATGTAATTAAAAGAGTATCTAATGATTAGTAATTTACCACCTGGAACAATTCTTCAATTGATGTATTTGCGCAATAGGTTACGCAATCTTACTCCAGGTAAATTTCTTGAAGTCGGACCCGGAGCTGGGGAGATTACGGCCCTATTGTTAAGTTTGGGATGGAAAGGAACAGTCTGCGATTTTGATGAAACTACAATAAAGAATATAAGTAATCGATTTCCTCAAGCGGTTGCATCAGCTGAATTAAAAACTCATTGCGGGAGTTATTTTGATCTTGAATTAAATGAAAAATTCAATTTAATTATTTCGTGCATGGTTATGGAACATTTTCCTATGCATTTAGAAGCATCCTTTTTTGAAAAAAGCCGATCATTGTTAACTGATTCCGGGACATTTATTAATCTAGTTCCATCTTCGATGAAGCATTGGGGAATTGAAGATGAAATTGCCGGGCATTATAGAAGATATGATGAAATATACATTCAAAATTTGTTAAAAGCTCACAAGTTTCTTTTATCACATGGTTCATACCTTACATTTCCTATTTCAAATCTTCTTCTCCCGGTTTCCAATTTTTTAGTTAGAAGAGCAGAGGGAAAAAATAAAGAATTGCAAATGAAGGTAAAAACAAAACTTTCAGGACGAAGAAATGTTTTTTTAAAAACATATTTTCCTGATTTTTTGAAAATTATTTTAAATGAATATTTTTTGTATCCTTTGTATTTATTGCAGATTGTTTTTCATCGGTCTACGAATAGTTTGATTTATTATTTCGAAGCAAAAAAAGATTTTGATGGATAGAATTTTTTAAGGAAATTTATATGAAAAAAAAATTAGTCATTTTTGGCAAAGAAGATATGGCAGAACTTGCGGATTATTATTTTACCCATGATTCAGATTATGAAGTCGTTGCCTTTACTGTTGATCGAGAATATTTAACTGCATCTTCATTTTGTGGAAAGCCAGTTGTTCCTTTTGAAGAAGTCGTTACAAAATATCCCCCAGAATCACATACGCTGTTTATTGCAATTAGCTACTCAAAACTTAATCAAATCCGAAAAGAAAAATATTTTAAGGCCAAAGAACTCGGTTATTCACTCGCGACATTTGTGAGTTCTCATTCAACCGTTCTTAACAACGGAAATATTGGTGATAATTGTTTTATTTTTGAAGATAATACCGTCCAGCCTTTTGTTAAAATTGGGAATAATGTGACGTTATGGAGTGGAAACCATATAGGGCATCATTCTACTATACAGGATCATTGTTTTCTTGCCTCACACGTAGTTGTTTCAGGTCATGTGAATATTGGTGAATCCTGCTTCCTTGGAGTGAATGCAACTTTGAGAGATCATATAACGATCGGTGAGAAAAGTGTTATTGGTGCAGGAGTTCTATTGCTTGAAGATGCTCCTGCGAATAGTCTCTATAAAGAAACATCTACAGCAAGAGCAGAATTTAATTCGGACAAATTAAAGAGAATCTAAATGAATAATTGGAAAAAATTGGGACTTATTTTCGTAAACAAAGGCGTGCATGAAAAATTAAAAACTCATGCATCAAACCCAGTGCCTGTTCAAATTACTGATAGTGTTTATCGTATTTATTACAGTGGAAGAGATTCGGAAAATAGGTCTTCTGTTGGGGCCATTGATTTTGACTTGGATCAAAAAAAGGTAATCAAAGTTTTTAATGAGCCTTTTCTTCAACATGGAAAATTGAATAGCTTTTATGAAGCGGGAATTAGTATTGGCAACGTTTATGAAGTTGATGGTGAAAAGTATATTCTATTTATGGGATGGCAGAATAGACCAGGAGAGCATTGGAGAGGGGATGTAGGAAGGATAAGAATAAAAAAAGATTTTAGTCTGGAGCTAGATTCTGAAATTCCTTTTTTAAGTGTTGATGATGATATCGATAAAGTTAGTTTGTCTTATCCATGGGTAAGCATCGAAGATGAAACTTTTCATATGTGGTATGGTTCTACAAAATCCTGGGAAGCGGGGAATGGAGAGATGGAGCATGTAATAAATTACGCTACTTCAAAAGATGGGCATTCATGGAATAAAAAAGGGCAAGTAGTACCTTCGATTTTAGGAGAGGCCCAAGCTTTTTCTAAACCAACAGTCATTGGCACATACGAAACAGGTTATCGTATGTGGTTTTCATATCGAGGTAATCAGGACAAATACAAAATAGGATATGCATATACAAGTCCTAAGAGTTCGATCTGGAATCTATCGCTTTCTCAGGCAGGCATTAAAGTCTCTTTAGAGGGGTGGGATTCTGAAATGGTAGAGTACCCTTATGTATTCAAACATAAAGGGGATATATTCATGCTTTATAATGGAAACTCTTACGGAAAATCAGGTTTTGGTTTAGCAATATTGGAGTCTTGATTAAAATTATTTTTTTAAAACTTCCTCAAGTTGAATATTAAAATATTTACTGGCCCTCATTAAATACTCGTTGTGATCGATAATTTTGAGCAAGGCCAATTCAAAGGTTTTCTTTCCATCTAAACGTATTTCGGAAGCAGAAACAATAATTTGGGCTTCAATTGGACCTCGTATCCAGTCCTTACACAAAATACTTATTTTTAATTTTTCAGGACAAACATTGGTCGCATCGTTAATTAAACTAAAATATCTATCTTCAGTTTTGAAGACGTGTTTGGCCATTCCATTTAGTTCTGAATTACCAAATCCTCTTTTGAAAATATTGTAATCTGGGATTTGATCGACAAAGTAAAAAGTATGCATTCTCTTCATTTCATCGCTGTTTTTATAGAACTCCAGTAATACATCTTGCTTAATCATATCTCTTAAAAAATACATCTGATTTTTTAAGGTTAAAGCACTAAAAGATAAAAAGAGAAATGCAGTAGTGATAAATATAATTTGCGATGACTTTTTCACCTTGATTTTAATTAAAAGATAATGAAGTAATATCAAAAGAGTTGTAATCAAAACAGAAAACGAAAAAGGAAGGAGCATTTCATCTCGTGCTCTCCATTCATAACCAAAGGTTTCAGCGGTTCTTCCCACCAATAAGTATGGAATCACAGCTAGAACAAATAATATTAAGCTGTAAAATATTAATTGGAGTATTAGCTTTGTACGGGCCGTGTGAGTAATCTCAATCTTTATTTTTTTAAAAATTATCATTGCAGCAATAAGTATCGTCAAAACCAGAGCTAAGATGAGCGAATGAGATGAAAATATATTCTTTACTGAGTTTAAGAAAACATGGGGAAGGTCATAGAAAACTTCTGGTCTAATGTTAACAGAGTTATAGCCAGCATATGCCCCGTGTGCCTTTGGAAGAACCTTATATTTCACGAATAAATAAACTAAAGGCAAACCTAAAAAATCTAAATATTTTTTCAATGCTTGAACGAAATTTCTCAAAGACCATTTCGTTGAATCTAATTCATTAATAAAAATAAAAAGTAGAAAAAACATATAGAGAAAAAATAAAGATCCAATGACAAATGAATAAAAGAAAAGTAGCAAACAAGTGATTCTTTTAATTAGCTTAAGTTCACCATTCAAAAACAAAGTTAGCGCTAAAAAAAAGATCGCCAAGTTGAGAGTATAACTAAAACAGATTAGAAGGATTCTAGGCTCATTAAAAGGAAGTGATAACATGAACAGTGTTGCAATTGCAGCATAGTGACTGTTTGATTTAAAAAGTTTTTTAAAAAAAGAAAAACTAGTAATGCATATAAAATAACTTAAAAGTATAAAAAGTACTCTGTAGACCCAAATGTAATGCTTGAAGCTTAAGAGAAAAGTTTGAGCAGGTCCGTACCAAAATGCTCCCGCTTGAGCGAACATGATATTACGATTGTTAACTTCCAATCCTACCAACCACCAATCATCCCAATAAAGACCTAAATTGATAAAAGATAAGAAATTAAGGAATAAAAACGAAAAACTAATAAATAATATTATTTTTTTATCTAAATTGTTCTGACCAGAAATCATCTTTGCCTATTTGTTTAATCTAAAAAAATCTTCAATGCATTCAACGATAAAATTGACTTCTTCTAGTTGGTTGAACATTGGTAAGCGCAGCAGTCTCTCTGAAAGATCTTCAGTAACACTCATGGATCCACTTATTTTAGTAAATTTTTTACCTGCAGGAGAGTTATGTAATGGAACGTAATGAAAAACTGATTTAATGTCGCAACTTTCAAGATGTCTGATGAGTTTAGCTCTTGTTTTTTCATCTTTTAAAATAATGTAGTACATGTGGGCGTTGTGCTGACATTCTGCTGGTATGATGGGGCGTCTAAGAATTTCTGCATCTTCTAGTGATTTTAATTTTTGGTGGTATTCATCCCAAACCGAAAGTCTGCCTTTGTTTATCAATTCAGCTTTCTCGAACTGTGCCCAAAGGAAAGCTGCCACAATCTCACTGGGGAGATATGAGGAACCGATATCAACCCATGTATATTTATCAACTTCACCTCTAAAGAACTTGTTTCGATTTGTACCTTTTTCTCTAATAATTTCTGCACGCTCAATGAAGCGTTCGTTGTTAATCAAGAGAGCTCCACCTTCACCCGAAATTAAGTTCTTGGTTTCATGAAAAGACAGTGCTGATAAATCGCCCAATGATCCGAGTCTACGTGATTTATAAGATGAATTAATTCCTTGGGCCGCATCTTCAATAACGATTAGATTGTTTTTTTTGGCAATTTCATTAATCGTATCCATTTCACAAGAGACACCTGCATAATGAACAGGGACAATTGCCTTTGTTTTGCTTGTTATAGCATTCTCAATCAATGTCTCGTTGATGTTTAAAGTATCTTGCCGAATATCAACAAATACTGGAATTCCACCTCTCAATACGAAAGCATTGGCCGTAGATACAAACGTATAAGATGGCATAATGACTTCATCGCCTGGCTGAACATTCGCTAACATGGCGCCCATTTCAAGTGCTGCGGTACACGAGTGAGTTAGAAGGGCCTTTTTTACATTGATTGATTGTTCAAGCCAATGATTACATTTCTTTGTAAACATTCCATCGCCGGAGAGATGTTGCTTTTTATAGGCTTCAGTAATGCACTCTAGTTCTAGGCCTGACATGAATGGACGATTAAAGGGAATTTTCATTTGGGCATTATATAAAATCAATTCATCAGATGTACATAATATAAATATAATTCAGCTGATTCATTTAGTTAAAAGTATCCGATTTTTGTCTATGAAACATGAAAGGAATAAATCCTAATATGTTAATAATTACAGCTACGATCCAATAAATATTAAAAAGTGAAGCTCCGTTTTTAATTCCAAATAACAAAAACAATTTTTCGAAAGCAAGATGACCTACACCGAGTCCCGCTGGTGAAATTGGTAATGTCACGACAATAAAGCCTAGAGGAGCAATTGCTGCTAAATTGGTGAAACTCACATGAGAAGTTTTTTCAGCTCCTTGTACTAGGATCCAAAAAGCACAAATGACAAGAAGATGACAAAATATACTGACTAATAACATTTTCATAAAAAACTTTTTTTTGCCTTCTGTCATCATGATTTTTTCGATTGCAGTATGTGTTTTTAAA
>CAMLRB010000067.1 GCA_946482295.1 uncultured Bacteriovorax sp. | reverse complement strand
TCGTGTAAGGATAAGAATCATTTAACAATGTATATGCACCAAGGGCCGGATCGCCAACGGGAAGATCTGCGGCCACACTATTTGTCGGAAGATTGAGAACGCGTATATTGCGAGCGAGATTAACAGCTGTATTGGCCACACTTAAAATAACACGACTATCTCCTCTTCTTTGAGAGGCAATATTTCCTTGATAAACAGACGCCTCTTGAATGACGTTGCTCATACTCGTCGTAATGTAAATTCCTTCTGTGTATGTTGCGGGATCAATGACTGCTCCAGCTGCAAGGGAATTTGCCGAGTAAAGGAAAAAATATAGTTTTATATCTTTGGTTGTACGAGTTGAAGACCCCACTGTGAGGTTTGTACAAGCTGTCGCCGTTTGTGCACAAATTGTCGCAGGAGAAACGGGAAAAGAAAGGGCCGCGTTTGTTAAACTAACGAGTGTTGAGGGATACATCCTGACGACTTCCCATTGAGGAGCATCTGTATCGTAAGCGGCCACATAAAGATAGCGATTAGAACTTCCGACTGTCACGACCAATGGAAAATTGATCGTGTATGAAGTTGTCGACGTATCGAGTATATCTGGCACTCCCCCACGAGAATAAAGATAAAAGTCAGTTGTGTCAGAACCACCTCCAGTATTTTTCAGAGGAACGTAAACTTTTGGTGCATTCGCTTCATCGGTGGGTTGGTTCGTCGGAACATCTACGTTTAATGAGAGAGTTGTCGAAGTTGTGGCCGTTACTGCAAAATCCGCAAGATCAGTGTCGAGACGAACTGTATCCGCAGCAATTAGCAATGTTGATTGGGCCAATAAAAGGAGAATAATAAATTTATATTTCACCTAAAAATTATGACTTTTTTAGAAAACATACGTCAATCTTTTAAAGAATTGATTTCTGCTTAATCTTCCTCTATCACTATCTCTATGATGAATGATTATGTGGTCTACATTAATGGTGAAATATTTCCGGGTTCAGAAGCAAAACTTTCAGTTTTCGATCGTGGTTTTCTCTATGGTGATTCGGTCTACGAAGCCACTCGCACTTTTCATAAAAAACCATTTAGGTTAAATCGACATCTTGAACGACTTTTTCAATCGGCCCAAATGATTTCTCTCAGCCCCACTATCTCTCAAAGTGAGATTGCGGAAGCCGTGATGAAAACAATTGAAGCGACTCCAGCGGCCAATATTACTTTGAGAATCGTACTTACTCGAGGGACAAATCATTCGCTAGGGCTAGATCCCGAACTCTCAGGTCCCAATAATCTTGTCATCTATGCTAAGGAGATTGCTCCAAACCCAGAGTGGTGGCTCACTAAAGGTTTGAGTATGATTTTCGCTCCTAAACTTCTCAATGAAACGGGGGCCCTCCCTAAAACTGGAAACTATCAAGAAAATATGCTTGCCTATAAAAAGGCGAAAGAGGCGAAGGCCGATGATGCTTTGATGATTAATGCTCTAGGCTTCGTGACTGAAGGAACCACTAGCAATGCCTGGATCATTAAAAATGGCACAGTGCTCACTCCTCCTCTTTCGGCGGGAATTCTTGAAGGTCTCACTCGCAAAACCCTTTTTGAAATGAGCGCTGAAGGTAAACTAGGCTTGCCACTCATTGAAAGAAACCTGACTAAAAAAGATGTTCTTGAAGCTGACGAAGTTTTTATTACCAGCACAACGCGCAATCTCGTTCCAATCACGATAATCGACGGCCATAAAATTGGCTCCGGCAAAGTCGGACAGCAGACACTCAATCTCCTAGGGGCCTATCTCGAGTATGTCCAAAACTATTATTGACGTGTTTTGCAAAATCAAATTGACAAAGATAACGACCTGCTTGTATTACTTACGGACGTCTTTTTATAAAAATCACAACTCTACACGTGAAATGTTGGTAAAAGTTGTTTATAAGTCAATTATTTAGGGGTTAGTTCATGGCAAGAAGTACGACAGGTAGAAGCCGCTTTAAAATTCAAAGATCTTTAGGAATTGAACTTCCAGGTCTAGGAAAAGCTGGTGCACTAGAAAGAAGACCATATGGTCCAGGTCAACACGGAAACAAAAGAAAGAAAATTTCTGACTTTGCTGTTCGTATGAAAGAAAAGCAAAAACTTAGATACCACTACGGTCTTCGCGAAGGTCAATTGGTTAACTACGTAAAGAAAGCTAAAAAAGATAAGTCTCGTGCTTGGATGGATACTCTTCTTATTACTCTAGAGAGCCGTCTTGCTAACGTTATTTTCCGTCTTAACTGGGCACCGTCAATGCTTGCAGCAAACCAAATGGTTTCTCACGGACACGTTGTTGTTAACGGAAAAAAAGTTAACGTAGCTGGATACACTGTTCAAAAAGGTGACACAATCACTCTTACAGACAGAGGATTCGCTTCTCTTAACTATACTCAAGCTCAAGCTACTCCACGTCTTCCATCAATCCCAGCTTGTTTCTCTGTAGAAGGGAAAACAGCGAAGATGGTAGATCTTCCACTTCCAGCTGATATTCCTTTCGAATACGCTGGTCAGCTCGTTACCGAGTATTACTGGAAAGTAAAACCATAAAAAATAAAAAACCACTCTTACGAGTGGTTTTTTTTTGCCTAAAATTTTAATAGCGATCTATTTACCGGCCTTATTAATATAATCCTGAGACATTTTTAAATAATCATATTCTTTAGTTGATGCTTCAATCGCTGATGTGATTCGTGAAGCAATTTTTGGATCAAGCTTACGCGAGAGCGGGAAATAACCAAGAACATTTTCTTCTGAACCTGGATAAGAAATAAGCTTCACTTTATCAGAGGCCTTTTCTACAGCTGCGTAATAAAGAAGAACATCTGGAAAGGCAAAATAGGAACCAAAAGTTCTGCCAGCAACAACTTTCTTCAAATTAAGCTCAGCCGAATTATCCCCTCCAACTTCATCAAACTTGATTGTTGCCTGATTTTCATCAAAAAATTTTGGCAGGTTTCCCTTCAAGAGCTTGCTTATTGTTTTACCTTTCAAATCGGCAGGAGTCTTAATTGAATCAATGGCTTCGCTTTTTAAAACAAGTAAACCTTGCTTCCCCCACAGAGGAGCATTTTGCGTAAAGATAAATTTTTCTTGTCTCTCTTTATTTGAAACGGAAAGACCAATCATATCGATTTCACCTGCTTCTAGCATCGTCAATAATCTCGCAAATGGTACAGGGCCAACCCATTCAACTTTAATATCGGCCTTAGGGGCAATAATTTTTTCGATAACATCAACTGCTGCCCCTTTTGGTGAAGCAACATCTGAACCTTGAATCAAATGAGGTGGATAGACAAAATAGCCGACTTTGATTTTGTCAGCAGCAATGCCGGTGTTGATCATTAAAACCAACAATGAAAATGCGAATAAAATCCTTTTCAAACAAAACATAATTACTCCTTAAAATGTATGAATAACAATTTATGATAAAGGAAAATGGAAAACCTATGACTTAATTATTTCTCAATTAGACGTTTAGGCATTGTCCACTGTCTATTTAAGTGAGCGAAAGCTTGTCGACGACAACTGACGAAACGGATGATCAGGTAAAATAATGATCTGCAGACGAGGCGCTATTGTGCGAATTTTAGAAAGTTGTTCTTCATAATCAGATCGTTCAAAATCGCGAGGTACTAAATAAAGTTTTGTGAGTTTAAGGAGAATGTCTTCTGGACGAGTCCACTTGAAAAAATTCATGAAGGAGTCGTCCCCCATCAAAAAATTAACTTCAGGTATTTTCACACGTGTAATCCAGCTCGCAGTTGGATTGGCCACGTTCTTCCCTAGAAATCCAGGATAAATACTGAATGGTTTTCCTTTTAAGATAGAACAAAGTTCAGTGAAAGTTTCATAGGGAGAGCGTTCTTCAAAACGCACTTTATGAGGATTGCAATCCGGGATCACGATAATGTTTTTTTCCGGGCAACTCTCCAGACAATTGAGATGACCGCGATGAAAGGGATGAAAGCTACCACCAAAGAAAGTCACTGCATTTGTTATTTCCACTTTGTTAATGTCAGGATGAAATCCAGAAGTTACATGTTGAGTATCGGGCATGAAAGGAAACAAGTCTCCAAGAGCAACGAGTAGCTCAAGTTGATCCAGCTCCGAAAGATTTTTTAAAGTTAAGACATCAGCAAATGTACCATCGCATAGGCGCACTTCCAGTGAATGTCTAAACTCAAGTGGATGATGAAGCTTCATTTTTCTCCCATGATTTCTTTCGATGTTCCATCAAACCGTGAAGAGTGTAAATAAGAAGTCCACACCAAATAAAACCAAATGACCAGGCGTGATTTTTAGTGAATGCTTCTCCATAAAGGAAAACTCCCGACATGAGCTGCATTGTGGGAGTCATGTATTGCATTATACCTACTGTCGTCAGAGAAAGATGACGAACAGCATGGCCGAAAGCAAGAAGTGGAACGACCGTCACAACTCCCCCACCAATCATAAGGAGTCGATCCACTGGACCTTCATTAAAAAAGGAAAAATTGTGAGTGTTTATGAGGTAACCGAAATAAATAAGTACGGGTAAAATAAGAGAAATAGTTTCAAAAAAAAGTGAGTGCATTGGCTTCACGTTCATTTTTTTCTTCAACAACCCATACAGCGCAAAACTCAAAGCGAGACCAATTGAAATTTCCGGGCGTCCAACACGAGAGAGCAGCATGATGAGAATGCCAATGAAAGCGAATGAAATAGCGATCCACTGAATGGGTTTCAATTTTTCTTTTAGCAAGAAAACACCAAGAAAAACATTGAGCAAAGGATTGATGAAATAGCCCATAGAGCATTCGACAATGTAGTTATTATCAACTCCCCAAATAAAAAGATTCCAATTGAAAAGAATGAGTAATGTTGTCGGAATCAAATACAAAATGTTTTTTTTCTGAGATACGATTCCTGAAAAACCACGAATGTCTTTTTGAAAGAGAAGAACTGATCCTAAAATTACAGCTGACCATAAAATTCGATGACCAAGAACTTCAACAAAAGAAATGCCATGAAGAAGTTTCCAATAAATGGGAACGATTCCCCAAGTGAGAAATGCGAGCAGTCCCCAAGCTAATCCTACTTTAAAGGAGGGAACTTCATTCATAATCGCGATCCATCACAGTTTTTCTTCCTTCACTTCTTGCTTTAGCGGCAGCATCGTCTGTATGACGACGAACGATTTTTGAAAGGATTTCCATGACGTTCGCACTTGTATTCATATCGTGTTTATCTTTAATGTATTGCTTGAGTTTCGAAGCGACGATGAGAATTTCCTCCTCATTCGCTGATCCCGTTGCTTCACTTGCTCTGGAAGGTTGAACAATAATTCGGCGAGGAGCGTTTTCGTCTCCTTCAGGGCGATAGTTTTCTTTCTTAGGAGAACGATTTTCTTCGGCCCAAGAACTTTTATGATTCATGACTGGGTTGTGTAAATTCCAGCAATCAACTGAGCAAAAAACAAGTTTACGACAGGTACTGACATTACAGGCCTGATAAACCGAATTGAAACCAATTTCTTTTTTACAACTTCCGCATTTACGCCAGTATGTGGGTTCTTGCACTCTTTTCTCCCCTTAGACTTTTGAGCAAATATAGATCACAATAATTTTATCATGAAATTTGAAACCGACTATAAAAACATCCATTTCCACATTGAACTCGAAAAAGAGAACGTCAGCGACCTCTCTCAGTTAATGGGAGATAAATTCAATCGACTTCCCAATCAAACAATGGCGGAAATCAGGAAGGGCAACCTCGCTTCTTATAACGTCATTATCGTAAGCACTTTGAACAATGAACAGTTCACCCATTATTTGAGTGGAGTTGTACTCTCTAGTCATGAAGATCAGCTTATGGAAGATGTGGGAGACTATTTAGAGCAAGAAGGTGTCTTGGATGATATCGAAAGATGCTTAAATCGCTACAGTGCTGATCCTGGTCCTGTCTGGCGAATCGCTACAAATTAAACCAAAAAAAAGCCCGCTTAAAGCGGGCCTTTTATTTTAAAGATTATCTACATTGAGTTGCACGTAGAGTGATTCTTTCGATGTATGCAACATCACCTTGGAATTGAGCTGATTCGCTTCCTGCGTTTGCAACAGAAATTGAAAGAGCTAGGTCTTTATCAGTTCTACGATCGTAGTATTCGATCCATCTCATACCAAACACCTGACGGTTTTGAACTGTACAAGACATTCCACCATTTGGAAGTGGAGTGCAAACTTGAACTGGTTCCCAATATGTACATTGTTCTGTTGTTTGTCTCACTGGCGAGTTTTGAGTTGTTGTAGCAACAGATCCGCTTATATCAACAGGCTGACCTACTTCGTGAGATTTGAAAGAGAATGTTCCGTTAGCTGGAATACGTGATCCATCTGGAAGATTGAAAACAAATTTTTCATCGCTATCGTTATTTAAACGAAGTGTGATCTTCTTAGAAGTGTTCGCTTTAATGTCAGCTGAATACGTTCCAAGTCTAATCGTACGAGTTGAGCCTTTAGTAGAGATAAGTTTCACGTCGTTTGTAACGTTAAGTTGTCCTTCGATTTTTTCACAACCAACAAATAGAAGTGCAGCCGCCAATAGTGGCAATAATGATTTCATTGTTTTCCCCCTCTGAAAAAACAGTTTTTCTTTTGATTAAGTGTAACTACAGACCTTGTTTAAAGGCCATCAAACCGACCCTAATGTAAGGATTTTATTGAGCACACCGTTAAAGAAAACGCAAAAAGTGCCAGTTTGGCCCCAAAATGGAGGAAATTTTACAGGTTCTTGCGTATCGGCTTGTAACGCAAAGTCAAAAAAGTTATACCCCCTAACGATTTGATTCACACACGGAATTTATAGGGGAAATAAGATGAAAAGCATTCAAAGACGCCTGACATGTGGGGTTCTGGCCCTCGCACTAAGTGTGCCTGCTCTCGCTTCAGAGAAAACGGACACAGAATTTTTTAATCAACTTGCAAAACATAAGGTCACTCCAAAAGAAGAGCAGGCCTACTGTTACACTGATGAAAAAGGAAACCTTCAAGGTGTGAATATTGATTTGAAAATTCGCTTAGCTTCTGTCACTAAACTCTTAACGTCTTTATGGGCCGTAGAAGAATTAGGAATTGATTATCGTCACGATACTCGACTTTATGTTCGTGGAAAACAAATGCACATTGCTGGATCTTTTGATCCGTTCTTGAGCAATGAAAAAATGTTGTTTCTTGTTTCTCAGTTGAACATGTTGGGCTTTACTCATTTTGAAAAAATTACGTTTGATAAAAATCTTCTCATCAACCCAGCGGCCCAGACTCATACAGATGTTTATCCGTTGATTACGAGAGAAACAAATGCAAGAAATTTGAGAACATATTTTAATACATCTGGTTGGTCAGCAGTCTTCAAAGACGAATATAAGCGTCTTGCAAAACTCGCGAAGGCCGGACGTTTCCTTCCTGAAGTCACAATGAAAGTAGATGCTGTTGAATACACTGACACAATCCCCTTCAACAAAGAAGGCGATGATGTACGTATGTTAACATTAACGTCACCTGAACTTTTCAAATACCTCAAAGAAACAAATGTTAAGTCGAATAACTATTCTTCTCACACAATCTTCAGACAATTAGGTGGAGAAGCTAAATTTGGAACATGGTTGCAAAACCGTTACGGCTTAACTGCTGAACAAATTAAAATCTTCAATGGAAGTGGTCTTCCTTCAACGATCAATGGTGTTCGTAAAGATAATTTTGCGAGCTGTTCAATCGTAATGAATATGATCGAAGAACTTAAACTATCTGCTGAAAGACAAGGCCGTGAGTTGGAAGACGTTGTCGCTGTTCCAGGTTCAGATCAAGGAACATTTAGAAACCGTTTAAACTCAGCTGATCTTAAAAACTCATTCGTCGCAAAGACGGGAACACTTATGCACACTTCTACTCTCGCAGGAGCGATGAGTACGGTTAAAGGCTTCAGCTTCTTTGGAATCTTTAATATGACGACACAAATTGAATCAGCTAAGGCCGTTCAAAACTTTATGGTCGGAACGTTGATGGCAGAAATGGGTGGACCAAAAGTTTTCAACTATACTGTTGAAGGATTTCACTCTTACCATAAAGATGAGAACGTAAAAAGCTTGGAGGAATTACTTGAAGAAGAATCTGACTTCTCTCCAATCGAAGGACAACTTTTCTAAGATGACATCAAAGCGGCTTTCTTAAGCCGCTTTTTTTTTGTTTCTTTCTTTTAAGAATTCAATAACGGCCGGAAGAACAGACAGAATAATGATGGCCACCATAACAAGCTTGAAATTCTTTTCTACAAACGGCAACGAACCAAAGTAGTAGCCCAGTGTCGTGAAAGAATAAATCCAAAGTACAGCACCAATTACATTGTAAGTCATGAAGTCGCGATATCTCATAGCGCCGATCCCGGCCACAAATGGAGCGAATGTACGAACGATAGGAACGAATCGCGCGATGATGATCGTCTTCCCGCCATATTTTTCATAGAAAGCATGCGCCTTCATGAGGTGAGATTTTTTTAAGTAAACCGAATCGTCACGGTCGAAAACTTTTGGGCCAAGGTATTTTCCAATGGCGTAGTTTAGTGAATCACCTATGACCGCTGCAATGAGAAGGAGTGTTGTAATTGACCAATACTCAAATGATCCTTTTGCGGTAAAAGCTCCGATCGCAAAAAGAAGTGAATCACCTGGTAGAAACGGCATGATAACAATTCCCGTTTCTACGAAAATAATGAGAAAGAGAATGGCCGAAGTCCATCCCTGGTATGTTTGGATCAATTCTGCAAGGTGTACGTCAATGTGAAGAATGAAATCGATCAGAGTCTTAATTAAATCCATTTGTGCTCTTGTCTTGAAATTTATTAGTTAGGTTTAAACCAGCAGCGTGGACGCGTGCCCAGTTTAGTTTCGTCATTACAATGTCCAATCTTTGCATCTTCATCTGAAGTTAAAAACGACGAAGGAACAGTACAAAGAGCGCCTTGATAAAGTGTATCGAGTCGACACTGAGGGCGGGGATAATCATTTGTGTTTGTCCCTTTCACTTCACGTGTATCCGGAGTCTCAATGCTGACTTTATGCTTTGTTGAAGGAAGTTCGTTGAGGAAATTCCCAAAAGAGATACTCGCAAGATGAGAGCGAATACAAACTTTTATATCTTTGAAAGTTTTGTGTGTATTTGAACAATCAGTTACAGCTTTTTGAGGAATTGTGGCATCGATAGAAATTTCTTCATATGACAATTCTTCGTAATATCTTTTCAAACATTTTGAAGTGGCCCAATAGTCAGCTTGTCCTTCGGCCGATGGCCACCCATTGTATAAAAATGTGCGAGGAGCCCCACCTAAATGGTGACCCAATTCATGGCAAACGATCAGAGCAAAAGAATCTCTCGTCATTCCCTTTGCCCTTGCAATCCCACCAGGAACAAAGATATTCCAAGACTCGACTTCACGAGTGGCATAAGCGTTAACTGTTCCATCTTGCCAATCAGAAACGACAACCAGGTCAAATCCACTTTTAGCTTTGATAACAGGAGAATAGATTTTTTTAAGAATCGAAACAACACGAACAAAATCGGCCTCAGTGACTGAGTTATCCGAATCTTTTGGATTAACTTCGCTGGCCGGAATATTCATATCATTGTCAGGAATAGCGGGAAATTTGTGATGAGCGGCTTCGACAGTGAAAACCATAAAAATCACAACGAGAAAGACTGAAAAAAGCGAAAACTCAATTTTTTTCATAGGCGCGCAGTCTATGAGAAAAGCCTCAGAACGTCATTAAAAATCGCCTCATTAACCTCTTGAAACATAAAAAGAATTGCCGAAAAGATCCGAAGCGCCTAAAAGTAGATTCCATGAAAAAACTAATAATTATCCTGCTTTCTTCCCTAACCTACCCCATCGCATCTCTCGCTCATTGTCCCGCTGCCCTTAAATCTGAGAAAGTGTGCTTTATGTTGGATTCAAACCTCCTTTACGTCTATGACCATAAATTGGAACATAACGGACCCTATAAAGACCTAGTGGCCCCTGTTGTTTTTAAGAATGAAAAGGGTGAAATCTTGAAGAGCACAAAAGCTGCACGTGGCATTTATAAATTAGAAGCCCCAGTGATGCTTAATAAAGTTTTGATTGAGTCCGGCCCAAGCAAAATTTCAGTCTTAAGAGAAAAGTCTTAAATCTTTTTAGTCGTATCTACAAAACGGGCCGGACTCTCATAATTAGGTAATTGTCCGGCCTGGATGTTTACAATGAGACTTGGTGTAAGAAGTTTTGGAGTCGGAAGAGTTTGATCTCTTGTCACTCTAAAATGAACGTATTGGTCTTTAGTCGTTTGCGATTTTAGATGGATGTTTTCTGCTTTGCTTCGACCAATTGTCGTTTCAAATCTTAATTCTCTTCCACCAGGTTTGTAATCATGACCGACAAAAACACGAATTGAATCAGGAAGTGCATAAATTTTTTCGTGAACGGAATGATAAAGATTTTCGGCGCTGCCATTTGGGAAATCACATCTCCCAGTTCCACTATCTTCGATAAATAGGGCGTCTCCTGTAAAGAGGGCATCTCCTATAAGGTAACTCATACAAGCAGGTGTGTGTCCTGGTGTAGAGAGAGCTTTTATCGTCAGTTTCCCGAATGTCATCACTTCACCATCTTTTATTAAATGATCAAATTGTCTTCCATCGACAGGAACGTGTGCATCGAGCTTCAAAAGTTCTTTGAATGTTTTCTGCACGATTTTAATTTCTTCGCCAATAAAAACTTTAAGCTGAGGAAAATCACGTTTTAAAAAATGAGCACCCGAAAGATGATCAGCATGCACATGTGTTTCAAGACAGGCGTGCAGATTTAATTTTTGGGAGTGAATAAATTCAGTGATGATTTTGAGATGGGCATCATCAACATTTCCACTTTCAAGATCGTAATCCAGCACCGGATCAATGACGATAGCATCATGTGTGCCTTCATCGAAAACGACATAGGAAAGCGTTGACGTTTTTGTGTCATAAAAATGCTGAATCATCATGATAAACCCTCTCCACTTAAATCTAGCAGTCTTCTCCATTATCGACAATGGTCATCACACTGCACAGACGTTGTTAGCTGGCTTTTAAGGTGAATCTTGGTTATATTTTGCGCCATGGAAGACTTAACACCTTATCTCGAAGAACTTATTTTAAAATACAAATCAAACAATGAAGGGCATCTGGCCGACTACATTCCAGAGCTCTCAAAGGTTTCTCCTGATCTTTTTTCTATTGCTGTTGTCACAAGCGATGGAAAAATTTTTAAAGCAGGAGATTATAATCAAACTTTTTCTTTGCAATCCACGTCGAAGCCTTTTTTGTATGCCATGGCCCTCCAAAATCTTTCCCGCGAATTTCTTTTGACAAAAGTAGGAGTTGAACCAACAGGTGAAGCTTTTAATTCGATCATAGAATTGGAAAAACATACTCACAGGCCTTACAACCCCATGATCAATTCCGGGGCCATCGCTGTTTCGAGTTTTATTAAAGATTCTCCGACGATCAGTCGGCTTGATCGCGTTCTCAACCTTTTTTCAGATCTGGCCGGAATTGAAGTATCCATTGATGAAAATATTTTTCAAAGTGAACGTCAAACGGCACATCGCAATCGTTCAATCGCTCATCTTCTTCGACATTTTTCAATTATTGAAGATGACATCGAAGCTTCCCTTGATCTCTACTTTCAACAATGTTCGATTCTCGTCAATACAGTTGATCTGGCCATGATGGGTGCCACATTGGCCAATGGTGGAGTTCAACCAATGACAGGTAAGCGGATTTTAAAAGAAGAGTACATCCCAGATATTTTGAGTTTGATGTTCACGTGCGGAATGTACGACACTGCTGGCGAATGGGCCTATAGTGTGGGTCTTCCGGCCAAAAGCGGCGTAAGCGGTGCCCTTTTTTGTGTCGTTCCCGGAAAGCTCTGTCTGGCTGCCTATTCTCCACTCATCAATCATCATGGTCACTCACTCCGAAGTGTAAGCGCCATTAAAGATTTTGTTCAACGTTTTAAGCTTAATATGTTTTTAGGGTCCTCTTCTAACAAGGAAAAGTGATGACCAAAATTCCGGTCGATCGCATTCAAATTTTTATTCAGCTTGAGCCCTATCTCACGCTCCTTCTCGCTATTTTGGGAGCTTGGCTCTTCTACTCTTTTCTTTTAAAGCGCATCAGTGCGCGAAGACACATTACTCTTCGTCGACGCTTTGTAAAAACAATTCTTTATTTGGCACTCTCCGCGATCATGGCCGGCTTTCATTGGATTATGGTCGATTCAGAAATCAAAGATTTTTACACTCTTCGATTTAATAATTTCATCGCACTCATTGCCTTCATTGTCCTCGTCACAGTCGCCATCCGCTTGTCTCAAATATATGTTTATCTCTATCTTTTTTTCTCTAATATTCGCACAGGTGTACCGAGACTCATTGCCAATCTCTTTACTTTGCTTTTTTCCTCGGTGCTCATCGCCTGGCTTGCTGCTGAAGTTTTTGGAATTCATCTCGCGACAGTTCTCACTACTTCGGCCATTTTCACCATTGTTCTCGGACTCGCACTTCAAGATACACTAGGAAATTTGTTTTCTGGTGTGGCGATGCAGATTGAGCGCCCTTTTCAAATTGATGACTGGGTTGAGATTCACTCTGGTGGAGAAACATGGATAGGTCAGGTTTATGAAATAACCTGGAGAGCAACATCACTCATTGGTTTTACTGATCAATTAATTATCATTCCCAATAAAACATTGGCCCAGGGCCAGATCACTATTTTTTCTCATCACCATAAATCACCAATGCTGACTCATCAGTTTCGCTTGCGTTTTGAAGTCGACATTGAAGAAGCGAAAGAAGCTGTTCTCCATGCGGTTAAGGCCGTTGATGAAGTTCTGCATGATCCCCCTCCAAAAGTTCTACTAAGCGATGTCACTGAATCTTTTATTTTTATCAAAGTCTTCTTCTCTCTTCGCGATTACGGCAAGAAGATCGAAGCTACCGACCATGTTATTAATAACGTACTTGAGGCCTTTGCTTCTAAGAAGATTAAAACCGGAACAAACGTCATTCGTGCGGCCGAATGGCCTGATAATCGCTTCATCATAGAGGACCAAACAGACACACGGCCCGATGCAAACGTCCTAAGTTAGTAACATTTGACTCAAATCCCGAAGGGGAGTACCATTAAGGTATGTCTATCGTCGTAGTTGACCAGGGTGCTGAGCTCTTTTGGTTCGTAAGTAATGCCTTACTTCAAGACGAAATACCCCTCAAGCACGTAAAAACCATTCCTATGAGTGAAGAACTCATTCTCAAAGAACTTCCAAAACTTGTCGTTTTGAACGGTGATGATAAATCTCTGGGGCCTGCAGCGTTTATAGCCAAAATGCGCAATCACGTTTTTGCCAGAAAGACGATGTTCATAGTCATCACTGCTGACACCACACCTGAGTATAAAAAATCATTAATCATCGCAGGTGCCAGTCAAATCCTCTATCGAGGTAATCAACAAAATCCTTCACCCAAATTTTTTAGATCAATGATCAAATGGTTTCTTGATATAAAAAATCCCGATCAAAACCTCATCGATTTCAAACCGGTTGATTTTCCGGAACAGGCCGACTTTACAACATTTGGTCGTATGGGATGGATTACGAGTAAGAAATGTATGATTGAAGTGAACGTTGATCTTTCTCCAGGTCAGACAATCGAGTTCAACTCCCCTCTCTTTGAAGAATTAAACATCAAAGGTGCAAAAATCACTGTTAATGAAAAAAATAAGGTGGGCCGCTACTACCAATACTCAAACTCTCTCGAGTGTACGATTAATTTTGCCGATCAATTCAAAGACCCCCGCAAACTCGAAGCGTGGATTGCTAACAATCTCGACACCTCAAAACCTAAAGTTGTAAAACTTCTCTATTTTGAACCTGATGGTGAAGAAAGAGAAAAAATTAAAAAAATGGTCAAAGCAGAAAAACGCTACTGCGCCCGCGGTTTTTCTCATATTGATGATTTCATCGATGATCTTGAGTTTCAACTTCCTCAACTTATTTTAGTCAATCGTAAACTCATTCAACAAAATAAAAGTAAGTTTGAACCTCTTAAGAACTTTTTGAAAAAACATTTTTGTTATTGTGTAACTTACGATCCTGAAAATCTAACAAATGTTGATGAATTTAAAAAGGCCTTTGATTTCGCTCTTCACTCTCCTCTTCATATTGATAGTGATCTTCTCGATTCAATGGTCATGAAACTAGAAGCGAAGATGCAGCCTGTTGAATCTGATTTTGTGACAATCCCAAAAGTGTTTTTTAATAAACACTCGTCTTACAGTAAAATCTCAGTCTGTTCTTCTTGTCAGATAAAACAAATCGCGCTCTCAGGTGCTATTGTGGAACTACCTTTTGCACTCAGTCCTTATTGCGCTTTTGAGCTCGCTTCATCCTCCTTTTCATACATCAATTTGCATCGTGTTCAATTCGCCCGAAATTTTGTAGGTAAAAAAACACACTCAGCTTATTCTCACCAATGTATATTCATCGGACAAACTTTTGCCGACAATGAAATCATCAAAGGTGTAATTGAACAGATTAATCAGAAGGGTTACGAGAAGTGGCGCCACCCTGATAAGTCTGATGGCCAGTAGAGTAATTGATATAAAGCTGTTCGACTTTTGCCCGTGCCCAAGGCGTACGCCTTAAAAACGTCAAACTTGATTTTATACTTGGGTCTTTTTTAAAGCAGTTGATGTCGATTAATTCTGATAGACCTGCAAATCCATAATGGGCCACAAGTTCATTGAGAATCGTTTCAAGAGTTTTTCCATGAAGTGGATTATTGTTATTTGCCATGAAGAGTATCCAACATTGTATCGAGCATTTTTTTTAACGATTCTTTTTCACCACGTAATCGCGCCACTTGAACCCCACCTTGAAGTGTGGCCATAATCCAGTCGGCCGCGACATCCGATTCCAAACTTTTCTTAATGGTACCTTCTTTTTTTCCTTGATCAATTGTTTTGATCAACCAGTCTCTTTGCAGTTGATGAAAGTCGCGACTCTTCTTTTTTATTTTGGCGGTGACGGTGTGATAATCGGAACTAAAAACGCCCAACGGACAAATCATATGATTTTTTTCCGTGAGTTTCATAAACCCCTTCACCATCTTCTCGAGCTTTTCCTGGGATGTGAGAGTTGAGACTCGCTCTACCCACGCTTTATAACCTTCTTCATAATCTTTGATGAGAGCAAGGCCCATCTCTTCTTTAGAAGCGAAATAATAGTGAAGTGAGGCCTTTTTAATGCCCAGGGCATCGGCAATGGTCTGAAAACTAAAACCATTAAATCCCATCGTCTGAAGATAGGTTTTGGCGAGCTCAAGTGCTTGTGTTTTCGTGTCACTATTGCTTTTAGTTTTCATAAGGTGTATTCTACCTACCGATAGGTAGATTGTCAATCACAAGGATGAACATATGCAAAACAGAGCTTTTAAACCTGTGGCGATCCTCGGAGGAAGCCGCACTCCTTTTACCAAATCGTTCAGTCATTTCAGTAAGACTTCAAATAAGGATCTAATGACGGCGACACTCAAGAATCTCGTTCAGAAAACTAATCTGAATGGAGTCCAGCTGGGCGACGTTGCTCTGGGAGCTGTCATGAAAAATGCAGAAGACTGGAACCTCACTCGTGAATGTGTTTTGGAGTCGGGTCTTCATCCTCATACGCCAGGTTATGATGTTCAACGTGCTTGCGGAACTGGTCTTGAAACAGCTGCGCAAATTGCACTCAAAATTGCGGCCGGACAAATTGACAGTGGTATTGCAGGTGGATGCGATACAAATTCAGATATCGCAGGTGTTCTTCCACACGAGTTTTCGTGGCTCATGATGGAAGTGCAGAAAGCGCCGACACTGATGAAAAAGATTCAACTGCTCACAGAATTTCGTCCTCAATATTTAAAACCTAAGTTCCCTGTCGTGCAGGAACCGCACACTGGTCTCTCTATGGGAGAGCACTGTGAGTTGATGGTTAAAGAATGGAAAATTTCCCGCGCTGATCAAGACAAACTCGCTTATGAATCACACTTGAATGCGG
>CAMLRB010000066.1 GCA_946482295.1 uncultured Bacteriovorax sp. | reverse complement strand
TGCTTATTAATCCTGTTTCCCTCGGCCAAAATTGGCAGGCCGTCTTAGTTATCACTCTCGTTACTTTATTCGGGAAAATTTTCTCTACTACTATTGGGGCCATTCTCTCTGGTCAATCATTAAAAAATTCGATTATGACGGGGATGAGCTTAGCACAAATCGGAGAATTTTCATTCATCATCGCAACTCTCGGACTAACTCTTAAAGTCACCAGCGATTTTCTATATCCCATTGCGGTTGCTGTGTGTGCAATTACAACATTTACTACTCCCTATTCTATCCGTATTGCTGAACCGTTTTTCCTTTTTTTAGAACGCAAGCTTCCGCAACGACTCAAAGATCAACTGGCCTTCTATGAGGCCAATATGGCCGAAAAAAGCAAAGAGAATCTCTATCACTTGATATGGAAATCATACGGAATAAAAACTCTCCTTAACGCTACAGTTGTTGTGGCCATCGCACTTTTTATTCGCATCTTGTATGGGAAATATGTTTTTCCTCTCAATTCGTCATCATCGATGGCCATGTTAATAGGGCTAGTGGCCTTTGCTTGTTCGGCTCCTTTTTTATGGGCCATAATTTTTGGACCTCCCGCCAATGTTTCAATTCTGGATTCATCCAAAGCAGTCCGCATAAAAAACATGCTTTTTTTTATCACGGCGACTCGAATATTTATCGGGATCATGCTGGTCGTGTTTATCATCAGTCGATTTTTAGACTTGCGTGCCTCATATTTGAGCCTCCTACTTGTACTTCTCATCTTGGCCCTAATGTTCAGAAAATTCATTGAACCTTTTTATCGATCGATTGAGGAGCGATTTGTAGAAAATCTCAATGCAAAAGAAAGAGAGGAATTGGCCAAACAAAAGGCCAAACCAGTTTTGGCACCATGGGATGCAGGCATGAGTGAATTTACTGTTTCACCTCAATCACCCTTGGTAGGAAAAACGTTGCAAGAATCGCATTTAAAAGAAAAGTGTGGTGTCACCGTCGCACTTATCGAAAGAGGTTCAAAAAAGATTGTGGCCCCTGGCCGATCAATACTCATCATGCCTTATGATCAATTTTATCTCATTGGCACTGATACCCAATTGAGCGCGGCCAAACTGCTCATTGAAGCAAGAGATGAAGAAATAGAAAAAGTCGAACACACAAATTTCGGCCTTGAATGTGTTCCTCTTGATCCCAATTCTATTTTTGCCAATAAAACAATTCGGGATTGTGGTATTCGAGAAAGTATTGAAGGCCTCATCGTAGGAGTTGAACGTGAAGGCTCCCGCACTCTTAATCCTGACCCTGCTTTAGTATTAAGACCAGGTGACTTATTGTGGGTCGTAGCGGATACTAAAAAAATAGCGCAAAAACTTCGCAATTAATAGGAGAAGTGATGAAGATTTTTATTCTACTTTTTTTAATTATCGGCACTACGGCCACTTCCCAGGCCGCTTTATCATATAGTCTCTACTGTAGCGGCAATCGAGGCAGAGTGGCCGTAGCTGCATACACGAGAGAAAACAGACTTTATGTTCAATATTCAAATGCTCTTGGGGCGGCAGATTTTCCACTTTATGAGGGAATTGTTACCCGTACAACAATTCCTTACGTCAACATAGCTGAAAAAGAATTGGCCAGTCTTGATTATGAAGTCCTAGTCAGTTGGCCAATGGAAAAATGTGAATTCAACGGGCATGATTCTGATCTTATGAGATGTGGAGGTGAGGCCCAATTCCATCACCCCCAAAACTCACCTGTCCAATCCATTTCCTTCAGCACAGCAAAAGTCACAGAAGAAGGATTATCTGGCACCTTTCGTATTTTCAAAATTCGTTGGGGCCTTGTTGGTGAAAACTTTCATCATTTTTTGGCGCTTCCCTTCGATCCAACTAAGTGCCAAACAAGCCTAAAAGAATAAGAGACAAAAACAGGCAACTATAAGCCTTTTTTGTCCCATGAAATTTCTCAGCAAAGCTCTGAGTTTTGACTACAATAGAAGTAATACATTTTTACTTTTATGGTGGTCACATGATCAAAGTTATCAGTAGTCTTTTATTTTCGACAATCATTACCTCACAAGTCTTTTCCCAAACTCCAGATGCGAATGAAATCGTTCGCAAAGCAGATCTCAAAAGAGGACTTGGAAATGTTTCTCATCAATTCGAAGTTTCCATTACGAACCAAGACGATAAAGTTGAAGTCTATCAAGTAAGTTTTAAAGATGTGAATAATTCGCTCACAATTCAGACTCAACCTGAGCGTGCCCGTGGAAGAAAAATTCTCATGAAAGATTACGACATCTGGCTTTTCACTCCCGATATTAAAAAACCACTTCGTATTTCATTAGAGCAAAAGCTAACAGGTCAAGTTGCCAACGGAGATATTGCTCGTACTAACTATGCTGAAGATTACGATGCGACACTTCTTTCTACCGAAAAAAAGGGAAACAAAGAATTCTATAAACTTGAATTAAAAGCGAAAAACAAAAAAGTTACATACGGGAGAATTGAATACCTCGTTGAAAAAAACGATTATCAACCCGTGGCCGCTATTTTTTATGCCCTTTCTGGGAAGGCCCTTAAAAGTGCTGAATTCCTAGACTTCAAACCAGTTCAGGGAATGAATCGTTCAACAAAAATGATCATTAAAGACTATATTCAAAAAAATAAATTTTCGACCTTAGTTTTCAGTAACCATACTCCAAAAACTTTTAACGATAGTCTCTTTAACAAAGACAGGATGGAATTTTGATAAGAACCGTCCTCGTTCTAAGTTTATTTTCGACATCTGCATATGCAGCTCCAAAATACGAGCTTAGAGGACAATTATCGACCCGACTCGGTCGTTACACAAAAGAATCACGCAATAATTATGGTCACAGACATTATGCTCAATTTGAACAGTTGTCTGTAATCAGTGAAAGCTTATCTTTTCTCAATCAAGCAAGATGGAGCTCTTCGTCACTTTACAATGATCTTGGCCCTCAAGTTTCCTTGCAGGGAAAAGACCTGCATGAAGTTTATCCAGGAGAAAACTATGTGAAATGGCAGAGTGAATCCACTGTCTTTCAATTAGGTTATCAACAAGTCTCTTGGGGAGAAGCATTTGGTTTTAATTATGCAGACTTCATCAATCCTAAGGACCAAACAATCACCGCTTATTCTGATGCCAGTGAATCAAAATATCCGCTTCTGCTTGCGAATACGAAATTCTTTTTTCCAATCGGCTCTCTTCAGCTTCTCTACTCTCCCGAACCACGTTTTTCACGAACTCTTCCTGTCTCCTTATTTACAACTGCTCTCATCCCTTCGATTAATGTGCTCGCTTATCGAGAAAAGACTCCAAAATTATTTGATAAACATGAGTACGGTGGAAAACTTTCATTAACACTTGCTGGCGTTGATGCTGCTTTTTTCTATTACGATTACTATGACCGTAATCCATATTATGCTTTGTCCTCTGCCTCTCTCACAGAATTAATAATTACCGAAAGTCATGATCGTATTCAGTCTTATGGTGTTTCTCTCGCCAAAACTATATTTGAAGATTTCGTCTTACGCTCAGATTTGGTGCTGTCACAGGACAAAAAATATAATTCGATTGCGAGTACGCTTGCCGGTCCAACACTTGTTAGTGAACAAAGTGATGAAATGAATGCACTCATTAGTTTTGATACACCGGCGTACAATAGCTTTTCTGCTCTATTCGTTTATGCAAGCTCGCTTGTTGATCAACTCAGCACTAATGCCTTTCGATCAAGAAAAGAGAGTTATGCTATCGCTAGATTAAGTTACGACTTTGGCGAAGAAAAAGTTTTTGATCTTTCTTATACTCATCAATTTCAACAAATCGGACATGGTATTCAATCGCAATTGTTGTGGCCTATCACCGATAACCTTGAATTAAAATTCGGAGCTGAACATTACTGGGGTGAAGACTCTTCGAGTTTTGGAAAAATTAAAAATGTTAGCAACGTCTTTTTTGGAATAAAAAATTATTTTCAACTGTAAACATAAGGAGAGATGATGACGAATCATTCTCAAAAAGAAACCGTTTTTCAATTTAAAGATATTCACAAAATCTTCAATTCTGAAGGAGTCGAATTTACGGCACTCAAGAATATAACTCTTTCCATTCACAAGGGTGAGTTTATTGGTTTATCAGGAAAATCAGGAAGTGGTAAAACAACACTCTTGAACATCGCTGGCCTCATAGACCCTCCAACGAGAGGAACTTTGCTTGTCAAAAATCGCGATATAAAAACGTTAAATGATAAAGAGCTTTCACTTATACGAGCACAAGACATCGGTTATATCTTTCAGTCATTCAACTTACTTCCACTACTTAGCAGTTTGGAAAATGTTGAATATCCTCTCATGCTTCTTAATGTTAATGAAGATGAACGCAGAGAAAGGGCCTACCAGGCACTGAAAAGAGTTGGCCTTGAAGATTTTACTCATCGACGACCAGCTCAGCTCTCTGGTGGACAGAGACAAAGAGTGGCCCTTGCCCGTGCTATTGTTAAAAATCCAACGCTCATTCTGGCCGATGAACCAACGGCAAACCTTGACACAAAAACATCAGAGGAAGTGTTCGAACTTCTCACTTATTTACAACAAGATCTTCAGGTAACTGTTATGCTTTGCTCGCACGACATGGATTTAATTTCAAAAACAAAACGCCAGATCAAAATTTCAGATGGTGTTATCTTAAGTGACAATATGGCGGAGGTTTTACGATGATTCGCTTTAAACTCGCCATTAGAAATATCACTCGCCATCATTTACGTAGTCTCCTCTCCATTGCCATGATTGCTGGTGCCGTGTCGGCCATGATTTTGTTCCAAGGCTTTTCGAGTTATTCATTGGCCGCACTAAAATACATAGCTGCTGACAACCAATATGGAAATATGCAAATTGCTCCTAAAAAATATTGGTCTCCAGGAAAAGAAGAAAGAACAGAGCGCCTTTTTCTCATTGATTCTTTAGTCGGCCTGAAAGAACGTTTTCCTCAGATCGAGCGTTTAAGCGGAAGACTAAGTTTTTACGGTCTCGTCAGTAACAATGATCTTTCAGTAGGTGCAAAAGTTATTGGGATCGATACTGCTGGTGAACCTCATTTCAAAGATAGTATGCGTATCCTCGAAGGGCAGTTTTTTAACGATCCAGCTTCTCGAGATGTCGTTGTAGGTCGTCTCCTCGCTAAACAAATGAATGTCGGCGCTGGAGATAGTATTACTATTCTCACAAACACCATTGATGGTGTAATGAACGCAATGGATTTAACTGTTGCAGGTGTTTTTTCTGCAGGTATTGATGAGATTGATGCCCAAGTTATATACATGCCACTATCAGTTACTCAGGAACTACTCGATACACCTAATGTAGATATTGCCGTTTTAAAATTCAAAAAACTAGAAATGGCAGAAGCTAGTGTTGAAAAAATCAATGCTGATCTTGAAAAAGCAAACCCTACTTTAATGGCGCGTACTTGGCGCGATCTTGCCGTTCTCTTCCGCCAGGTTGATAAATTCTATGGTGTGCAGAATCGCCTGATTGAATGTATTTTACTTTCACTCATGTTTCTGGGAATTCTCAATACTGTAAGTATGACTGTCGTCGAGCGTACAGGAGAAATTGGAACTTTAAGAGCACTGGGAGAATCAAGGAAAGAAATCATAGCCCAGTTCTTGCTTGAAAGTACACTCATCGCTATTATTGGAATTATCACTGGTATTATTGGATCAATCGCAATTATTAACATCGTTGATAGTGTGAATATCATGACAGAGATGCCGGGTGCTTCAACACCATTTCAAATAAAAATTTACTTCCTTGTTTCGTCGGTTTGTTATGCAAGTGCTTTAGCTGTAGTGACAACTTTCATTGCAACTTTCATCCCTGCCCTAAGAGCATCAAAAATGGATATCGTGGAAGCACTCAGAAAAAATATCTAAGATTTTTGTTTCAAATATAGCGTGAGGTTCTTCAAGAGCCCACGCTTTCCACTCCTTTCAAAACTTGTCTGCTTAAATTTTTTTTCAAATTGCTTTCCGCTCATCATATGCAGATCTGCTTCAAGTCTATCAATGGGGCGTATGATAAAAAAATCAAGAATGGCCTTTTGTCTCTCATTCCACGTCCAATTAATAAAGGGCTTCAATCGATCCACCCGTTTATTCCATGGACAAACCTCCTGACAAATATCACAGCCAAAAAGAGTTCCTTGAGTAAGGTCCATTTTTTCTGGAACGGGAGTTTCCAGTTTGAATTGTTCGATGGTGAATGTACTGATGCAATCCTGCGCTTTAATGGTTCTGGTAACCGGGTCTATTGCTTCTGTAGGACAATTATCGATACAACGAGTACATTGACCGCAATGATCTGTTTCGATGCTTTTAAATGTCAATGGAAGCTTTTGATTGAGAAGTAGAGAACCAATGATCGTAAAACTTCCACCATGACGGTTGATAAGCATTGAATTTTTTCCAAACCAACCGAGGCCACTTTTAAAAGCGAGATCACGATCAAGAATGGGATGAACATCGAGAGCAAGTTTGTAATTAAGACCAAATTCGGCCTTGAGTCTTTCACCAATGTCTTCTAGCTTTGCTTTGACTAGTTCATGATAATCAACTCCTTCAAAACCTAGTGTATAAGAAGCGAGTTTAAGTCCATTCCAAGATGGATCAGTAGCGTATAGATGATTAAGTGCTTGTTGAGTCTCATGATAGTTAAAGAGAAAAACTACGGCCGATTTGAATTCTGGCCAATGAGAACGAATGTCTTTTCTCTTTTCGCCTCTTTCATCGGCCAGATAAGTTAAAGGAAAATGATGATTTTTCGCAATCCATTCTTCGAAGTATTGCTTCGATAATGGAATTGAGTCTTCAGTGTAACCAAATTCCAAAATTCCAAAATCATTGAGTAGATTATCCCAGTCCATTAAAATGTTTTAGGAATGATCTCAATTGCACCTGTCGGACATTTCTCCACGCACGCATTGTCCATTGCGCATTGTCCGACATTGGCCTTTTGAATAAATGTAGTTTTGTTTTCGTCGATGGCCCAAATGTCATGAGGGCATACAGTTACACAGGCCTGGCATGAACCACAAATAGTAGTATCAAGAAGAATTTTTTTCTTATCATCACTCGCCTCTTCAAGACCTTGAGATCCACCTTTTACTTTAGGTTTATCTTTGATCATCTCAACTTTGACTGAGTTGGCGCTTCCTTGAGCAAAGAATTTACCATCGCCTTTTGTAAGAACGAGTTTGTCACCGTTTTGAAGTTTTAAACGATCGCGTACTTCGCTTAAAACGTTTTTCATAAAGTCAGGACTTTCATGTTCTTGATCAGTCACAAGAAATGGTGAAACTCCCCAATAAAGGCACATTTTACGGGCAACTTTAACTGAATTTGTAATTCCTAATACACTTACTATCGGTCTGAATTGTGAGATACGTAAGCAGGATGTTCCGGACTCAGTAACTGAGATAATTCTTTTCGCTTTAATTTTTTCAGCAATCATCGAAGCAGCTACCATGATTGAAGCTGTGACACTTGATAAATCTTGAAGTCTAAGAAGGGGTCTTTCTTTCGGAGTTTTTTCTGCTTCTATTACAATGTCAGACATCATTTTTATTGTTTCGATGGGATATTTTCCAGAAGCCGTTTCACCCGATAACATCACCGCATCCGTACCATCCCAGATAGCATTAGCAACATCTGAAGCTTCAGCTCTAGTTGGAGTTGGATTTTCTGTCATGCTCTCTAGCATTTGGGTCGCAGTTATAACCGGAATTCCGCGTGCATTACAAGCAGCAATGATTTTCTTTTGTATAGCAGGAACGAGATGATTTCCAACTTCAACTCCCATATCTCCACGGGCAACCATAATCATATCTGTTACGGCCAAAATACCATCGAGGTTATCAATTGCTTGAGGTTTTTCAATTTTAGAAATGATTGGGATATCAACTTTCAATGAATGAAGAAGATGTTTTACGGCCGTAATGTCTTCTTTTTTTCGCACAAATGAAAGTGCAATGGCATCGACTTGGGCCTTAAGAGCAAACATCAAATCTTCTTTGTCTTTTTCGGTGAAGGCAGGGGCTGAAACTTCACAATCCGGTAGATTAATTCCTTTATTAGATTTAAGAGTTCCACCAATTTTAATTTTGATCTTGTAAACATCACCGTCTTTTTCAATAGCTTCAGCAATGATGAGTCCATCATCAAAAAGAATACGTGCACCATCATGGCAATCGGCCACGAGGTTTTCATAAATAGTTGGGATATAATTAGCAGCGTACTGAGGATATTTATCTTTAACTTTAGTAGCTCCAATCACCCACATTGAACCAGATTCAAGCTTGAGAGGTTCAGGCAATTTATCAACGCGAATTTTTGGACCTTGAAGATCGGCGAGTATAGCAACCTCGTAACCCGTTTCGCGAGAAACTTCTCTGATTGTTTTGATGACGTTTTGGTGACCCTCGTAGGTCCCATGGCTCATATTAATTCGACAGACATTGGCCCCAGCATCGATGAGTTTAGTAAGCATCTCTTTTGAGCTGGTTGCTGGTCCGATAGTTGCGACGATTTTGGCGCGTCTCATAGTCTTCCTAGGTTAGTCCACTATAATGTGTCTCTAATCAGGTTAACACTATTTAGGCTTTTTTAGAACGTTCTTGTGCCATCATTGCAAGTTTCATATTTTCAATTCTGGCATCTGATTGTGCTCGGATATTTTCTTTTTCGATTTCAGAGCTGTTGTAGAAGCGTTCTAATTGGGCCTGGGCTTCACTCAATCGAATAGACATAACTTTTTGACTTTCAGTACGCTCACGCTCTAACTGATCTTCGTACTTCTGTACGATATTATTCACAAGTTTCTCGTTTTGCATACGATCGCGGGCAACCATATTTTCGTACTTATCTCTTAACTGTAGTAATTCAGTTCTATGTGCTTTATCCATTCTATCGGAAGCTATTTTTTGCGCCTGAGCTTCTTTTACTTTTCTTTCTTCTTCCGTTAGCTTGATTTTTTCTACTTCTTTATCCGCCTTACGGACAATTTGCGATATGCGATTCTCGTAATTCTCAATAATTTTATTTGTCTTTTTTTCCATCTCCATCAAACGGTTTTCATAAAGAGATTCTTTAACACCCATTTGACGATTAAATTCTGTTTTTAAGCTTACTTTTTCGTCGTTAAATTCTTTTTTAGAGCGTTCAATCGATTCTGATTTATCTTTTGAATAATCTTCTTTCAATGATGAAATAGTATTCATATTTTTTTCGTTCATCGTGTTGACGACTTTTCCGAATTCAACACGCTGTTCTTTAAAACGGGCAGAGTTTTTTTCATCTAATGCCGCAAATTTGCTGTCTGCCTGTGTACGAGTACTCGCGATCTCCCCTTTGTAGCGATCAACTATTGAGTTGTTTTTATCTCTCAATTCGTAAACCGTTTTTTTCAAAGTATCTGTAGCCACTTGTTCTTTCTTTTCAAGTTTTTCGACATGATCAGCTTTCATATCTTTTAATTTTTCACGATAGTTCTTATCGATGAGATTTTCTTTTTCAGAATTAGCTAGTCGAGTGTGAGCGAGTTCTTTTCTGGATGTATCCAGGCGATTTTCGTAAGATGTTTTCGTCTGGCGTAACTCATCCGAGAGCGTGTCTGCCTGAGTTCCGCCTTTTACTTTTTGAGTATGGACACGTTGAATATTACGAAGATCTTCATTAAATTTTTCTTCAAGTTGTTTAGATTCTTGCTTATGTTTCAGAGCTTCTCTTTCTTGAGTCGCAATGTTTTTCTGGCGAATATCATCTTGAAGATTAGAAAAATTATGATGAGCGTCTTCACTTTCTTTTGTTTTGTTCTTTAACATTTCAGCGATTCGTTCTTCCTGACGATCAGTCTGCATGTCTCTTTCACGGTCGAAAGTCGTTCTTAAATTTTCAATGTCGCCTCTTAGCCTAGAGACTTCTTTGAACTTTTGTTCATTATTGCTCAAACGAACGTTTTCAAGCTTATCACCATAGTCTTTTGCAAGCGCAACACGTTCTTCACGATCTTTGTCTTTACCTTGAGTGTCTAGTCTCTTCGACTTTTCCTCGAGGTTTGAAATTTGTTCATTGAATTCGTTTTTATAGCGTTCATTGGCAGCTTTATACCGCTCGCCCATGATTTTTTTTGTTTGATCGTTAAAGCGATTATTTTCTTCAGTACTTTTTTTGTAAGATTCGCTTAGATTTGAAAGTTTGTCTTTAAAATCTAATTTAGTATTGTTTCTTTCTTGTTCAAATTTAACTGTATTGTCTTTCAAGCGCTCTTTAAATTCATTTTGTTTTTTAGTGATCGCTTCTTTTGTTTTCTGACTATAGAGATCGTTGTTAACTAGATTTTGTTCTTCAAGTTTAAGTTTATGTTCGTTAAAATTACGGGCCTGTTTCTCAGAGCGAGTATCAAATGTTTCCTTCATGTCATCGAGGTTTTTTTCATAAGAAGCGCGCAGGTCTTCTTGAGCTTCCCGATAACGGTCTCTTGCTTGATCTACTTTCTGTGAATAGTCTCTAACGTCCATTATTTGCCTCATGCCTTCGTGACGATATTAAAGGCCTTATTGTCTATTATAGTGTGAGGCGGGAGTTCTTTGACAGAGGAGGGCATTAGTTTCCTATGCCCCCCTAAAATGATCGGAATTAGTTACTTAGCAAGTTCTTCGTCGATGATTTCAGAGAAAACTTCTATTGGTTGAGCACCCATAACAAGTTTTCCATTCACATAAAATGTAGGAGTTGACTTAAGTCCAAGGGCCGTCCCCTCTGCCATATCTGCTTCAACTTTGGACATATGCTTGTTCCCATCCACGCAAGCATTGAAGGCTTCTGCCTTCAGGCCTAGTTTTTTAGCTGTGGCCTTTAAGTTTTCTGGGTCAAGTTTTGTCTGGTCAGCAAAAAGGGCGTCGTGCATTTTCCAAAAACTTTTTGCGTCTTGCTCGAAAGCACAAAAAGCTGCATTGGCCGCTGGCCTAGCCTGAGCGTGGAACGGTAATGGGTAGTTTTTGAAAGCTATTTTTACTTTTTTTCCGTATTTCTTTTCGATCTCACTAACGATCTGAGCTCCTTTAGAACAGAATGGGCATTGAAAATCAGAGAATTCCACAATCGTTACTTTTGCATCAGCTCCACCCTTGAAAGGTGCATCCCCTACTTTAACGTCGAAAACTGGAAGTTGAGGTTTAGTGATATAAACTTCAACAGGTGATTTTTTTGTTTTCTCAGCAATCCACTTATCCATTGCTTTTTTCTTAGCTTCCATTGTGAGGTAATCTACAATACGGCCTTTGATTTCTGGATTTACTTGTTCTTTGGGAATTTGACGGTCTTTAATAAACTTATCAACATCTGCATCTGAAACTTTTACACCTTTAGCGATGTATTGATCGATAAATTGTTCGTTTGTAAGATCCTTTTTGTTTGGATCCTGGGCCATAAGTTTATCCATAATCATGCTTTGAAGACGATTAAACTTAATCTCATAAACCTTCATTTCAGCTTCATAGATCTCGCCTTCCATTCCCTTTCGAAAGTCTTTTTCTAAAATGGGTTCACCGTTTATAGATGCAACTACATCTTGGCTTGGGGCCGATTTGAAAATGTAATTTGGTTTTGACTCTACTGTTTTTTGACAAGCAATGAGGACCAATACAGTCATCAACGCAGTAAATGAGTAACTCTTAAGCGAAAAGAATTTTTTCATAAGCACCTCTAGATTTTTATTGGCATTAGAATATCTAAAAAAATTCAAGAATGCGATAGTTGACGAATGAATTCTTGGTAGACAGTCGATTCTTTTAACAACTCTTGGTGTTTGCCTGAGTGTAGGAGTCGGCCATTCTCCATGACTAAAATTTTGTGGGCATTCACAATGGTCTCAACTCTATGAGCGACAATAATTGTTAAAGAGACTTCCTGTATGAGAAGAATACATTCTCTTAGAGCAAGCTCGAGCTCTGAATCAAGGGCCGAAGAAATTTCATCAAAGAAAACGACGTTCTTTTTTAAATAACAGGCCCGAACTCCTGCAAGCAATTGTCGTTGCCCCAGTGACAACATAGTGGGATGAATTTTTTCATGTGTTTTAAGATTAAGTGTCTTCAAATAGGGAATCGATTCTTCAAGATCCCTCCACGCGGCTTCGAAATGAGCAATTTCCTCTTCTGAACAATCACGCTTTAAAGTTATGTTGAAAAGCAATGACTCAGAAAACAGATGGGATTCTTGCGAAACAATACTAATTTCTCTGCGATATTCATCCATATCTTGGATATGTAGCGCGTACGTTTCGTTTGCTTTTTTCATAATCAATTCAACGTTTGCCTTGGGAGCAAGAATGTTCCCTGCAAGTATGTTTAACAACGTTGATTTACCAGACCCCGACAGACCGACGATCCCAATGAGTTCGCCTGGTGCCCCCTTAAACTTGATATCATGAAGAGCAAATGGACTTTTCTCTTCATCCGTTTGGCCCTTTCTTTTTGGATAAGTAAAATGAGGAAGATCCACATTAAAACTTACTAATTGAGTACGCGTGACACCTTCTAATACATCCATTTGTCGACTATCGACTTTAACCGGAATGTCATTTAAAAAATGCTGGATTCGATCAATCCCTGTGGCCGCACGTTGAATGTTAGCAATTTTACCTGAAATTTCTTTAATGGGATTTATCGATCTTTGAATGAGATCGACAATGGCAAAAATTAGCGCCGCCTCAGTGAGGCCGGAGTAAGGAAAGATGAAAATAACGAGTGCTAATAGAATGGGATATAGAGATTCAGCAAGAGCATAATAAGCGGCATCCATCGTGTTGACTTGATTTTGTTTCTCAAGAAAATCATCAAAAGCTTCGGCCGACTTAGTAGATGCATATTGATCATGACGTGTGTAATACATTTGATGGAATCCACCAAGTACATTGGCGGTCACACGATTTACTTTTGCCTGAGAATTGCGAAGTTTCATAAATTGATCACGCATAAGCTGACTTCCCCAAATGAGAAGAACAGTCGCAATAACCTCAGTCCCTGCAATAAAAAAACCAGTGAATTTTTGAAGCGAAATAAAACCAATTAGACATGAAACAACAAAACTCAAATCAATAAAGATAGCAAATGATCCTGAAGCAATGAGGTCGCGAATAGCTTCAGTATCAGACATGATTCGTGAAAGAACTTCACCTTGCGGATACTTGTCACTGTCAAGTTCATGTGAAGAAAGCCAACGACCATAAGTTTCTGTGCGTGCGTATTGGATAAGCATTCGAACATATTTATTCACAGCAAGTTGATAGATAACTCGATTGAGATAGACTCCTACAAAATTAAAAAGAAGTGCAAAGATTGCTGCTTCAAATTTTATTTCATCAGAATATGATGCTGCTAAATCAGTCACGAGTTTAGGTGTTATCGTTCCTAAAATGGCCGAGACCACTAAACAGAGAACTACAACAGTCAGAATTAACCGTGAGCCTTTAAAAACGAAAAATTTAAACCATTTGTTGTTGGAAATATTCATATGTTTTGCTTTTTGCTGTTAAAAGTTTCGACGTTTCGCCTTCCTCTACAATCCCTTGTTCTTTATCTATATAAAGAACGTAGTCAGAATTTTTTACGGTAGATAAACGATGGCTCGTAAGGATGATCGTTTTGTTTTTAAGAATTCCTTGAGAGCGAAGTTCTGTAATAATTTCTTTTTCAAGAATGAGATCAACTGATGAAAATGGATCATCCCAGATAAGAATGGGAGCTCCACTCATTAAACTGCGAATCAAGGCTAAACGTTTAGATTGTCCACCGGATAAACGTTTACCATTTTCCCCCACTTCCATTGTAAGCAGAACTTCCAGACGTGGTTCAAGATAGTCAAGTCCCAAAATTTTTAGAAGTTTTTTGGCCTGATCTATTTCATCTAGAGTGGCCTGTTTTCCTAGAAAGATATTTCGCTCAATTGAATCGTTATAAATGTATGGATCTTGAGCAACAAGAGAAATATTCATCCCTTTAAGACGAAGAATTTCCGCAAGCTTTAAAAGTATTTCACTTTTACCGTGACCTGTTTTGGCAACGATGACATTCCACTCACCTTTACGGACAGTAAAAGATAAATCTTTTTCCCAATAAGGAAGATGATAAGTTTGTCCAGTCTGGTGAGCATTTAATGAAGAGAGTTTTTGTTCATTCTCAATTGCTGTCGTAAGGGTCGTATTGAGATCTTTTAAACGCGTCCAAGAAGCTGATGATCTCGAAACGACTACCCCAATCCACGAGAGATAACTCATAGGCTCCATGAAGAGGAAAATAAATCCAGAAAAAAGGATGAGCGTCGATGCCCCTAAGTGCTCTTCACGAATTATCGTAGCTCCCCAGAGCATGGAAAGACCCACTCCCAATGTAATGAGTGGCAAAGTTATGGAAAGTCCGAGACTCGAGCGATAAAAATAATAGAGCTCTTTTAAAGAAAGTTCCGCAAACAAGCGATTGAATGAATCTTCAGCGTGGAAATTTTTAATCGTTCGTTTTCCCACATAACTTTCCATAATGTGGTTCTGTACTTCCCCCTGCATATCTTGAGTGAGCTTAAAGTATTTTTTATTTTTATTCACCACATAAGTAAAAATCACAAATGAAAGCAACATGGGTATTAGGGCGATCAACAATCTCGCATTGAATGAAACCAGACGTGGAATTAAGACGAACATAGCAATGATGAAATTTCCGCCCTGAAGACCAACGAAGCCGATGAGCGCGCGAATTTGATCAATATCACCCGAGAGATACTGATAAAGCTGGCCAGCGTTTAGATGACGAAAACGCTGAGGGGTGTTGGATTCAAGTTGTTTGAGCAATTCCCAACGAAGGTATTTTTGCAATAAACGAGCTGGATAGAAAAAGAGAATGCGGGAGCTCGTTCGAAAAAGGATAATACCTAAAGCACAAAGAAAAAAATGAAGAGGTTTAACTTCAGGACCAGCGCTGGCCACATGATCGGCCAGTCCTTGGGCCATGAACGGCAGTTCACTTTGAATTTTGTGAGTGAGAATGAGACAGAGAACACCAAAAAAATAATAAGTTTTAAAAAGTTTAAGTTGTTCAAATAGTAATTTGAAAAATGAGAGTGTGAGACGATTTTTTTGCATGGAAAGCATTGTATAGAAAAGTTGATAGAAGTACCACCTTTTCAAATTGACAGAAGCTTGTGCCTAACTCTACAATAAGTACTCTTCTAGGCGGTTAGCTCAGTTGGTAGAGCATCACGTCGACATCGTGATGGTCGTAGGTTCGAATCCTATACCGCCTACCACTTTATCTTTGCGTCATGCCACTTTTTTAGGAAAAGCAATCTTCGCATAACGACTTAAGCGTTCGTAGTCGATCGGTTTTTCGAGGAAGTAAGTATTTTCGATAGATTTAATTTCAGAAGTTATATCTGGTATATAAGCTGATACCATCACCACAGTTGTTGTTTTATTTGGTCCTTCTTTTTTTCTTAAGGCCGTGAGGAATTGGTCACCTTTACAAAAAGGCATCATTTGATCGAGACAAATAAGATCGAATCTTTGAAAACTCGCCTCTGCATATGCATCAAAACCATCACAAGCAAATGTGATGGATTCAACTTTAAGCTCTAAACGAAAGTATTCGGCCAATAATTCTCTGATCATTGGTTCGTCGTCTACTATCAAAATCTTTTTCATGCGATCCCTTTTTTCTTTAGAGCAATTTGATGAGTAAGAACAGTGATTCGTTCGGCGATATCATGGAGAGATTCAATGTGATCAGCTGCCCCTATGTTAATAGCTTCTTTTGGCATACCAAAAACCACAGAAGAAGCTTCGTCTTGAGCAACTGTATAAACACCTTTTTTATTCAGCTCCAACATCCCTTTAGCTCCATCTTTCCCCATCCCCGTTAAGATAACGGCAATTGTATTGGTATAAAGATTTTTAGCAGCAGAGAGAAACAAATAATCAACGGAAGGTTTAAAACGATTAACGGGTTCGTCATCTGTAATTTCGACGAATGTTTTATTGTTCTTATGAACCATGCGCATCTGCATTCCACCTGGAGCAATGAGCACTCTATTGGCCACAACTTCATCCCCGTTAGAGGCTTCTTTGACTTCAAATGAAC
>CAMLRB010000065.1 GCA_946482295.1 uncultured Bacteriovorax sp. | reverse complement strand
CAATAATTTATCTTTTATTTAATCACGACGGTCAGTTTAAAGCTGGATGGGGCATTCCGATGGCCACTGACATTGCTTTTGCTCTAGGCGCACTCACGATATTTGGCAAGAGAGTACCACTATCCTTAAAAGTGTTTCTCCTTGCAATTGCCATTGTCGATGATCTGGGTGCCATTTTAGTTATAGCACTTTTTTATACGGCAAAAATAAATTCGAACTATTTAATATCAGCTCTCATCATGTTTTTGGTCATTTACTTTCTGAAACGAAAGAGAGTTAAAAGTTACATAATCTACACTCTTTTTGGAATTGGATTATGGTTCACAACACTTCATTCTGGAATCCATGCTACTATTGCGGGTGTAGTCTTAGGTCTCTTCACCCCTTATGAAATAGAAACAAAACTGGCCTCTCTTGAAACGTATTCACCGATAGAAGAGTTGATTTCTTTTCTTCATCCTATAGTTAGTTTTTTCATTTTACCAGTGTTTGCATTTACCAATGCAGGAATTAACTTTTCATCCATAGATGTTGTTCAACTGGCCAGTCATTCTATACATCAGGGAATTTTACTGGGTTTAATTTTAGGTAAACCAATAGGAATCTTGTTATTCTGTTTTATAGCCGTCAAACTAAAAGTAGCGTCTTTAACTTTAGGAATGAGTTGGAAAGATGTATTCAGTGTTGGTTTACTAGCAGGAATCGGCTTTACTATGTCACTCTTCATTTCCGATTTGGCCTTGCCAACCGAAGTGGAAGTCTTTTCAAAATCGGCCATCGTTTTAGCATCTTTAATTTCAGCATTCTTTGGAATAATAGTAATTTATCTTAATTTGAAAACAAAGCCGATCACAAATCGAATTGACTGATTTTTTTGCCATAAATATTTTTATGGCTTCTCTCCTAAGTTTCGAGAGGGGTCCTCATCTACCCCTCTCATTTTTTATAAGGACTGTTATGTCGGACAAATTGTTTTGGCTAATTTGGATTGCGGTTTTTATTTTTGGCTATCTCCAGTACTGATTCATTTGACACCAAAAAATCTACGCGGGAACTGACTGAGTAATAAAAAAACAAAACCAAGGAAGAGAACTGAATCAGATAAACTGAAGATGAAATCCTTAGCAATAATCCAATAAACGAAAAGTGATAAAGTAACCAAGGTCATAAACTTATCTTTTAGATGTTTGACGAACTTTGAGGGAATACAAAGCAATGTTAGCCAAATTAAAATAGCAAAAATCATAAACCCTATTTTAAAAACATCTGATGTCCTGAAATTGTGAGAAATATTTATCAAAAAATAAACTATAGATAAAAATGACAGCACTATAAAAGTAAGTCCTACAGTTTTGTCGAGCCCTGATTCATAAATCATCTTTTTTTTTCCTAAAATCATTAACAAAAATGAAATCAGAATGACAAAAATATCACTAAACCAGTTCATACCTGAACACCTGCTAATTTATTTTTTTTATCCCGTAATGATAACAAGACCATTTTTTTAACGGCAAAAATGAATCCTCCAGTAAGAATTAAGTTCAGGGCCAAAGACATAAATGCAACAGTAACATAGGGAGCAGATATTCCATATGAAAGCGAAATCGCAAGAACACCTGCACCTACTTCTCCTCGAGGAAACATGGCTATACCGACTGCAAGTCGCTCTTTAAAACTCGCTTCTTTTTTATAGCAAAAACAGGCAAACATTTTTCCAATATTAGAAATTAATGTAACAGCTAAAACATGCATAATGAGAATTGAGGGTTGCATAGTGTGAACGATTTCTGCATTTTTACCAAATGCCGACGGCATTGAGAGTCCAACTAACAACATGAATGCCGATGAAATAATAAGTCCAGCTTTCTCTTCTGAGCTTTCTCCTGGTCTATCTTCACCAGGAATAACAACTGAGCTCACATCATTTTTAAACATGCAACCTAACAAAAAAGCGGGAAGTAAAATTTCAACATGGATACCCGTTGTGCCTTCAGCATTTTTTGAATATAGATAAAGGAGCTCACTTAGAGTCACCATAATGACTGAATAAAACAATAACCAATGCCAAGATTTAGGCAGATTTATTTTACGATAGAATTTAATCCCTAAATAAATGAGCAGCGCCATAATCATTATATTGGCACCTAGCTGCCACACAAAACCTACGATTAACATTTGCAAAGGAATCATCAGCAAAACTGTATCCAAATCATCGAATATGGCGAGTATTCTTGTTTTTTTATAGACCCAAGTTCCAGATAGTCCTGAAGCAGCTAGCATAGAAAATAGAACACCGGCCGAAGTAGGAGCTGCAAATCTTCCTACAATTAAAGCACCTATCCATTTTGCTTTACTGTCTATTCCCTCGCCAATAGTTTCTGGCATTAAGAATAAAAGAAAATATCCTGTCACCAATAGCCATGGAAATGCTGCTGCAGTTGCGGCCACGCCATAATCTACTGCATACTGCCGTTTATTTTTTAGATCGATTTCAAATTCTCGTCCAACTTCAATCATAATGAAGGCCAATAATGTCATCATAAGAAAATTTCTTGCGCTACCATACCACGCAGGTAGTTCTCCAATTACAATTGGCAATAATTGTGATAGCAGCAATCCTAATATCAATAAAAGTATAAGTGTCGCAGTCCGTTTCAATTTTACCTCTTGTAAACCTCAATGATTAAAGAGATGCAAAAAAAGAACCAGCTTATATCTAGTGCGACAACCCGAATGTTTAATGTGTGATTTTATAATTGGAGTTATTAAAGCTCTAAAAATGAACTCATAATCTTTGTGCATGAATCTGGAATCGCATGCATGCGTTTGTTTTTGATTGTCATGTCTACGAACTTTTTAAGAATTTTGTCACCGGTTTCATTGAACATGAGTTCCGGGTGAAATTGCAGTGTCACTCCCATCCCATTTTTAAATTCAATTGCCTCGACTATCGGATTTTTATCCAAACTCGTGGCGACCACTTTGTAGTCTTTATCATTCTCCGGAACAATGACCGCTTGATGATGAAGTGAATTGACGAGGATTTTTTCTTTGTCGAAGATACTAAAAATTTCGCTATCGCGATCAGTTTTGATGAGGTGATCACCATTGAGATGGATTTCTGAAGCACCCTCTTCAATTTGTATATCTTGTACCAGTTTTTTATGATTGGCAACTGCGCACATCTGATGTCCACGACAGATACCGAAGTTCATTCCTTTTTTTGATTCGATAAACTGGCGAACAAATTTTAGTTCACTCACATCTCTGCGCCTAATATAGGATTTAGCATACGTTGTTTTTTCACCATAGAGATAAGGATCAATATCATTTCCCCCCAACACGAGTTGAGCATCAAACAACTTAATTAACTTCTCTCTAAATTCTTTAGATTCTTTTGCGTTCAAAGTAATATCGTGAACGACTGGAAGAATAAGAACTTCAGCACCAACGGCTTCCAATCGATTGATCACTCTTCTCGCACGCACTCCATACGGTGGTGCATAGAGTTCGCGAAGTTCATTCGTCACAACAATAAAACGAGGTCTCGAGGGTTGAGAAGATTTTAACAATTCGAATGTTCCCTTCTTGTAATCAATTTTCTCTTGAACTTTCAAGGGTTCAATTTCATCTCTGTTTAAGAGTTCTCTTAACGAGGGTGTCTCATTGATTTTTCGAAAATAATCGTCCAAGGCCTCTTCGTTTGATTGATGATCTTTGCGAGGTAAAATGATCGGAGCTGAGTCTGGGGTCTGTCTCCAGATAATAGGCTCGGCCGCCATAACGGCGAACTGAAATAAGGTCAGTAATACAAGCAGAAAGAATTTTTTCATTATTCAAAGTAAAGCAATTGAGTGGCCAAAAAAAATATGTATAAACCACGATTTAGCGACTCTCGTTTGTGTATAATTCGAAGAGGTGACTAAATTTTCTACAAAAGCTAATCACAATGATATTGGGCACCTTCATCCTTCTCGTAAGCGAGGCTTTTACAATCTAGACAAGCATAATCAAGTACTTTTAAGGCCATTGCACAAATATTTTTTGCCTAGGGACCCTCTATCTCCAATATCAACTACAATAATGTGATGGAGTTCCAATGAAAGTTCTTATCTTCACTATTTTATTTCTCACTTCCACTCTTGCCCTGGCCTTTGACTGTAAACATAGTCCTCCCTCAGGGTATGGTCAGACTCTCTCACTAGCTAAAGATGCTATGAGTATCGCTTGTCAGGCCACGAGAAATGAATATCAATGTTCAGAACTTGAAACTGACATCGCTACTGACTTGAAAGAAAAACTCAGTGAATGCAAAAAGAAACCAAAAGAAGAAATCGCTAGATGCGAATTTGAAGAAGCTGATAAGGCCGCAAACGACAGGCAGAGAATCATCCAGTGTAATCCCAAATTTATTGAAGAGAACTCATTTAGCAATATGGGACTAAGCCAATGCGTATTCGATGGTTTTTTAGTTAAGTTTGAACAGTTAAAAAGTCTCGGTGAACTTTCTGAAAAAATTATGGAAGGAGCTGTAAAAAGCTTTCGCGAACAGACAGCTTGTAACTCAAGCGTAGAAAAGAAACGCGAAATCTTAAACACATACAACCTCACAGTACCAGATCCAAGGTTCAAATTGAGTGATCAATTTCTTGGACGTTGGTTGGAAGATGCGACATGTGCCGAAATTGATAAACAACTTTGGGCCCGCTATCAAAACTATCAAGACACTCTCATGCGAGAGCGAAAAATTGCTATCGACACAGGGAAAAAACCGACGGCACTTAAGGAAGGTGAAAAAGGTTCTGACTTTGTGAAGATGATTAAGGAAGCTTTCGCTGCCGCTCAAGTTAAGTACGAATGTTATTCCCCTAAAGCGAAGGCCGAACTTATGTGTACGGCCGCGACTTCACTCATCCTCGATCTTGCAACCGGATATGGAATTACAGGAACTGTTGTTAAATTAGCGACTGTAGTTCGATCCAAAAAAGCTTTAAGGGCCATTGCGGCCACGACAGAATCTGGCGGAAAAGTTGATCTTAAAGATGCAGGGAAACTCCTCAACGGAGATCGAAAAAAGGCCGCTGGACTACTTCTTAAACGAGAAATTACCACTGATCAGGAGAAAGCGCTGATTGCCGCTCACGAAGTGGGAATGAAAGAAGGAAGAGGATTCTTTACATACACAACAGATGATCTCAGAAAAAAAGCAAAACTGCTTAAAGATGCTGGATTCAAATCTGAGGAAATCGATGTTTTGATGAGAAACGGAATCGCAGGTCAGTTTTCTACTCAGGAAGCACAAAAAACAATTACTGAAAAAATCAAAGCGGCCTATGGTCGGACAGATCCTAAAAAAGCTCAGCAAATGATAAAAGACTTAGACAGCAGAATTGCAGAACTAGCTAAATACGCTAAAAATAATCCAGACACACTCGCGCAAGCAACGAGAACAAAAATTCTAGGTGAATTTTCTCAATCTCACGATCCGAAAGTGGCCAAAGGATTTTTTCAATCTGCTCTAGCTCAAATGAAAGACGTTGTGAAGAAACCAGGAATTCTTAAACAAGACCGAGTGGCCGCAAACTATCTAGATATCGCGGCCTCTGCCGGTGATCAGGCCACAGTTAAACTTGCAATGAAAGAATACATGGCCCAACAAAAAAATCCCCAAAAGTTTGCCAAGGAATATTTCACTCAACTTGAAGATGAGATTCAACACTACCGGAGTTTAGGTGCGAAAGGTGAAGTTGCCTTAGAAGCGAATCTCAGAAAACGAGCAGCACTAGCTGAAAGTTTCAGCGTAAAAGAAAGTTTAGATTACCAAAGGAAAGCCGTGGCCGAAGCTCTTGATGCACTAAAGAAATATGACCTTGAAGGAGGGAAATAATATGAAATTAATAATCATCGCAATGATGTTTTTCAGTTCCAATGTATACGCTCAAGACAATCAACAGGCCTCTGTTCAGATCGAAAATGATTATCCTGAACAGATGATCGAAAACTCGCTCATATTCAGAAAATATGATCAGACATTGTTTGATCGAGCTCAAGCTGAAGGCAAACCTATTCTCGTTATAATCTCTAAATCAGATTGCCCAGGTTGTAGAACTCAAGCTCCCACTCTCGCAAAAATTTTAAAAGACAATGAGTATAAGGCCATTGAAGTTTTCCAAATCGATTTCATTAATCAGCCAGACTTGGCCAAAAAGTTCAATGCTCCAGGGTGGACGTTATTGATTGGTTATAAAGGAAAAGTAGAAGTGAATCGCCAGTTCGCTCTTAAACGTCCTAGTGAATTAAAGCAATTTCTAAAATCCCTCAAAATTCCCTAATCCAAACCTTAAGGAAACAATTATATAAATAAATAGAAGGCTAATTTCTTTAGTAATGCCTCTAAAGCACTCGATAAATCATTGCTCACGAATCTACAATAACTGAGTATAACTTGTAGCTATATTAATATCTGAGCTTGCACGTTGCTTATATAATTTGAATAGTTCAAGAGTCATGAGTTCAATTTGCCTTGGAGTGCTTTATGCGTTTTTTTCAAACGTGCAGTCTAAAAACAAAGTTAATTACACTCACATTTACGCTGGGTCTATTTACAGTAGCGGCGGGTGCGGCCGGAATTTATTATCTTAAAGCGACGGAGACAACATTTGAATTCATTCTAGAAAAACCCGTTCCAAAATTAGGGCATGCAAAAGACATGTTGGCCTTCTATCGTCGATTGCGAATCAATACAACACTCCTAGCAGTCCCAAACATTACAAAGGACTATTCAGAAAAAGTTCAAAAAATTATTAAAGAGTCAATTAACAGTTATGAAGAAGCAAACCAAAAATACGTCGAACTACAGTTTATTCCCGGACAAAAAGAACTCTATGAAAAGTTCAATACAAGTTGGAAAAACTATCATGCTCTCTCCCTAAAAATTTTGGAGTTGGCCAACTCGGATGTTCCGGCCGATAAAGAGCTAATGAACCAACTTGTTCTTCAAAAAAGTGATGAAATGGCAACTGAGTTTACTAAAAACTATATGGCCCTCGTAATGTTTCACGAAAACATTGTTAGAGAAAAAGAAATCCAAGCAACTGCTGAAGCTGTAAGAGGTATATGGATTTCGACAATTATAGCAGCAGGTAGTTTCGTGTTCGCTATAATCATCGGAATTATATTCTCAAATAACATCAGCAAAAACCTTCAAGCGATTGCAACAGAACTATCAAGTTCAGGGGAGCAAGTGAGTGCAGCTTCCGCACAAATAGCTTCAGCTTCAGAAGAACTTTCACAGGCCACAACTGAACAGTCGGCATCACTCCAAGAGACCTCGGCTTCAATAGAAGAAATTAGTACAATGATTAACGCAAATACTGAGAACGCTAAACAGTCGACTCTAGTTTCTGGACAAAGTATGCACACGGCTGAACGAGGAAAAGTCGTTGTCGATCACATGATCACAGCTATTAACGAAATCAATTCGAGTAACAACAGCATAATGGAACAAATCAACGAAACTAATAAAGAGATTGAAAATATAGTCAAAATTATCAATGAAATTGGAACTAAAACCAAAGTCATTAATGATATAGTTTTTCAAACAAAACTACTCTCATTCAATGCCTCAGTTGAAGCTGCCAGAGCTGGTGAGCAAGGTAAAGGTTTTGCCGTCGTTGCAGAGGAAGTTGGAAAGCTTGCTTCTATGAGTGGAGCTGCTGCCTTAGAAATTAGTAATATGCTCGATGGAAGTATTAAAAGAGTCGAAGATATTGTTAAAGATTCAAAAGAAAAAATTGGTAAACTTGTTTTAACGGGAAAAGAAAAAGTTGATACAGGAACCAAGGTTGCTCATGAGTGTGAGGAAGTTTTAAATGAAATCGTGAAATCTGTGTCAAGTGTATCAAAAATGGTTGCAGAAATCTCCACTGCCAGTCAAGAGCAAGCACTTGGTGTTCACGAAATCACCAAGGCCGTTGCTCAGTTGGAACAGGTCACTCAGCAAAATACTGCAAGCTCGGCCGAGTCAGCAAACGCTGGTGGTATACTTTCTAATCAAGCTCAAATGCTTAACTCTTTAGTGCAAAAATTAGCTCAAACCATTCAAGGTGGACGTATAGAAGTTGAGACACGTTTGCCGATAAAAGCCGAAAATGTACCAAGTAATGTTCACTTTATTGCTGATAAAAAAGAGAAAAAAATCTCATGCACTGATTCACTGCCAACGAATGATGATAGTCGTTTTGCTGACGTTTAAAAATTAACATCATTGGGGAGTAATCAATGGAACATGAAAATATAATGCCTATTAAAAAATCAAAAGCTGAACTCGACCGTTTTATTGAGTTCAGTCTTGGGGCAGAAGATTATGCAATACCACTTTTAATGGTGAGAGAAGTTATACCTGTTCCTGAAACAACACCGATTCCAAAATCGCCTTCGCATTTTTTGGGCATTATGAATTTACGTGGACAAGTTATTTCCATTGTCGATTTGCGAATGAAACTAAAAATTGAAGCCAAGGAAAAAAGAGAAGAAGCCGTTATCATCGTTGATATTGGGGGTACTAATATTGGTGTGGTTGTTGATTCTATCAACAAGGTTTTGGCGTTTTCTTCTAATGAAGTAAATGAAATGCCGGCGGTTGAAAAGCAAATCAATGCTCAGTATATTTTGGGTATTTATAGCAAAGAAAATTCGCTAACCGTGCTCATAAATATAGCAAAGATTTTAGACCTTAAAGATAAGGAAACCATGACGACAATCGCGGCTTAAATCTTTAATTAGAGGCCGTGGCGCTTAAAGAAGTCGATTATCAATGCAGTGGCATCAGGGCCTTTTGGATCGTTATACGGCAGATTTGCAACTCCACCACTCCACGCATGCCCAAGATCATTAATCATGTAGCGTTCAATCAGGACTTCATTATTAGGGTTTATTAAAACGTATTTGTTATAGCCATAAGTCGTGCTGTTGGCCGGTACAAACTTTACGCTTTTATCGAGATAGTATGAAGTATCTCTTGCTCCATTATCTAATAAGTCGTTTAGAATTTTAAACTCCGCCTCGATCTGAAAAGCATGAGCTGGGCTCATCAATGGGCTACTCATTCCATGAAAAATAATAATAGGCATTTTGGACGGACGACCACTTGCAAATGCGGAACAAGCATAACCTGTTTGAGCTGCGATTGGAGCTGGAACAGAAGCTCCATAGAGAACCACGTCCGCAAAATCCATTCCCGTTCTAGTAGAATAGTACTGAGTTCCATCATGCGAACCTAAGGCCTTAAAACGCTCAGGATAGCAGTTACCCAAAATGTTAACCATTGAAGCACCAGAACTCATACCAGCGGCAAAAACTCTATCTTTATCGCCGTTATACTTTTCTAAAACTTGATCTAACATTTCAATGATGACTTGTGTTTCGCCTGCACGGCTGTTGTTAACCGGGAGAACCCAGTTCCAACATTTGAATGGGTTGAATGCAATATTCTGTTCAGGTAAAAGGACAATGAACTTTCCTTTATCGGCCCATTTTGTAATTCTCGTTCCTGCTGCAAATCCAGCAGCGTTTTGCTCGCAACCATGAAGCATAACAACGACAGGAGTTTTTTGGTTTGTATTTAAATTTTTTGGAACATAAACTTTGTAGCCTCTTGTTCCGAGTACCCCTTGATAGCTTCCTGATTCGAATTTCTCAGCTGCAGCGGCCACATTAAAAGTAAGTGCGAGAAGTAATGAACTCATTAAAAGTGTAATTTTTGTATTCAAAACGATCTCCAAAAGAACGTCATCTAATGACAGTAGTAAAGAGCCCGGATTCTATTTGAATTTGAGTCGTTAGTCGAGGAAATCTGTGCAATAGGAATGTTTTTTATGGATTTTTTGACTCAAAAACGAACCATGTAAAATTGAAATGGTGGTGGTAACAATCCTTAAATAATGGTATTGCCTGATTCTATCAACATTAAACACAAGAATATTATATGAAAATCAAGCAATTACTAAGTGGATTCATTTTTACATTCCTTCTTCTTATTCTAAGTCCGCTCCAAAGCGCTCAGGCCGAAATTCTGGACTACAACTTAAAAATGGCCCCGGGCAGACTCGTATCATTTCAAATGATCAAGGCCAAAAATTCTAAACTCCCTACTTTCTTATTTTTGCCAGGAGTTAATAGAAGTCTTCTAGCAGAAGACGAAGCACTTCAAACTCTAGCACAGCAAGGATTTGGCGTTGTAACGATGAATTTCAGTACACAGCCTTTTTCCCTATCGCAATTAGAAGGTAACGTTAAGCCTAGCTTTTATAGTTCAACTTATAAGCTGGAAGATTTTAATACAGAGGTTACAGCTCTCTCGGATGAATTAAAAAGAAACTTTGGAGTAAAAACAATTATCCCTGTCTCTATTTCTTTCAGCTCTGCAGTTTCTTCAACATTACAAAATTTTCCATTTATTATTGATGCGGCCCCAATGACTTCTTCTGCTGCCGTAAATCCTGAACTTGAAGCTTACCGCGCTTATTTAAAAACAGGTGAACTGTTCAACCCAATTTATGGTCCAGCAATCACACGTTCACTTTTAGACCAAGCTTATTACAAAAAGTGGAGAACACAAGTTGACAGTATCGTGGACCAGTTTGAATTAAATGCTAACCGAAAAGCAGATATGGTTGAAGGATATACAGTTTTTAGTCGTGCTTCAGAAGGTTTTGTTTGGGATTTAAAAAAGACAACTCCCCAAACAAGAAGAGTTTTTATTTTTGCTCGAAATGATTCTGAAGGTCTGTTGAAAGATCAGTTATCGCTGTTCTTAAAAGCACTAGACTCAACTCCAAACGCTTTGGCATTCATCATCAATGATACAGGTCACGTCATTCCAACTGATCAACCTGTTGCTTATACGAACATCCTTACCTATCTAGTGACTTCGGAAACTAAAAATGTTTCTGGGATTTTTGAAGTTCAACCGGGTGAAACGAAGCCAAAGTTTTTTACCGGAGCTGACGCAAAAAAATACATCAAAGCTATCATCAACACGCTTTAAAAAAACAAATGTCTTTTTACGCTATTGATTTCGGCACTTCCAATTCTCTACTCAGTTATGTGAGTGAGGATGGAAAGATTACGCCTGTGCCACTCGATGGAGACTCGAAAGTTTTTAGGTCTCTTCTCTATACGGCCGAACAAAATGCGTGGCACTTTGGACAAAATGCAATCAAAGAATATATAGCGACAGATGGAGAAGGACGTTTTTTCCGATCCGTGAAAAAGTTTTTGCCTGAGCCTAATTATACTGGAACAACAGTTCACAATAAGACGATGAATATTTCGGAAATCGTTGCGGTCTTCTTAGGCGAAATGCGAAGACGCGCCAACGCATTCACCGGATTGAATGTTGAAAATGTTGTGCTGGGAAGACCAGCGATGTACTCGCTCGATAAAAACGATGATATGCTCGCTGAAAATCGCATGCGAAAAGCAGCTGAACTTGCAGGATTCAAATACATTCTCTTTTGCCCCGAACCAGTGGCCGCTGGATTAGACTACAATGGACAAGTGACTGATGAAAAAATTATTCTCATTGCCGACTTTGGAGGTGGAACATCAGACTTCACTTTAATGAAAATTCATGGTGGTAAATATAGTCAAGACGATATTCTCGGACTTAGTGGGATTTTCAAGGCGGGCGATGCTCTAGACGGTGTAATGATGAAAGATTTCATTGCCCCTCATTTTGGCTCTCGCTTCGAATATAAAATTCCCGGTGGTAACAACGTCCTCACTTTTCCTAGACAGTTATTGAATAAAATCTGCTCGCCTGCTCACATTACCCATTTGCGCGAGCGTGATACATGGGAATTTCTTCAGCATATAAAAAAGTTTGCTCTTTCAAAAACAGGCGAACAACAAATGCATCAACTTTTCACATTGGTTGAATGCCAATTAGGTTTTCCTGTTTTTGATGTGATTGAAAAAACTAAAGTTAAACTGGGATCAAACAGTGAAGCGCAATTTTCATATCATTATCCAGGAATCGATATTGAAGAGCTCATCACCAAATTAGCTTATGAACATAGTCTGATGCCCACAATTGAAGAGATTCTTCATTCCATGCAAGATGTTTTTAGACAGTCAGGTGTAAAACCATCTGCTATTTATCAAGTTGTTTTGACTGGTGGGACATCGCAACTTCCATTGATGCAATCGAAATTTGCAGAAATTTTTGGACAAGAAAAACTTAAACAGTTCAACGTTTATGAATCGGTCGTAAATGGTCTCGCGAGATTTGCTCAGTCAGTAAGTTAAAGTGTTTTATTATAATACTCACTCACTTCAATTATGCCTTTAACATCCTTGACTTCGAATTGACAATTTTCTTTGAGAAGTTGCTCGGTCACGAGTTTATTAAACGAGATTTTAGCAGGAAAGTAACATTTAAGACGAGAGTCTGTATTGGGAATAAGTACATCAAGTTTTGGAACCCCAAAACTTTTTCCATTACGTTCATAGTAACTAATCATTTCTAAACAGAGGACCGCTTTGTTTATTTCACCAATCGAATTATTACAATTTTTCATTCGATCATGTTGAATCTTTGCATACTGCCTCATGGCCATTCGTTCATTAAAGCTATTCGACATGCGATTAATCCAGATGTCGACATCATCACGAATGCCATTATTATCTGAATCGACGCCGTTTCCCTCTGAATTGAGTTTGCTGTCAGGAATAAAAACTTCATACACACCGTCGAAGACATTCAAATGAGGAAAGTCTTCTTTTCTTTTATAGGCCTGCCAAATGAGTGTGTCGTATTCATTCGCTTTGAATTTTAATTCATAAATGGCCGCACCAATAACAGAAACAGTTAAAAATGCGGCACCGATATTTTGAATGATCTTTTTATTCATGATGGAAATTATAAATCAATATATATTCTAACTCTAACGAAAACCAAACTCTGGTGCATTTAATTCGCAATGAGTGTTCCCGCTGTCTGTATCAACTTGCCCCATAGCATCCAAATAGAACGTTCCAGTCTTTGTTCCAGATACGACGAATGCTCCACTTAACTGAATCCCATTATCGATTGTCACTGTAGGTCTGCCCGCCCCATTTGCGTTTGCAGCGACAGAACCTTTCATCCACGATAAGATCAACAAATAGAAGATCATTCATCTCAATCTTAAGTTCTTATTAAGAATTTTACGTACTCTTGAATAATATTCAAAAAAGCATAAAATTATTCAATGGAAAGGAAACTGTTAATTGTTGATGATAACCCAGATATTTCGGAGCTCATTGAAGCTTTTGTGGCTGGTCTATTTGATAAAATTGATAGCGTACAGACAGTCGATCAGGCCATCAGCATTTTATCTGATAATGTTTATGACCTCATATTTCTAGATATAAATTTGGCCAATAGAAACGGGGCCGAAGTCGTAAAGTTTCTCATTGACTCTGAAGATAATCAAAATTTTAAAACACCATTGATAATAATTAGTGGAATAATCACTCCTCAATTTATCGATAAGTATAGCAGACGTTTTGCATCTATTTTGATGAAGCCTTTCACTGAAGAAGATATAAGAGAAATCACGGAAAAAATTCTCGGACTAAAAAAAGATGTTCCAATTAAGAGGCTTGAAGAAGTTGCACTAAATGAAATAGCTGAAATGAAATGTGAGCTGCCTTTTACGATCTCTCAACTTGAGCGTCGTGTGCAAAAAAGGTTGGAACAATTTAAAAAATCAAAAGCCAAAATTAGCGATTTAAAAATCGACCGCAACACTGATAATTATTACTCATACCATACAGACCTGCTTGTGCACATTTCTCTTTCTCTCGCAAAATTAATGGAATGGAATACTGATAAAACATTTGAAAAATTTATTTATGCATCGTATTTGCATGATCTGGCCTTGGTCAATAAGCCTGAGTTTCAAAAAATTAGTTCACTGGAAAAACTTGAGTCGATGAAAGATTCTATCACACCTGAAGAATACAGATATGTTCTGGAACATCCATCAATCGCTGCAAACAGTATTGAGCACATAAAAACCATCCCTTCAGATGTCGATACAATAATAAGGCAACATCACGAACTTCCAGGCGGCGACGGTTTTCCTCGTGGATGTGCCTATAATAAAATTGTTCCCCTTTCTGCGGTTTTTATTGTGGCCCATGATTTAACCGAGTATATTTTGGACAATCCCAAATTTACGATGGATAACTACATTGCATGTGCCCAAAATAAGTTTCACAGCTCCTTATTCATCAAAATATTCCAAAAATTACCTCGTGTTAAATAGTTGTCAATAACTCACACAAAGCATCTAACCAAAATCTATAAACTATATTAAAATCAATTGAGTTTAATCAATGTCGTTTTAGACTAAGGAAAGTCATGTCTGCGCAATCTGAAGAGTACAAGTCTCATTTAATAATGATCGTCGAAGACGAAAGAAACATTCAGGAAGTTCTTCGATTGAGCTTAGAAATGGAAAACTACGAAGTGATTACTGCGGACAATGGAAAAATGGCCTTAGATTTATTATCATCAATCGCCATACTTCCGTCGGCCATACTTTTGGATTTAATGATGCCTATAATGAATGGATGGGAGTTTGCAGATGCAGTATCTAAAAATTCTCGGTTCTCAAAAATTCCAATTATACTTGTAACCGCCTACGGTGATCGAGCACAATCTATTCCTTCCATGGCGCTTATTGAAAAACCTGTTGATTTAAATGTCCTAATCGAAACAGTTAATAAATGTTGTAGGACAAAATAAGTATGAAAGATTTTTTATCTCGAAAATCTTTTCCGGCTGTCATATTTCTTCTCATTCTTCTTCCTGTATTGATTTTTATCATCCACAACTCAATAGAAACTAAAAAAGACCTTAGAGATTATTCTTTCTCTCATCAACGAACCATTGTTGATTTAACAACTATAACATTGAAAGAAAAATTTGAGCGCATAGAAGAAATTGGAATTGCCCTTGCGACCCGAATTCAATTTAGGCAAAAAATTGAACAAGGTAAGTGGGACGAAGCTATTAAAATAATGAACAAAGTTTCAATTAACTTTCCTCTCATAGATAGTATAGGCCTCGTTGATACATCAGGCTCCCAACGAGCTGAGACGCCCCTCTCTTCAGTCGTTAGTCCAGGCTTAAACTATTCCAATGAAGAATGGTTTAAAAAAGTTAAATCAGAAAAAAAACCATTTATCTCTGATGCAAAAATTAATTCTCAAGCTCAATTCGATTCAAACATCACTGTCGCTATTCCCATCATAACTGATAGAGGCAAACTTCTTGGCATCTTAGATCTTCGAGTAAAAACTTCTCACCTTTTCAGCTGGTTAAAAAGTATTACATTAAGTGATGGCGGATTTGTCTATATTGTAGACCGAAAAGGTACTATTGTTTCTACACAAAGTACTGCAAGTGAAGACATGTATCGAGCACAACCATTGATTGCTAACGTCCTTCAAGGCAAACGCGGGGTCGAATTAGAAACTCCAGCAGGTAAAACCGTTACATATATTACGGCCTATGAACAAATTAAAAATTACGGCTGGGGCGTAATTGCCACAAGCCCCATGAAGTCAGTTCTCGAGCCACTGAAAAAAAATCTTCAGCGTCTAAAAATTCTGAACGGTTTAATTTTAATTATTAGCTGTGGTCTCGCCTATTTCATTTCACGGATCATGATAAAATTGATCAAAATTCAAAATGAGATCAAAGAAGCTTATCAATTTACAGAACTTGTTCTCGACAATGTTCCTGACATGATTGTAGCAAAAGATGCTAAGGACCTTACATTTTTGCAAGTCAATAAGGCCGGTGAAGAACTTCTCGGTTACACAAAAGAAGAATTTGTTGGTAAGAAGGATTCGGATTTTTTTACAAAAGAACAAGCTGACTATTTTAACGCTTGCGATGAGGAAGTCTTTCGTTCAAAGAAAATAATGGATATACCTGAAGAGAAAATCCTTACGCGCTCAAAAGGCGAAAGACTTTTAAGAACACAAAAGATTCCTGTATTCGACAAAGACGGCTCTCCACAATACTTAATTACGATTAGTGAAGACATTACTGACTTAAAACGAATGAGGGAGGAGCGCGAGAGGACAGAAATACTTTTAAAAAGCGCCAATCGGATCAATCATCTCATTCAAAATTCACTTGATGCTGTAATTGCCATAGATAATAATGGACTCAT
>CAMLRB010000064.1 GCA_946482295.1 uncultured Bacteriovorax sp. | reverse complement strand
TTTGTTCTTTAACATTGACATAACAGGATCAGATAGAAGACGAGAACCCATGTAAGTAATGACCGTAATGCAGTCATTATTTGAAATTATTTAAGAAAATTACTTAATAACAAAATTAAAAAAGCTATTAAGGGTGTATGGGGAATATCTTGGCAGCAAGAGGCGAAGAAGGACGTATATTAGCCAGCGAAATGCATCGGGGAGTCGGCAAATAGACTTTGATCCGGTGATGTCCGAATGGGGAAACCTTTGTACTTGAAAGAGTATAAACCATGTAGTGAGTAAACTAGCTACATAGGAGCGAACGCAGGGAATTGAAACATCTTAGTACCTGCAGGAAGAGTAATCAAACGAGATTCCGGCAGTAGCGGCGAGCGAAATCGGAAGAGCCCAAACCAGAGTGCTTGCACTCCGGGGTTGTAGGACTCACATACGGAAAGGCAATTATAGGAGAACGGTCTGGGAAGTCCGGTCAAAGAAGGTGAAAACCCTGTATCCGAAATGATTGTCCTCTAGTGAGTATCCTGAGTAGGACGAGGCACGTGAAACCTTGTCTGAAGCTGGGGGGACCACCCTCCAAGGCAAAATACTACTTGCTGACCGATAGTGGACAAGTACCGTGAGGGAAAGATGAAAAGAACCCCGATGAGGGGAGTGAAATAGATCTTGAAACCATACACTTACAAACAGTCAGAGGGTTATTGTAAAGCCTGATGACGTACCTTTTGCATTATGATTCAGCGAGTTATGATATGTTGCGAGGTTAAGCCGTTGCAGGTGTAGCCGTAGGGAAACCGAGTCTGAATAGGGCGATTAGTAGCATGTCATAGACCCGAAACGGGATGAGCTAGCCATGAACAGGTTGAAGCGGGGGTAATACCTCGTGGAGGACCGAACTCGTGACGGTTGAAAACGTCTGGGATGATTTGTGGTTAGGGGTGAAAGGCCAATCAAATTCCGTGATAGCTGGTTCTCTCCGAAATGCATTTAGGTGCAGCGTTCGACGAATACCAACGGGGGTATAGCACTGACTTGGCTAGGGGGCTTACCAGCTTACCAAACCATATCAAACTCACAATACCGTTGAGTACTATCGAGCAGTGACACAGTGGATGCTAAGGTCCATTGTGAAAAGGGAAAGAGCCCAGACCATCAGCTAAGGTCCCAAAATCGTCGCTAAGTGGAGAAGGTTGTGGAATTACTTTGACATCCAGGAGGTTGGCTTAGAAGCAGCCACCCTTTAAAGAAAGCGTAATAGCTCACTGGACTAGTGATTCTGCGCCGAAAATGTAACGGGGCTAAAGTGACGTACCGAAGCTATGGAATATGTAAATATTGGTAGGAGAGCATTGTGTTTGCCGATGAAGGCGTACCGTAAGGAGCGCTGGAGGTCTCACAAGAGCTGATGCTGAAATGAGTAGCGATAAGAAGTGTGAGAATCACTTCCGCCGTAAATCTAAGGGTTCCTGGGCCAGGTGACTCCGCCCAGGGTTAGTCGGGTTCTAACATGAGGCCGAAAGGCGTAGTGGATGACCAACAGGTTAATATTCCTGTACTTAGTAAAAATCGTTTGACTTGATGGAATGACGGAGAAAGGTAGTGCAGCAACCTATTGGATGGTTGTTTAAGTATGTAGGGGGTCGATTAGGCAAATCCGGTCGGCGTAACTCTGAGATACGAATACGAGCGCAAGCGAAGTGCATGATCCTCAGCTTCCCAGAAAAGTTTCGCAAGGAGATTTTTATTAACCCGTACCATAAACCGACACAGGTAGATGAGGAGAGAATCCTCAGGCGCTTGGGAGAACTCTTGTTAAGGAACTCTGCAAATTGGTGCCGTAACTTCGGGAGAAGGCACGCCTTTGATGGTGACATCACTTGCTGATGTAGCTATTGGAGGTCGCAGTGAAAAGGGGGTAGCGACTGTTTATCAAAAACACAGGTCTATGCAAACACGCAAGTGGAAGTATATGGGCTGACGCCTGCCCGGTGCTGGAAGGTTAAAAGGAGAGGTTAGGGTTAAACCGAAGCTTTGAATTGAAGCCCCAGTAAACGGCGGCCGTAACTATAACGGTCCTAAGGTAGCGAAATTCCTTGTCGGGTAAGTTCCGACCTGCACGAATGGCGTAACGACTTCCCCACTGTCTCAACAGGAGACCCAGCGAAATTGGTGAGCGCGTGAAGAAACGCGCTACCCGCGGAAGGACGAAAAGACCCCGTGAACCTTTACTGTAGCTTGGCATTGGGTTTCGATTAACATTGCGTAGGATAGGTGGGAGTTATTGATCCGTGCGTTCCGGCGTACGGGGAGACAACCTTGAAATACCACCCTATGTTAATTGGAATCCTAACCTACGATCGTAATCCGGTCGGGGGACAATGTCTGGTGGGCAGTTTGACTGGGGCGGTCGCCTCCTAAAGAGTAACGGAGGCGCACGAAGGTTCCCTCAGGCCGAATGGAAACCGGCCATAGAGTGTAAACGCATAAGGGAGCTTGACTGTGAGGCAAACGAGCCGAGCAGGTGCGAAAGCAGGTGTTAGTGATCCGGTGGTTCCGAGTGGAAGGGCCATCGCTCAACGGATAAAAGGTACTCCGGGGATAACAGGCTGATCTCCCCCAAGAGTTCACATCGACGGGGAGGTTTGGCACCTCGATGTCGGCTCATCGCATCCTGGGGCTGGAGCAGGTCCCAAGGGTTTGGCTGTTCGCCAATTAAAGCGGTACGCGAGCTGGGTTCAGAACGTCGTGAGACAGTTCGGTCTCTATCCTCCGTGGGCGTAAGAAATTTGAGTAAATCTGACCTTAGTACGAGAGGACCGGGTTGGACGAACCTATGGTGAACCGGTTATGACGCCAGTTGTATCGCCGGGTAGCTAAGTTCGGAAGGGATAACCGCTGAAAGCATCTAAGTGGGAAGCCTATTACAAGATAAGATTTCTATTAAGACAACTTCTAGACTAGGAGTTTGATAGGTTGGGGGTGTAAGAGTAGTAATACTTTGAGCTGACCAATACTAATTTGTCGTTTTGCTTTTTTTTGATTACATGGGTTCTTTTTTATCTGATCTTGTTTTGTGAATGTTAAAAGCATTTGTGAAATTGAGTGAGCGAGTGTATATAAAGCTCGAGCATTAAAAAATTTATAATCGATTTGTTAAGATATACCAGTTTGGGTGTGTTATTAGCGAAGAGGAAACACCCGATCCCATCCCGAACTCGGAAGTTAAGCTCTTCAGCGCCGAAGGTAGTGCCAGGGAAGCTTGGTGTGAGAAAAGGTCAATGCACCCTCTTATTTTTAAAAACCCCGACTTTGTTCGGGGTTTTTTATTTCTACTTCTTCCAATTAGTCCGACATCATGTAAAATTTAAGTACGCTTACTTTCTAAATGAGTGAAGGATCACGACATGAATACCCAATTAAATACTAAAATACTTAAGTATGAGTTATTTGCTCTTTTCTTTCTAACAATCGCGACGCTCGTCGTTTTCTACTATCAAGATACTTTGCCAGATAGTTATCTCGCCATTTCATCTACGTCATCACATGGATTCTTTGCTTACTATGGAACATCACTTTTGGGTTTCATTAATTACTACACTGGTCCGTGGGTTTTTATCCCATTCGTTTTATTCACATCCTTTTATGTTTTTATTTTTTCTAAAAGAGCTGATTGGATCGATGCTTTAAACATCGTCTCGTTGCTCGTCTTTTCACTATCGACAGCGTTTTATTTACAACCAACATTGATTGGAGCTGGTCTCTATCAAGTTGTTGATACATTTTTTTCAGCATTTTCTTTATTTGGATTATGGATTCTCTCTGTTGTTGCCTTTCTATGGGGCGCTTTTAGAGGAGAGTTTGTTGATCATGTAAAAACTGGCGCAGAAAAAATCCGCAATATCGACACTGAGACGCCAGTGATGAAAGCACGCGAATTAAGTGAAAAGTATCTCTCGTTTGTTAAAGAAAAATGGCCAACTAAAGCTGCGACAGAGGAAGTAGCACAAGAGGAAATGCCAGCTGAAAAGACACTTGAAATTGCAGCTCCTCGAAAAATGAAAGCTCAAGAAAAAGTTGAAGAAACTTCAACGGAAACGATTATTTTGGGGGCAGAAGAGCCATCAACTCAGCTTGTACCGATTTCAACTTATGCCGAAATTAAAAAAATCGAGATGGTTGAAGAAGACGTTGTAGAGGATGACGGTGAATATGTTGATGAATCTGAAATTTCAACTTTCTCAAATCGTGCTCATCAAACAGTTCAGTCATTCGATGAGGATAGTTACTTCAATCTCGTAAAAATGGGAGCTCAGAGAAAAACTGAGACGAAATTTAATCAGCCGGAAGATAAATACTTCCACGACATCATTACTAAGATTCAAGCCAAGCTCGGCGAGTTTAAAATTCAAGGACAAATCATCAACGTTCTTAAGGGGCCTGTGGTTGATACTTTTGAATGGGAACTTGGTCCAGGGGAAAAAGTTTCGCGATTAACTTCAATCGCAGAAGATTTATCACTCGCTCTTTCTGGGGCACCAATTCGTATGGTTTACCCAATGAAAGGAAGAACCACAGTAGGGATTGAGGTTCCAAGAAATCCACGTGATTTTATTTTCTTAGACGAAATTATCAGCACGAAAGATTTTACAAATACAGCTCATCAACTTCCGCTTGCCATGGGAAAAGATGCGTTTGGTGAACCAGTCGTTGTAGATTTAGCTTCGATGCCTCACATGCTTGTTGCCGGATCAACTGGTGCTGGTAAGTCGGTGTTCATCAATTCGGTTCTTGTTTCACTCTTGATAAAGAAGTCACCTAATCAGATGAAACTTATTTTAATTGACCCAAAACAATTGGAACTTGCTCTATACGCTCGTCTTCCACATTTGATTATGCCGGTTATTACAGAGGCAAAAACCGCAGCGACAGCTCTTCTTTGGGCCTGTCAGGAAATGGAAAGAAGATATTCGATCATGTCGGAATTTGGGGTGAGAAACATTGAAGGTTTCAATCACAAATTAAAGAATGCTGGAGGACCAGCGATCGATAAAATTAGAAAATTTTATGAATACACGAGTGATGAATCGTATGAGCTTCCATACATCGTTATTATCGTGGATGAGTTTGCAGATTTAATCCTTACTCAAAAAGGGAAAGAAATTGAAACTCACATTTGTCGTTTAGCCGCGAAGGCCAGAGCAGCAGGGATTCACCTCATGCTTGCTACTCAGAGACCTTCTGTTGACGTAATCACGGGTCTTATTAAATCAAATTTCCCTACACGTGTTTCCTTCCGTGTAACGAGCTCGACGGATTCTAGAACAATTCTGAATGCAATGGGAGCAGAAAAACTTCTTGGAAAAGGGGATATGCTCTATAAACAAGGGGTAGATACGACTCGTATTCACTCGGCGTATATTGAAGAAACAGAAATTGAAGCCCTTGCCGAAAAACTTTCAGAAATGGCGCCTACATTTGATCCAAATGTCATGGAGTTTTTGGAGAATGGAGGGGAAGAAGAGGCAGTGACTACGGTTGCGACTCGTGATGGCGAATCGGCCGGCGGAAAAGATGATAAATATGAAGAGGCCGTAAAAGTCGTTCTTGAACATAGATCTGCTAGTGCTTCACTGCTTCAAAGACGTTTAGGTGTTGGTTACAATCGCGCTGCAAATCTTATTGAAGAAATGGAAGCAAAAGGGGTTGTTGGGCCAGCGCAAGGCTCAAAACCGCGTAAAGTTCTCATGGGGTCAGAGAGCCTGACTTAATCGCATTTTCACAGGCGAAAAGTGGTAATTCATTGCCTATTTTAGGTGCGTGTGTTATCACTTCAGCTCATTAATAATTTCAGTTGTCTGAAATGTTGGTCCATTAATGAAAATTTTAATGGCTCACAGACAATTCGATTAACCAACGGAGTCTCTATGTCAGAATTGAATCTAAAAGGCTTGCTAGAAGCAGGCGCACACTTCGGTCACCAGACTGAAAAGTGGAACCCAAAAATGAAGAAATACGTTTATGGTGAGAAGAACGGTATTTACATTATCGATCTTGCTAAAACTATTCCTCTTGCAAAAGACGCTTACGAATTCCTAAAAAGAACTGCTGGCGAAGGGAAACCTATCCTTTTCGTTGGTACAAAAAGACAAGCAGCTGACGTTGTTTCTAAAGCAGCTCAAGACTGTGGAGCTTACTATGTAACTTCACGTTGGTTAGGTGGAATGCTTACGAACTACAAAACTGTAGCTCTTTCAGTTGATAAAATTCGCAAAGTAGAAAAAATGAAAGAAACTGGAGATTTCGGTCTTCTAACTAAGAAAGAAAGAATCAACATCGAGAAAGAAGTTATCAAACTTGAAAAAGTTCTTGGTGGGATTAAAGAAATGAGAAAGCTTCCAGGAGCTCTTTTCGTTATCGATCCAAACAACGAAAGAATTGCTATTCAAGAAGCTAACAACCTAGGGATTCCTGTTGTAGCTATCACTGATACAAACTGTGATCCAACTGGTGTTGACTATGTTGTTCCAGGTAACGACGACGCGATCAAGTCTGTTTCTATGTTCACAGAATACTTCGCTAACTCTGTAGCTGAAGGTATCAACATCGCTAAGAAGAACAATAAACTTGAAAAAGGGACAAAAGATTCTTCTCGTGACGTTGCTCTTGAAAAAGAAATCATCAGCAAGTACGAAAAAGATATCGACCTTGTTGACGAAGAATAAGCCGAATAAGATTTAAAACTTTTAATTTTTAGAGGAATTATATGACTCAAATTACTGCAAAGCTTGTTTCTGAATTAAGAGAAAAAACAGGCGCTGGAATGATGGACTGTAAAAAAGCTCTTGGGGAAACAAACGGCGATCTTGAAAAAGCAATCGACTTCCTAAGACAAAAAGGACTAGCTGCTGCTCAAAAGAAGCAAACTCGTGTTGCTGCTGAAGGCGCGATTGGTTCATACATCCACGGTGGACGCCTTGGAGTTATGGTTGAAGTTAACTGCGAAACAGATTTCGTAGCTAAATCAGAAGATTTCCAAACTTTCGTAAAAGACGTAGCTATGCATGTAGCTGCTGCTGATCCAAAGTTCGTAAGAGCTTCTGAAATGGATCAAGCTTTCGTTGATAGAGAAGTAGCTATCTACACTGCTCAATTGAAAGAAGAAGGAAAACCAGAAAACATGATCTCTAAGATCGTAGAAGGAAAAGTTAAGAAGCTCGCGAGTGAAGTTTGTCTTCTTGATCAAAAATTTGTTAAGAACCCAGACATTTCAGTTCAAGATCTAATCAATGAACTAACAATCAAAGTTGGAGAAAAAATCGACGTAAGAAGATTTGTAAAATTCAACCTTGGAGAAGGTATTGAGAAGAAAGTTGATGACTTCGCAGCAGAGGTTGCCAAAATGACTGGTGGACAACACTAATTCCATTCACTAACAACATAAAGGGGCTTTTAAAGGCCCCTTTTTTTTACCTAAAAAAGGAAATCGAATGAAGTATAACCGTATTCTTCTCAAGCTCTCTGGCGAAGCTCTTTCAGGTGACCAAGGTCACGGAATTTCTCTCGAAGTTCTCAATATGATTTCAAGTGAAGTTAAAGAACTTCAAACGATGGGTGTTGAAGTGGCCATCGTTATTGGTGGTGGAAACATTCACCGTGGAGTTGCTGGGGCCACTGTAGGAATGGATAGAACAACATCTGACCACATGGGGATGCTTGCGACTGTCATCAATTCACTCGCTCTTCAGGATAGTTTAGAAAGAAATGGCATTAATACTCGCGTACTCACAGCAATCGATATGCAAGAGATCGCTGAACCGTACATTAGACGTCGTGCGGTGAGACATTTAGAGAAGAAGCGTGTTGTTATTTTTGCTGCTGGTACAGGAAACCCATACTTCACGACAGATACAGCGGCTGCTCTACGTGCTAACGAAATTGACGCACATGTCATCATGAAAGCTACAAAAGTTGATGGAATTTATGATAAAGATCCAATGAAGTTTAAAGATGCTGTAAAAATTGATAAACTGAACTTTATGGACGTTTTAAATAAAGGCATTAAGGTCATGGATTCAACGGCCATTTCACTTTGTATGGATAACGACATAGATATTCTTGTCTTCAATATGTTTGAAACAGGAAATATCAAAAAAGCTGTACTTGGAAATAACACTGGAACAATAGTAACTAATAAATAGGATACACTCGCTATGATGAATGAAATTAAAACTTCATTAAACGATTCGATGAAAAAAGCTGTTGATTCACTTAAGCACCAATTAACAAAAGTTCGTACAGGAAGAGCGTCAGCTAACATTCTTGATGGTGTTCAAGTTGAGTATTACGGATCACTCAGCCCAATCTCTCAATTAGGACAAATTTCAACTCCTGAAGCTCGTCTTTTACAAATTCAACCATTCGACAAAACGATGATTGCAGCTATTGAAAAAGCAATTTTCGCTGCGAACTTAGGTGTAACTCCAACGAACGATGGTAACTTTGTTCGTTTGAATTTTCCTTCACTCACTGAAGATAAAAGAAAAGATATCGCGAAAGAAATTAAAAAAATTGGTGAAGACTCAAAAGTTATTTTGAGAAATCTTCGTCGCGATCAAAACGATGCTGTAAAAAAAGCAGAAAAAGATAAAAAGATTTCTGAAGATGAATCAAAAAAGATTCAAACAGAAATTCAAAATATAACTGATAAGTTCACCAAAGAAATTGATACTGTTATTGCGAACAAAGAAAAAGAAGTACTTGCCATTTAATTGGGGTGAACTTGAACTCAGATCAGCAAAAAATTAAACACGTAGCTGTGATCATGGATGGCAATGGTCGTTGGGCAAAAATGCGTTCGCATCCTCGCGTTTGGGGCCACGTTCGTGGAACAGCCGTTGTTTCAGACATCGTTCAAGCTGCAGACGATATGGGCGTGAAGGCGCTTACTATGTACGCGTTTTCAACCGAGAACTGGTGTCGTCCGCAAACTGAGGTCCGAGTTCTATTTAATCTTCTTTATAAATTTTTAAGAAAGGAGAGAATGAGAATTCTCTCCAATAATATCCGTTTCAAAATCATGGGAGATATTACAAATCTTCCAGAACAAACTAAAAATCTCATCGCTCTACTTGAAAAAGAAACTGAACATCACACTGGTTTAAAACTGACTTTTGCTTTCGGGTACGGTGGTAGAGGAGAAATCACTTCTGCTGTAAATCGATTCATGAAGGAAAATCCAGGAAAAGAAATTACAGATGAAATGCTCAATGAATATTTGATGATTCCTGATCTAGGTGATGTTGATTTACTTATTCGCACAGGTGGAGATCATCGCATTTCAAATTTCATGCTTTGGCAGATTGCTTACGCTGAAATGTTTTTCACACATACAAAATGGCCGGATTTTTCAGCTGAAGAATTTACTGAAATCCTAGATCTCGTATCAAAACGTGAAAGACGTTTTGGAGCGATCGCCTCTTCAATGGATTTAAAATCTAATGTCGCTGTTGCTCGTGAAAACCAAAGAGCAATCAGAGGCTAATGTGGGCAATACTCAACTGCGAATTATTTCTGCATTAATAATGGCCCTGATTGTTGTTTGTGCTGTTTTAGCCGGCAAATGGGCAACGATAATAGTGTGTCTTATCGTTGGTCTCTTATGTATCGATGAACTACTCATCAACTTTTCTGAACTTCACCGCAAACATTTTCTTTATCTTTACGTTCTAGGTTTTTATTCAGCCCTTTTCCTCACTGTAAACATTTTCAACGCTCAGCTTTCGCTGACGTTTTTCACCTTTTGTGCCATCGCTTTAAATCTCTTTCTCATTTGGTATTTGTTCAAAATTCCTTCCGAAAAAGCATTCATGAAGGAGAGTGCACTTAAGCAGCCTGGTCTGATTAGTGCTCTGGTAATGTTGCCAATGCTCTCTTTTGGAATTCATTTTCAAAGTGAAGAATGGAGAAAAATTCTGGCCATGCTCTTAATTGTAACTTTTAGTATGGATACAGGAGCTTGGTTCGTTGGTAAAAATTTTGGTAAACATAAATTATGGCCAGCCGTAAGCCCTAAAAAAACTGTTGAAGGTCTCTTAGGAGGCATGATTGTTGCTTCGCTAACCGGCTCCTTGGCATGGTGGATCTTTTTTGACCAATATCGATGGTATTACTCGGTTATCTTTGCCGTTTGCGGACTTCTCTCTCAAGTAGGTGATTTAGTTCAATCAAAAATCAAACGCGAATTTGGAATCAAAGATAGTTCCAATCTCATCCCTGGTCACGGCGGTATCTACGATCGTATAGACAGTCTCATCTTTCTGTCGCCTTTTTTCGTGATTGTTGTAAAATATTTAGGACAACTCACCCTGCGCTAAAACCCGCCCTTGAGAGGATTCATGCTTTTAGAAAAAATTGTAATTTTCATTATATTTCTTGGCCCATTGGTTTTTTTTCATGAACTAGGACATTTTCTTTTTGCTCGTTTGTTCGGAGTAAGAGTTGAAGTGTTCTCGATTGGATTCGGTCCAAAGTTTTTGAAAAAAAAATGGGGAGACACTGAATATGCAGTCTCAATCATACCACTTGGTGGTTATGTAAAAATGTATGGTGACGATCCATTCACAAAAGACGAGATCCCAGAATCTGAACGATCGAAAAGTTTCACTCATCAAGGAAAGTTCGCACGCTTTTGGATCGTCATGGGTGGACCACTTGCCAATTTTATTTTAGCGTTCGTTATTTTCTTTTCATTGATGGTTGGTGGAGAGCGGATTCCAGAAATTAAATTAGGAAACTTACCAGCTGGCTCAACACTTTATGAAAATGGCTTAAGAACTGGAGATGTACTGGTTAAAGTTAACGAAAGTGAAGTTTACAATCCTTCCGACCTAATGGTGGAAGGCAATACCCGCGTTTCATCTTTAACAGTTAAACGTAATGGGCATGAGACAGTATTAAAAGTTGATTTCCCTGGGGATAGATTCTTTGATGAAGTTTTAAAGTATCCGCCTTTCCTGCGCAAACCATTTGTGACAGATGTCCAGGGACAAAAATACGTTGTTTCACTGGATCAAACAAAGTTTGATCTGAATGTATCTATTGAAGAGCTTGGTAATTCGGGGGCAGTGAAAAAACTTTATCTTCACCCGTTAGAGGCCAATCAAGATCTTTCAATGGATGTAGTGAAGACTCTTCCTGCTGTTAAAGAAATCAATGTTGATTTCATAGATTCTAAAAGTCTCTACGCGAGCTTAGAAACAAATGGTATTTACGTTCTTGATCTCGTTGTTAAAAGTGTGAACATGAATTCACCAGCGGATAAAGCTGGCATTAAGGGCGAAGACTTATTCATAAAACTTGAAGGTGAAAAAGTTTATAGCTTTGAAGAATTAAGAAACAAACTTCAAACTTATGACAAAGCTCAAGTTGCAGTTGAAATTGTTCGTAAAGGCGAAGTGATGAAACTCAACATTGCGCCTGAATCGTCGATGCAAGAAGGGAAGACTCTTAAACTTCTCGGAGTTTACGGCTCAATCGAAATCCTGAAAACTAATTTCGTCATGACGAAATCCAAAGGTTTCTTCGGATCAATTCAAACGGCCCTTGTGAGAACTTGGGATTCAATGAAAAAGACTGTTGATGGTTTCTTTAAACTTCTTAGCAATCAAGTTTCATTGAAATCAATTGGTGGACCGCTAGCGATAGGAAAAGTTGCGCATGATTCATTCAATACATCGCTTTCATACTTCTTCCAATTGATGGCCCTCATATCGGTAAACCTTGGTGTCATCAACTTGTTCCCAATTCCTGTTTTAGATGGGGGACACATCATGTTTATCGTTTTAGAAATTCTAAATGGTGGACCTCTTTCTCGCAGAAAAATGGAAATTGCTCAACAAGTAGGACTATCAGTTCTCTTCATGCTAATGGCCGGAGCCATTTTCAATGATGTGACTAGGTTTTTTTAGAATGCACTATCTCTACGTAGACGTTACTGCAGGAATGATCTTGGGAATTCTCAACTCAGAATTTCAGTGGATCGCTTACGTAGAGTCTGATGAAAAAAAACCATCAGAGGTTATTCATCAAAATATTCATTCACTTATAAAAGATAATCATATCAATCCAAATAAATTGGAATACTTTTTTTCAGCAGGACCTGGTTCATACACGGGGATGCGATTAGGAGAAGGTATGGCCCAAATGCTTGAGTGGAGTGGAAAAAAAGTTTATTCTTTTCACCAGTTCGAAGTGCCGGCGCTTATGGGTGTTCAGCAAGGTTATTGGATCAGTAATGCTTTTAAAGGACAGTTTTTTATTCATCACTGGAACCAGACTGAATCCAACTCAGAACTCGTTAATCAAGCTGATGTGCAACTTTTAGATGCACAAAAGGGATTCACACTAAGTCATGACAACATCGCTTTTAAAGACCTTAAAACGACTAAATCAATGATCGCTGCAAATCCTCAGCTCTTATTTGAAAAACTTAAAACGAACAATGTGCGAAAAGCACCTTATTATTTCAGAACACTTGATGAGGAATTTAAACAATGTTGAAGTCTTATCTTCCTCCTCGCTTTAACACTCTCGCGATTTCGATTCTTATCTTACTCTGGCTCATTGGACGTTATAAAATTCTTCTTGCAGGTCTATTAATTTATCTTCTTCTTTACGTCGTGTTGCGAAGAAATCGTAATGACTTTAGAGATGACCACTCTGTAACGAAAGGACTCATCTTCGCACCGGCCAATGGCAAAATAATTCATATTGAACATAATGTTTCTCACGGGATCTACGGTGATCAACTCATCGAAGTTCAGATACTAGTTCCTTGGTGGAAAGAAATGGGTATATATATGCCACTTTCAGCAGAGATTAAAACTCTTCTTGTTCTCAAGGGACGATCTTTTTTTCGGTATTTTAAATCCGAAGAAATAATAGGCTCTCATCAAGGTAAAGGAGTTAGTCTCTCTCTTGACAATAGAGGGGAGAGTGTTGGAATGACTTTTTTTAAGTGTCGTCTTGGACTTTGGCCTGAATTAATCGTCATGCCAGGAGATAAAGGCGGACGGAGAGTGAATATAGGTTATTTCCCTTTTGGCGGGACGGTGATGCTTTATTTACCAAAAAAATATGAGATACTAATTAAATCAAATGATGAAGTTCTGGCAGGTGAAACAATTCTTGCCGTCGCCCCAGAACAAACTTAAGGTTAATGACATGACAAATCCTAGAAGGATTGCTTTTTTTCTTCCTAACACTTTCACAGCTCTTAACATGGCCTGTGGATTTTTTTCAATCATTCTTGGATGGCGTGGCCAGTTCTATGAAGCATCGATGATTCTCGTTTTAGGTGCTATTTTTGATTCAGTAGATGGAAGAGTCGCACGCATGACAGGAACTCAGTCGGCCTTTGGTGAACAGTTTGACTCAATCTCAGACGTCGTTACTTTTGGTGTAGCTCCTGCTTTCCTTGCATATAATAAATTTTTTACGAGTGCAGGGCGAATTGGTCTCATTGCTTCGTTTATCTTTCTTCTTTGTGGTGCTCTTCGATTGGCCCGCTTCAATGCGAATATTGATCGCGTGAGTTCGGACTTCTTTCAAGGGTTACCAATTCCTAGTGGAGCACTTGCCGTACTCGGCTTAACGTTGCTCTCAACTGTTTATCCAGAGATTGGTGATTACACTCCACTTGTTGTGCTCTACGTTCTATCGATCGCTTTCCTTATGATCTCAAATATTCCTTTCAATTCTTTTAAAAATTCACCATGGGTGAAAGCTCATAAGAAACGTGTGCTTTTCATTATTTTTCTGATCATTGCACTGACTGCACTTTATGAAGAAGTGATGATTGTTTCAGTTATGATGATTTATATTGTAAGTTCACTGGTTTACTATTTGAAAAACAGAGAAAAACTAAAAGATATGTTTCATTGGAAGAGCGAACTCGATGAAGAGCACGCGGAATAAAAATTTCTTTAAAGTTCTCTAAGGACAGGAGAAGTGATGAAATCACTAATGGCCATGATGGCAGTTTTCGTTTTTGCTAATTGCTTTGCGACGGATCTTGATCACGCAGTCTCTGGAGCAACTATTGAAGATGTTCTTGGAAAAAGTAAAGCGCCTTCAAACAATCCCTATATCATTAATGGCGAGAGCGATGATTTCGTTTTAAAGGCCAAACCTCAGGGCTCAGACATTCATTTTTCTCCTCAGCCAGAATTAAAAACGACTGTTAATGAGAAGAAATATCTCTCTGAGACAGGCTATACTTTACCTGGAACATTTGAAAAACAAGAAAGCTACATTGAGCTTGATAAGAAAAAAATGGCCAAAGAATTCCGCAAATATTCTGAAGGTGGAATTAACATTACATTTATCAAGAACGACTTTGATTATATGTCTCCAAACGATGTTATCAATAAAACAATCAGCACTGGTGCTGGAAGTTTGAAAGGTGGTTCTCTATTTGTAAGACACGATGATTATATTTTCAAAACAACAGCACTCAATGGACATTGGTCTGCTGGAGGTGGTCTTGGGTTCAGTACAGGACGTGGATTTTTTACAAGCGACGGAACTCGAAGTGACGCAAAATTTAATCTCTGGGAAGTACCACTTGATCTTGGAATTGGTTTAGAAATTCCGGTTTTTTCCGTTTTAAAATTAGTGGGTACGGCCGGTCCGAGTTACTTGGCACTTATTCAAAATCGTTCTGACTTTGAAAGAGGTGAGAAAGGAAAACGTAAAGTTCAACATAGTCCTGGCTACTTCGCGAGCGCACAGTTTAAAATTAATATGAGCACATTTAGCGACCAAACAGCTTACGAGTTATTCACAGAGAGCCAGATCACTAACGTCTATATGAATCTTGAAGCTCGTTATCACAACTATAGTAAATTTAGAGGTGAAGAAATCGAGATTTCTGGAACTTCATTTGGAATTGGATTCACGTTTGAATACCTATAAGCTTGTTGTTCAATATAAAGGAACTGCTTATTCTGGCTTTCAAATTCAGGCCACTGATAAAACAATTCAAGGTGAACTCAATCGTTCACTCGCCATTCTTGCCAAGACAACTGAAGTAAAATCTATTGGTTCAGGTCGAACCGATGCTGGTGTTCATGCTTTAGGACAAATTGTTCGAGTTGAAATACCTGTTTCTATTCCGGCGGCCAGTCTTCATTTGGCCATGAACTCTCACTTGCCGGATGACATTCGTGTACTATCAGCTGAAAGCTGCACGAGCGATTTTCATCCTATCTATAGTGCTAAATCAAAAGAATATAACTACGTTTTCTCTAATGACCTTTCTGTATCGCCGCTAGTTTCGGATTTGCTTACACATTTCCCTCAACCTCTTAATGTGGACGCTATGCGTGCAGGATGCAAAGTTTTTTGTGGGGAGCATGATTTTCTGAATTACCAATGTACGGGGACAGAAATTGAAAGCACTGTGCGTAAAATTATCTCTTGTGATGTCGTTCGCTACCAGGCCAGTGGCCATTGGGGACACCTTATTCCTCAATACTACGTGCTTGAAGTTGTCGGAAACGGCTTTCTGAAGCAGATGGTGAGACTCATGATGGGAGCTCTCTGGAACCTGGGATTAGGGAAAATTTCTCTGCAAGATTTGGAAAATTCGCTGAAAGAAAACAATCCTCTTCCCAGACGATTGGGCCCAACGGCCCCTCCTCAAGGACTCTACCTCAAAGAAGTTCACTACTAGCTTTTTTGATAGCTCTTTAGCAGTTCATTTCATTGACATTTTCGCTGGCGTTTAATACTTTGTTGAGACACTTTTTACAGAGGAAATGCTATGTCTTACACAGTTAAAAACGTTAACGGGTGCACGAAGAAATTAGAATTCAATTTCGCGACACTTGATCTATCAAAAGAAATCAAAGCTGCTGTTGTTCGCAAACAAGCTCAAACAAATATGAAAGGATTCAGAAAAGGAAAAGCGCCACTTGCTATGGTTGAGCAATTCTACGGTCCTCAAATTGAATCAGATGCTCTTAATCAATTCGTTCAAACTCAATTGTTCGAAGCTGTGAACAAAGAAAAACTTAAAACTGTTGGTTACCCATCATTCGAAAACGTTAAGTACGAAGCGGGAAAAAGCGTAAGCTTCGACGCTGTAGTTGAAACGTTTCCGGAAATCAAACTAGCTGACTACTCGTCTTATTCATTCAAAAAGGACAAAGTTGAAGTTACAGCTGAAGACTTGGACAAATTAACTAAGAACTACCTTGGTTCAAAAGCTGAAATGACTGAAGTAACTGATGCTGGTGCAAAACTAGCGAAAGGCCACTTCGCAGTTTTCAATTTCGAAGGTGTTAAAGCTGATGGCTCACGTCCAGAAAACATGAAAGGAAGC
>CAMLRB010000063.1 GCA_946482295.1 uncultured Bacteriovorax sp. | reverse complement strand
CTTATGAGGATGTTTGAAACTTCACCAAGAGCACCTTCAGCGATCTGAACTAATTAAATACCATCTTCAGCATTTCTTTCAGCTTGGCCTAAACCTTTAATTTGAGCTTTTAAGTTTTCTGAGATTGCGAGACCGGCAGCATCGTCACCAGCTCTGTTGATTCTTTGACCTGAAGAAAGTTTCTCCAGTGACTTGTTCATCGAGATTCTCGTTGAACCTAAGTTCCTTTGTGCGTTTAACGACGCAACGTTTGTGTTAATACGAAGTCCCATACATCCTCCTTGATTTCTGGCTTGAGAAACATCATGTTTCTCTGTGAGTGTTACCTCACGGCTTCATGCTTAACTAATCGTCGGCCCTAAAAATAACTTTAGAAAAAAATGACTAATTTTTAGACATTTTTTTTGACCTAACCATTTGAAAATAAAGTAAAACCTATACCATATAGAATTACTCCAGTTAAAAAAATGGAAGAAATTTAGGCGAAAGCTCAATGATTGTCGTTAAAATAGACATATGAATGACTCTGCTTATGTTTTAACGACGCTCTCGAAGAATCCAGAATACTTTGAGCAAGTGATTGCACTTATAGAAGAAGAATTTGGATACAGTCCTAAGCAAAATTATGAAATCGATTTTGCTCCTCTCATGAATCCTTTTAATTTTGAAAACTGTTACCTCTACATTGAAGCTTCTTCTGGTGCACTAGCAGCGCATTTAGCTGTTTGCCCTCGAACCTTAATAAAAAATGAAACGACAATGAATGTTGCTTTCATTGGGGGAATTGCCACTCATAAAGCTCATCGTGGAAAAAATCTTTTTAAAAATCTAATGAATATCGCCATTGAAGAACACAGAGAAAAATGTGCGCTCTTCATTCTCTGGAGCGATTTGGAAAACATTTATGAAAAATTTTCTTTTCATAGAGCAGGAGGATTTTTTGAATCTGGAAACTCTTTTTTCCCACAGAGCAGTTTTCCAGGATTTGAAAAAACGCATTTTTCCGATTTAAACAAAGAGGATTTTGCTAAAATTAAAAACCTCTACAAGCAATTTAATGAAAGACAATTTTTTACAGTTAAAAGAGAAGAAATGGATTGGTCACTCATTCGCGATATGAAATCAGTTGATCTCTATATTAAACGCCTTGATAACAATATTGATCGATACTTTTGTGTGAACAAGGGTAAAGACCTTACTGGTATCATCCACGAGGTCTCTGCTTCATCAAAAGCAGTCTATCAAAATTTAATAAAAGAGATTGGTCAGTACCGAGTATGGTTGCCTGAATCAGAACCACATTCAGGAAAAGATATCTATTTCAGTTCTTTTTTTAAAATGGGATCGCTGAAAATCCTTAATGCCTTTTTAAAAGACACATCACAAGGCGATCTCAGCATTGTTTCTGCGAATGAAGGAAAAGTAATATTCGATTTTAATCTCAAACAATTTGAAGTGACAGAGAGAGAATTTCTGCACTATCTTTTCGGACCCAAACCTCTAGTCGAATTTGCACCTTACTCGCTTTCACTTTATGTCTGCGGTTTAGATAGCGTTTAAAATTCTTTCCTACGGACAACTGTCGGTTTAAAAATAGAATTTACATACCTTAATGCTATTTCATAAGGAAAGTTTTGATTTTTAATCAAATGCATTTCTCGAACAGTCTCTGCTTGAAGCTTCGAGAGATCGGCCCTATCCATGAAATTGAAATCAATTCCTCCTGGCTCTTTTTTAAGGAACAGAAAAGATTCATCTGCTACTCTATAGGGAAAAATAGTTTGAAAACCAGCATAATGAAATGTGCTGGCGATAACACTATTGTTCATTATGTGTCGATCATTGAAAATTTGAGTGAGGATTTGCTTCCCATGATTTTTTTCGTCTGAATAATCTTCTTTGTTGTAAAAGGGTGCATCGAGTACAACGAAACCATCATTGTTTAAAGCATTAAGAACGTAGGTGTAAAACTCTATACTATAAAGTCGAGCGAGATCATAAGAGTTTGGATAAGGGAAATCGATAAAAATAGCATCGTATTTCTTTTGTGTATTTCTAAGATAATAGAATCCATCATTAATCTGAATCTTTACTTTTGGATTATCAAGTGAATGTTGATTGAGTTCAGCAAAACGTCCTTTCGCTAGATCAATCATTTTCGCATCGAGCTCGATGAAATCAATATTCTGTATTTGATCATACTTGAGAAGCTCACGCAGCAGGAGTCCGTCACCTCCCCCTAATAACAAGACTTCTTTGGGAACTTTCTGATTCATAACAATTGAAACGTGAGCAAAGGCCTGGTGATAATAAAATTCTGTGGCCGTATTAAACTGAAAATTTGTATCTAATGTGAGAATTGTTGAATCCGTTGTTTCTCCATCAAGCCTATTCGGATACGTGAAAATATCAAGATACTGATAGAGAGATTTTGATCGCTCAATTGGTGGTAATGCATCTATTCTTCTCACCAGATCATTTAAATCTTTATTGTTCTTGGCCAGGAGACGAGGCATGTAATAATAAAGTTTCAAATATCTTTGGGTGATCTGCTGTTCATTGATCCCAATGAGGCAAGCAAATACAAGCACACATCCCGTAGCTATAAAATATTTCGTCTTTTCTTTTTTTAGATATCTTTGAACTGTATAGAAACAAAGGGCGAGATTGATTAACCCCACTGCTACTGAAGTCTTAATGACATCAAGCTGCGGTAAAAAAAGATAAGCAAAAAAGATAGTTCCGCACAGTGTCCCAATATAATTAATTCCAAAAATCTGATAATCACTATCTTCACCTAAATTTTCTTTCGCTACTCTCATCATTAGAGGAATTTCAAAACCAGAAAGTAATCCAATGGCCAGAGTGAGTACTTGGGCAAAAACAAAAAATGTCGTTCTCAAGACAAATAAATTTTGCAGATATACTGTTGAATGAAATTCGCTCGTGAAGTAGAAAAGATTATCCAGATATTTATACGATCCATGGATCAGATAAATATAGATAACAGAAAAAATTCCCAGAAGAGAAAGAGCAATTTCAACCTTTACAATGCTGGTGAATGTATCTTTCAGTTTATCTGATAAAAAAGCACCTAACCCTAGCCCACCAATATATATACCGATGGTCATCGACTGCCACCATATATAATTGCCGGTTACCAACGCTAGCGTATTCGCCAATAATAGTTCGTAAATAATACTACAAAAGGCCATTAGGGCCGTGATGATGAGTAATTCTGCTTTTAAGAATTTTCTAGACATAATTTATCCTAGTTTCCAAAATAGAATTTTTGCACCAACCATTGGTTCAGATGATCTGCATTGATGATGAACATGAGCCATGCAACCAGCATAATAAAACCAATGATGATGTAAGCTGTATTTTTAATTTTCATCTTCACCATAACAACTCCAGCAACGATAACATTCAATGCTGAAACGATGTATCCGATGGTAAAAATATGCAAATGAGGGAGAATGGCGATTGGAAACAAGATAGCGCCTAAAAGTGTTCCTAGATAATCGTAAGCCAGAACCAAATTACCTTTTTGTTTATCAAACTGTTTTCCCATATCAATGAGAAGTGGGAGTTCAAGACCAGATAAGAAACCAATAATGATAATCAGCAAGTGGTTCAATGCAAACAGCGGAATCTGAATTGTATCTGAAAAAAATGAAATATTAAATTCGCGGGCAACACTGTTAAAGACGTAATCGTGAACAAGAACAAGGATAGGTGCCAGTGCTCCGAAGAAAGACAGAATCAGTTCAACCTTAACGAACTCTAAGAAAAGTTCGCGTTTAATTAGTTTATGGTAAAGGAGTGCTCCTAATCCCATTGATGCTATATAAAGGCCGATTGTTAAATTGTAACGAAGGGCCGTGTTCCCCATCGTCGTAGATAAAGACTGTGCAAGAAGAAGTTCATAAAGAATACTGGCACAAGCAACAATCGTAGTGATGAGATAAACAAATCCCAATTCCCAAGTCGCAGTTTGAGTTCCAATTTTTCCACGGTTCACAACTCGTTGATCTACTTTCTCGAAAGGTATTTTCTCTGCAATCTGATCAATAATTTTGTTGAGATTGATATCCATATTGCAAATATAGATATCCATAGAGATGAACTTATTTTCGGGATAGGTGTGCAAAGTAAAATGTGATTCTGCCAAGATAAAAACAATTGTCTCACCTTGAGGAGTGAATTTATGTTCGATTTTATTTACAACAGTTAAATTCTTCTCAATGACGCTTTTAATATGATCAACATAATCAGCGCTTAAGTCATGCTCTAAAACAGCATCGAACATTAAATGTTGGGACCTCGTGTCCATTAGTCACTATCCTTTTTGTTGCATAATAAAATCAAAAATTCTGAATTTTTTGATGCCGTAACAAATACCTAGGGCGATTGCTATGTAAATATATACATCGACAATGGTAGCTCCCAGAGTAAATCCATAGAGACTTCCAAGAAAAATAAAAAGTGGGCCTATCATTCTTACGAATAAAATGCGATGAAATCCAAAAACTAGTAGAGAGTGAGTTCCAACCCAATTCACAATGGGTACTTTGAGAAAAACTTTTTTACGTTCTAATAATAAGAAAAAAGAAATTAGAAAAGCTTGAATCCCTAAAATGTACATCATGCCGGTAAAAGTGCGGGCAAGATCATGCTCAGTTCTAAGAATGTCATCTGCATAGACATAAAACTTATCACCGAAAATAGCGTAAACGATCATGGCCATTGCACCAATAAACATGATCGTTAAATCTTTATTATGAGCATATCTTCTTTTGTGGTAGTGAATATGACCCATAATAAATCCAAGACAACCTGAGTGAATGAAATACTCTAATCGAGCATCGTATTCAAATCCAGGATGTATTGTTTGACGAATAGTCTCTTGAAAAAGATCTGAAAGCAGTTCAACGGGAATAACAAAACGGAGACAGGCCAGAAACATTAAGCCCACAACTCCGGCCACTCCAATAAACCTATAGACGAGAGATAAAGCTCCTAAAATAACCATCCAAAGCATGATCGGATAAAATGAAATTGCCTGTCCAAAGTTGGGAGCAACTATAAAGTTTTCAGCTGCAAAAAAAAGAAACACTAAAGCCATTGTTTTTAATTTGCCCGGCATTTTTTCGGAAAAAGATTCTCGATCTCTTTGGGCCAAATTGAATGCCGCCATCGTCAAATAAATCTGACTTACCCAAGGAATGAGAATCGTGGCCAAGAATTGATTGATCGAATCACATGAAACCTGCTCCCCGATCATTGGAAAATGGATTTTGTAAGTTGAAGTCAATGCGATAGCATCTCTAAAATAATCGATGTACCAAATGTTTACGTAATAAGTGAAATGCTGATGAAGGGCCAAAATAATAAAAGCCCCGCGGAGAAAATCAAGATTGATAATCCGCGGGGCTTGAGATTGTTCTAGATTACTTGACTGGCTCAACGACATCCTTGTCTTTTTTCTTACTTAACACTTTGTCATAATTTCTTATGTAAGCGTTTGTAACTTTTTCAAATAGAGTCTGACCGTCTGATGAATCATACTTTCCTTTTGCTCTATTGCGAGCATCGATAGCATCACTTAAACGTTTACGGTCTTCATCACTCATTCCATTATATCCAGTTCCACGTGAAGCTCCAGCACCATTTGAGAGTTCTTTTCTATTACCGCTTCCAAAAGTTCCAGCGCCATAGATTCCTGAACTCATTCCTGTTGCTTCAGCACCACCCGCAAAGTTGGCTCCATAACCACCTGATCCGTTCGCTGCATTTTCACCTGAGTTCGAACTTCCACTCGCACTTGATTCAGCGGCACCAACTGTCTCAGCTAAACTCGATCCAAGCCCACTAGCACCTGATCCGCTTGAACGTGGACTAGTAAATTTTTTCGAAAAACTTGCAGCCGCTCTAGCGACTCGTGAATCGCGATCTTTGTTCCCACGAGCAGCAAGTGCTTTTTTATAGTGCTCAAATTTCTTAAGTTGATTCTTTCTATCTGTTCTTAATTTTCCAACCGCTTGCATGAAAGCTTTGTCACCAGCTGATAGACCAGCTCTACCAGAAGCTCCACCTTTGAAATCACCAACAGCTTTGTTCATCGCCCCAACAGAGTCCATGCTAGGATTAGCGATTACACCACTCACAAAATTAATGTTTTCTAATTCATTTTCAGCAGCATCAATCTCAGCTTTAAGAACTTGCTTAGAAGGCCCGTCTGAAGTTGAAGCTTTGTCATAAGTATTTAGAGTTTTTAGATAATCTTGCAAATATTGCTTATTAAGGTTTGTGAACCCTTTATCTTTATCACCTACAGCATTGACAGCGTTAGCAGCTAAAGTTCCTACAACTTTGTTAGCAATTAAATCAACATAAGTTCTTAGACCAACTGTTGGGTAACCAATTTCATTTGAGCGCGAACGTTTTGGATAAACAAAGTGATATTGGTAAGCATACTCTGCAAAGATATCAAGATTTTCTTTATCGTCCTTTTCAAAAAATTTCTCAGCTATAGCGAACTCAATCGCAGCTTTTTTAATTTGTTGGATTTGAGCATTTTTGAAGAAATATTTTTCTTCAAGGTTTTGTCCTAATTGTGGAACATATTTTCCAACTAGTTCTGGATCAAGAAATACTTCACTTAGGTAAGATTCAGGAACGAATTCTCCGCCGCCTTTCTTACCACCACCACCAACTGCCATAGGATTTTTAGCAAGCATTGCTGCTTTTGCCAGATTAAATCCTGCATCTAGTTTTTCAGCGTAAGTAGGACCGTTGATTGAATCTTTAATAATTAGTTCTTTTGGAACTCCTGCTGGTACCCAAGGGTCAACTAAGAATGTACTTTCTTCAACAACAGCATCACTGTCATTTTTCTTGCCTTTCTCACGGATAACAAGGAAGTCCTTAACACACGCATTGGCAGAAGCATTAATTTTACAGATATTGTTGTATGGTTGAATGAGTTGACGTGAATATTCAACACACGTTTCTTTTTTACCACAACCATAACTTCTAACGTATTTATCAGCGATCTCTGGACGTTTTGCGATCCAAGCACCTCTTAAAGATGAGATCATCCAAAGTCCGCCAGCACCTGTTACTGCTGAAGCAGCGATGATACCTGCAGCACCCCAAGCAGTAAGAATTGAAGCTGTACCAAACCCCCCCATGATCGCAATTACACCAGCAGCTAGTATTGATCCTAGAAGAGCACCTAGTGCAGCTGAACTTCCAGATGGGTTTTTAATGTTGAAATTAAAAAGTGTGTGAGTTTTTTGTTCTGTCTCACTCCATTTTTGGTCATCCCCCATCCATTCAAGAACTTTATCAACTTTCTCTTTAACTTTTGTATGATCTACGGCAATTGTTTTATTGAAGCCAGCTAGCTTGTTAGTCCAAGCAACAATTAACTTTTTACCTTTTACACCAGAAGCGTCCCCTGCAAGTTGATCTTTAGGAGTGTCAGGATTTGTATATTTTGCATATTCTGGACATTCTTTTTTGAAGAATTCTAACTTTGCTTCGTCTTTAATTCCATCAACACCTTTAACATCGAGACAAATACAAGTTAGTTCCTTGTTTGTTTTTTCGATTGTTGCGTGAAGCTCTTTTCGTTGTTCTCTACTGATAACTGAGGCTTCTTTTAGACGTTTGTAGAGTGAACCATCTTGGCTTGTCCAATAATCATTTACACCATCACCAGACATGACAAAGTCAAATCCTAATAAGGCCATTTCAAGTTCTAAAAGTTTGTTAGCTTCTAAATATGACATGAAGTCATCTTTGAACTTCATATCGCAAGTTTCAAAATTTGATTTTCTCGAAAGTTTTAAAGCCGCTGTTTTTTTAACATCTGGAGTGAATGTATCACTCTTAGCTTGAAAACCAGCTCCGTATTTATTTTCATTACCTTTGATTGTAGAAACGATATCTGAACTATCTACAGGAGTACTTCTGGTTTTTAGAAATCCATCTTCTTCTTTTGCGATTTCTTCATCTGATTTTTTAGGTGCTGTATCAGCATCATCAGCCTTTTCTGGTTCGTCTTTAGGAGCCATTCCGCTATCATCGGCAACTTGCGGTGTAGGGTCTGCTGCTTGAGCATTGCTCATCATGAAATTCACTAAGCTTAAAAATAAATTTTTAGCTGGGCTGACTTTTACCTGTGGGAGAATAAAGGGTGGTAAGTCTGGAATACAAACACCATTTTCACTAGGGATCAAACCTTCACAACATTTTTTTCCACGATCGGCTTTACTACCTCTCGGAACACAATCTTTACAGGCAGAGAAATCTTTACAAACTCTTCCACTACAAAAACCAGAACAACAATCTGCATTGCTGTCGCAAAATTTTGTATTTTCACGACATTCTTCTATACCGCCAGTTGAAGCATTTACTGGTAAACAAGCACCAACAGCACATACTGGGTTAATGTTACAAGCTTGGTTTTCAGCTAGTGGTCTGAAACATCTATAAACATCTTCACAAACACGTCTTTTAGTTTTTGAATCCTCAATACATTCACCAGAACAGCAATCTGTATCACCTTTACATTCAAGACCAGATTTTTGGCATTGCTTACCATAGTCTTGAACTGGATCTGGCGCACACTTAAGTTCTTTTTCACAACCCCAGTTGTTACAGATCTGACCTTCTTTTAATTTTTCAAGAGGTCTTTGATTGATTTCATTTAATTGGAATTCAAGAAATTTAAAGAATGCTGCTTCTGCATTTTGCGGAGTAATTGATTTATCTTTTGAGAAATTCTCATAACGTTGTTTCAAAACAACAACTTCATCTCTTGTGAATTTTTCTTGTTCGAAAAGTTCATCAAGACCTTTATAGAATTCAGGTTTTATGATTTGAAGATTTACCTTCCCACCATTTTCTAGCTTATGTTGAGCAATCTCTTGCTTCACTTCTTCTATAAATTTTTTTCTATCGGCCTCTTCGAATCGAGCTGCAAAAGCTAAATTAAAAGTTAATAGAAAAAAGAGTATTGCTTTTAACATACGTACCTCAATGCACTTATTGTATAGATAAATTTTAAGGGTTTATTGTATTGGGGTAAACGGCTTGCCTTTTTTTGCCCTTTAAGTACTTAAAAAGCATTGGATGGAAGTAATATTGTCTACTTTTTAGACGGCCAGTTTAAATGGCAATCAAGGCTTCTTTATATGTGAAGCTCCGACCGAGAAAAAGATGACTGATAAACTCCACATTATCCATGTAACGGTCGGAAGATCAGACCAGTGACCAATTTCACGTCCGTGCGTGAGGTTTATGCCTGAGTAAAAGAATACGGCTGCAAGAAGGGCAAATCCCATGAAGACAAAAGCACCGGACAAAGCACCAATCTCTTTTTCATAACCTTGGTTTTTCACTTCGATGGCATAACCCTTTTTAGCAAAATCGCGAAGGAACCATTTAATGTGACGAGGGAGAACTCGAAGTGATGAAGTTAGATCTCTTGCAGCCCACGCTCCTTCTTCTATAAGTTCATCTTTATTGAATGTGCTCTGAATGATTTCTTCAATATCATCTTCCAAAATTCCAAAGATATTCAAATCTATGCCAAGTGACTTGCCTACTCCATCAAGTGTGATGAGTGCACGGAAAACAATGTACCATTCACGAGGAAGATAAATTTGGTGTTTCTTAAGTGTATTTATGATGACTGTGAGTAAATCAGAAAAATTTGTTTGCTTAACTGTTAACCCTACAAATGGACTAAGTGATTCTCGCACATCACGAATCAAACTCTCCATATCTGGAATGTTGTCATATTCAGCAACGTCTAAAAATTCATACACAAGATTTTCATAGTTATAAGAAAGAATGGCATAGATGATCGCAATAAAATGATGACGACCACTTTTACTTAAACTTCCCATGAGTCCAAAATCTATGAGACCAATTCTTCCATCATCGAGATAAAAGAAATTTCCCCCATGTAAATCGGCATGAAAAAATCCGTCTTTTAAAAACGTTTTAAGAAAAAGCTTAACTCCGTACTCCATCTTCGGCACGATTTCGCTTCTTTTACTTAAAATGGCTTCACTGTTGCTGAACGGAATCCCTTTTAGCTCTTCAATAACAAGTAAGTTTTCTGTAGAAAGCTCTTTAAATACTTTCGGTATGTGATAAATGTTTTGCGTGTCGTGTTTTTCAATATTTTTTTTCAGACGTTCGCAATTGAGGGCCTCAACATTAAAATTTAATTCCCGATGTAGAGTCATTGCGAAGTCATTGACCACTCGTGATAATCCAAGATATCTCAACTCTGCACTTACTCTCTCTGCTTGTTGAGATAGAAACATGAGAATTGAAAAATCTGTTTCTATTTCTTTTTCAACTCCGGGCCTTCTCACTTTTAGAACTACAGGTGTGCCATCAAGAAGAACGGCCTTAAAAACAACACCAATCGAAGCTGTACCTATGGCAGTTTCATCAATGTGCTGGAAAATTTCATTCAGAGGTTTCCCTATGGATGATTCGATAGATGTGCGGACATCTTCAAACGCGACTGGTTTAACTTTGTCTCGAAGCATTTTCATTTCTTCAATGAAAGAAGGGTGAAAAAGATCTTCGCGCGAGCTTAATAATTGTCCAAACTTTATAAAAGCAGGACCTAGCTCTTCAAAACATTTTCTTAAACGAAATCCCAGGACCTGGTTCCAATCTTTTTCTGATTTGTTTGCAAGTTCATCTCGAATTCTTTTTTTAGATTTAGGGAGAACGAAATTCGGAATTTTATTGGTTGCACCTTTTGTAATAAATTCATCAAAGCCATGACGAGCAAAAACAAGAATAATTTCTTGTAAACGTCCTACGTTTCTGATTGTTTTTGAAATTCCAATTCCTGCTTTGATCAAATCCATGAAAAAACCTTTTGATTGAGATACCTCTATATTATAATCAAAAAAAGTCGTTTGAGGTTCTAATTGCGCACAATAATCAAGTCTCTCTTATTTTCGGCCTTTCTTTTTCTTTCACTCAACATGGAAAGTGCATCTGCCGTCGAAACATGTAGTCGCGTTGCTATTATCAATTTTCAAGAAGTGCTGGTTGATTCCAATACCTCTGAAAAGGGGGAAGGTCTTCGCTATCACCTGGAGAAAGATCCTGTCGCTAAAGAATACTTAGATATCTATCAAAAAAACTCGGCCATTCGTTGGCCCAGTGCGATTCTAGGAACCGCGGGAACTGGACTCATGCTTTTTGGTTTTTTTAATTCCGATTCTGAGGATCGAAGGCTATACCTCATTGCTGGGGGCGCAACAATTCTCGTGAATTTTCTTGTGACGAGAACACTCGAAATTACAAATGAAGCTAACTTGAACCGTTCTATCGACGAATACAACAAACGCAATCTTCCTAAAATTTTTTTTAATCCAGAAGAAACGCAAGGTCAGATCGATTTTTCTAAGGTAAAGTTAGGGCTTGTGCAGCAATGGTCTTTTTAATGGTTGAGTAAATGAGTACAAGTTTTAATTGCTATCACTGTCATAAATCTATTCCAGTTTTAGGTGCCTTTAAGATCACTCGTACTGAAGAGTGTCCTTATTGCAGTACCAGTTTGCATTGCTGTAGAATGTGTAAATTCTACGACGCTAAAGTCTACAATGAATGTCACGAATCCAATGCTGATCGCATTGTCGATAAAGAGAAATCTAACTTTTGTGATTATTTCGTTTTATCGGATGGCAAGAATGCAGGCCAAGCGAAAGAAGAACTTATTAATTTGGCCGAATCACTATTCAAAAAATAAGCACCGTGAGGCGCGCACCCAACTGTGAAATAGGAATTTTAAAATGGACGAACTACCAATCACTCTGGCCGGCAAACAAAAGTTGGAAGCCGAACTTGATCATCTTGTAAAAGTTGAGAGAGAAGAACTAAAAGTTACAATTGCTGAAGCTCGTGACTTGGGAGACCTCAAAGAAAATGCTGAATATCATGCAGCTAAAGAAAAGCAAGGTCTGATCGAAGGACGTATTGCTCAACTACAAGGTATTCTTGCACGTTCGCGTGTTGTTGAAGTTTCAAAAATTAAAAGTACTAAAGTTGTCTTTGGGGCGACTGTTACTATTCTCGATACCCACAAGGATCAATCTTTCACTTATAAAATCGTAGGTGAAGATGAATCTGATCTCAAAAGTTTCAAAATTTCTTATAACAGTCCTTTAGGTAAGGCCCTCATTGGAAAAGAAGTTGGCGATACGGCAATCGTCAAAGCTCCTAAAGGGGATGTTGAATATGAAATCGAAGCCCTTGAATTCATCGACTAGCAAAACAAAAAAAACATTGAATTGGAATTCATCACTCGAAGAGATGATGGGTAAAGCTTCTCAAAAAACTACTGAGAAGTTAAACAATGCTGGATTTTTGGATCTCTCAGATCTGCTGTGGATATTTCCACTAAGAGTAGTTGAGCTTCCACCACTTCGTAGTTTTGAGTTCATTGAAGAAGGAAGACTTTTCATTGGCCGTGCGAAAATCCTAAATGTGCAGGCTAAACCAAATTTTAGAATTAGAGGACGAGGTAAGGCCCTGCTCTATAACATTATGGTGCATGTTCAAGATGCTCTTTCTGATAAAATCCTAACTCTCAAATGGTTTAATTCTTACGGCTCAGTCACTTCTAAAATTTCTAAATGTACTTATATTGAATTTTTAGGTGAAGCCTCTCTTTTTAATGGTCAACCTCAGTTTGCCAATCCTGAATTTTTTCCTCTCGAAAATTTAGAAGTTGAATCCTCATTCGTTACCCTTTCTCAAGACTTAAAGATTCAATATCCAACAGTGAATACTATTCCCGGCGTCCAAATCAAAAAGATTATGGACAAAATTCCAGCTCAACTTTGGAATGAAATTCCCGAAACTCTTCCAAGGAAAATTTTAGAATCCAATGCCTTTCTTTCCCTCTCTGATTCTTTCAAAGTTATTCATGGAAAGCTAAAACCAAATCCGGATTTGGAAGCACGTGCTGAAAAACGACTCATTTATGAGGAATTCTTTGAAGATCAAATTAAAATTTATCTGCGCAGACAATATTTTAAAAAGCCAAAAGCTGAAAAGTTTACAATTAACGAAGATCAATTCCAAAAGTATTTAGGTCTCTATCCGTACGCACTCACGCCAGATCAGGAAAAGACGCTAAAAGAAATTCGAAAGGACTTAATTGCTGAACATCCAATGATGAGACTTGTCCAAGGTGATGTTGGTTGTGGAAAAACCACGGTCGCCATGTTGGCCGCAACCATTGTCATCAATGGTGGAGCCCAGGTCGCTTTCATGTGCCCTACTGAAGCGCTGGCCATGCAACATTTCGCGAGTGCGGAAGAGCTTTTTCAAAACCAAAATATTACTTGCAAGCTCCTATTGGGTTCTACAAGTGCAAAGGAAAAAAAAGTTATTGCAGAAGAACTTCGCTCAGGAAAAATTCAACTAATCATCGGAACACACTCTCTCATTCAAGCGACTGTTGAATTTCAAAAATTAGGTCTTGCGATTATAGATGAACAGCACAAATTCGGTGTTGACCAAAGAATCAAGCTCACAAGTAAAGGCCAAGGAACACATTGTTTGATTATGTCGGCTACTCCCATTCCTCGCTCTTTGAGTCTCACTCAGTACGGTGATTTGGACATCTCCACGATTAAATCGATGCCTAGTGGACGCAAAGGTCACAAAACAAGAATTGTTACTGAAGAAACTTACCCGCAATTTCTCAACTTCATTAAAACGAGATTGAGTCTTGGCGAGCAGGTTTACGTTGTTGTTCCGGCCATTAATGAAAGTGCTGAACAAGAATTTCACAATCTCACTGATACTTTAGAGCGATTTAAAAAGTTCTTCCCGGAATACATAGTGGAAGGGCTGCATGGGCAATTGAAAGCTGATGAAAAAGCAAAGATGTTCACAGCTTTTAAGCATCATGATGTCCAGATACTGGTTGCAACAAGTGTGATTGAAGTAGGAATCAACGTTATCAATGCCACTGTCATGGCCATTATTAATCCTGAAAGATTTGGACTGAGCTCACTTCATCAGTTGCGAGGACGTGTAGGTCGTGGAGAAAAACCGGGATTTTGTTTCCTCGTTAATGACAAAAAGATTTCAGCTTTAAGCATGGAACGTCTTAAAGTCATCGAAAATAACACTGATGGATTCAAAATAGCAGAAGAGGATCTCAAATTGAGAGGTGAAGGTGATCTCTTCGGAACTGATCAATCCGGCTCTCAAGCACAAAAGCGTATGGCCAACGTGATTCTACATGCTGATGTCCTCTATCAGGCACGGGAAGACGCTCACAAATTAATTGAAGCAAAAGATTCAGATATAGAGCGTATGCTAGAACGCTTCTCCCAAGATGAACGAATTTTCACTACGGTATAATTCCTAAAAATTTGATACCATAGTCATATGATCACCATAGAAGTACAAAAAAGTAGCGATGAGACGGCCCTTGGGACCTACGAGTTCAATTACGACCTTTTGTATATAGGAAGATCACTGAAGAATGACCTTATCTTTCAAGATCGCGAACTTCCCCTGAAATATATTTTACTAAAAATCGTCGACGATTTCGGTGTTCCCACCGTTTTGATTAAAAGTCTGAAAACTGAACCTTACTTTTTTGTGAATGGGAAAAAAATAAGTGGGAGTTTAAAAATTCGTCCTGGTGATGTGATTGCTTTCGGCAAAAATCAACTCAAGATCATATCTTTTGAAAAAACTCAAAGTGATATGGATCTGGCTGATGCTTTTGAACATTTCGAAAGAACCTCCCCTGAATTGCGATTTGCACTCGATTTTATCGAAGAAGTTCTTATAGAACAGGAATCAAAGCAAGATGTTTAAGAAAAACCATCCTAATTATTTTTATACCAGCGATGGAACTCGCCTGTTCTACAACACCAATTTTCCAATCGATCAGCTCTCGGTAGAAAAACCTGTTATTGTTTTTATCTACGGCTTGCTTTGTAGCAACAATCATTTTAAATATCAGATTCCATTTTTCGAAGAACAAGGTTATCAAATTCTTCTTCACGATTACCGATTTCATTTCGCTTCTTCGCAGGAAGGAGATATTGAATCATGTACATTTCCAAATATCGCCCGCGACCTCCACGAAATGCTCGAGCATTTGAACATTAAACACACTCTCTTTTTAGGCCACAGTATGGGGGTGAATATTTGTTTGGAACATGCAAGAAGATATCCAGAAGATGTCACAGCTATGGTTTTAATTTCTGGCACGGTGGTTCCACCACAAGATATTATGTTCGATTCTAATGTGGTTGATCTGACCCTTCCTTATATCGAATCATTGACTAAAAAATTTCCTGAGCTCTATAAAAGCTTCTGGAAACATTCATTCAAAAATCCTATCGCTCAATACGCGATCTTCGATGGAGGCTTTAACAAAAAACAAGTTGAGATGGAATTCATTCAACTCTATATGAAAAAAATCAGTGAACTGCCTGAATCACTCTTCTTTCATCTTCTAAAACTCATGCATGATCATGATGTCATTAATCATCTTGAGTCGATTAAAACTCCTACCTTAGTGATTGGCGGCGATAAAGACAAAATTATTCCAAATTATCTGCAGAGAATTTTGACCAAAAATCTTCCCAACAGTCAGCTGTATATTGTAAAAGATGGCAGCCACGTTCCTCAGGCCGATTTTCCAGAATTAATTAATCACAGAATTATGCAATTCATGAAAAAAATACGTCAGCTGAAACCAGAGAAAAATCTTTAATTAGAGCTGAATATTTTTATATTCGAGGAGAGGTTTAAAAACGCGCTTAAGTGCCGATTGCACTTGCTGTCTTTTGTATTCCTGGTGAGAAGCTTCACCTTGAGAATTTTCTCTGAAGGCTTCTTGATCGACCACTTGAATCTCATACGGATAGAAGAAACGAATATCTCTAGCGACAAGAGAAATATCCATACTGAGGACACGACGAGCGAGTTCATTTTCTTCCGGAGAAGCGCCCTTTGCAATTCGTCTCAGTTCATTGAATTCCTGCAAGAAAGGATTTTTATATTCAATCAATTGACGGCAAGTGAACTGAATGGACTGATAAGCTTTGGAAGTGAATTTGTTTCTTTCACTTTCGTTCGATTTAAGCTGACAGTCAGCAATCGCACGGTCCATGGCCGCAATAAATCTCTCTTCTGAAAGATTGTTACGAATCGCCATTTTCAAAATCTTCTGATGTTCTTCCTTAAACTTGGGAAGATCAATCATAGTGTTAATGGCCCGGCTTGGTTTGTTATTGTGGGGAATGACAATATTCTTCGTTAACAGAAAGCGCACTAAGCGAAGTGTATCAAAACGTGTATGGGTAATAAAACGTACGCCTACACGATCAAAAAGTTCTTCAGCTACGTTTTCTGCTTTATGCAGAAGTTTGATGATAATACTGTCGCGAGTTTTTTTCGATTTTGTTTCGAAGTCCACCAGCTGAACGTAATCACCAGACCCCTTAACACCAATAAAAAGTTTTCCTTCTTCATCGCGGAATACATATTTATAAAAACGATCAAAAATTTGAGTTTGAACAATTTTAAAATAATTCGAACGAAGATCTTTATCAGCGTGAACTATTGTGTGCATGACCTTCAAAACGACTTCCGCCCACAAACGTTCTTCTTTGCGATTGGGGTTGTCA
>CAMLRB010000062.1 GCA_946482295.1 uncultured Bacteriovorax sp. | reverse complement strand
TTAGAGGGCCAGTCTTTTTTTAACTCCATTTTTTTGATTTCAATTAATATTTTATTCAAAAGACTATTCTCCTTCCAAACTCAACATTTTAATTGATTAACAGGGACGAAAACAAATTAAAGTTTAGGACGAGGATGGTTTTCCACCCCGGAGGAGGAGGGAAAAATAATTGCTGAAAGATTCTGTGTGGAAAATAATAGTCAGAAAAAGGTTCTCATTATGAATTCAAATTTTCCAGTTGTATTAGTTAAACTTCCTTTCACATCGAAAATTAATACTCCGTCTTTAGGTTTGGGAATTTTGAAATCAGCACTAAAAAAAAAGGTATTAGTAGTCATATTATCGAATCAGAAATCGATTTCTCACAGCAAGTAGGAGACAGTTTATACGCAGACTTGGTTTGGCCGAATACTGAAGCTCTTTTTTTTGATTCATTATTTGCTTCAGTTCTATGGCGCAAAAATGTTGTCGATTCCGATTATTTTTTCAAAAAGTTTGAAAATTCTCCTCTATCAGGTCCAAAACTGCAAATTGCCCGAAAGTATGATTTTTTAAACTCTGCAAAAACAAAAGGCGAATATTTATCCCTATTGTTTAATTACTTGAGACCAATTTGCGAACGGTTTATCGAAGAACTTGCAATTGAGATTATGGCCCTTAATCCTAAAATCTTAGGCTCAACTTCTACTACTGAACAAACAATGGCATCTCTAGCATTGTTCAGTAGAATTAAAAGAGAATTCCCTGAGATTATCACAGTGATGGGAGGGTTTAATTGTGAAGGTTATGCAGGCAAAGTTTTGGTGAAAAACTTTAATGTTCTCGATATTGTTTTCTCAGGTGAAGCAGAGAATGAATTCCCAATTTTTTGTCAAAAAGTTATTGATAGTGGTTTAGATGCTTATCTGCTCGAAACTCCTCATAATTGTTGGAATAAATTTAACGCCAATGCAGATAAAAAAGATGTTCCCTGTATACGTTTATCAATTGATTCAATGGAAAATTCGCCCACCCCAGATTTTAGTGATTTTGTAGACCAGGTTTTTAATAAAAATGCATTGTTGCTTCCTCATATCTTCTTTCCCTTTACTTCATCAAGAGGATGCTGGTGGGGGGAGAAAAATCAATGTAGCTTTTGTGGATTAAATACTGAAACGTTGAAATTCAAATCGAAGTCGTCTGAAAAAGTATTGGCCGAGATTTTAGAATTTTATAATACATACGGAGTGACAAAATTTGTTGCTTCAGATTTAATTTTGCCCAGCAATTATCATAATACTTTAATTGAAAAACTTGCTACTGCATATCCATTCAAATTTTCAATTTTTTATAACGTTAAATCTAATATGAATTTTGATGAAGTAAGCGCTTTGAAAAAAGCGGGGGTTGATAATGTCCAGCCCGGAATCGAGAATTTTGACGATGAAGAATTGAAAATAATTAACAAAGGAGTCACTGGGATTCAGAATATAGCATTTTTAAAATATTGTACTATCAATAGAATGACAGTTTATTGGAATATCTTATTTGATAAACATACAACTTCAAAAGAAAAAATATTAGAGCTAGAAAGCTTTCTACCTTCTTTGTTTCACTTATATCCGCCTTACACCATTAGAGGTATGAACTATCCGAGAGACAGTAAAATCTATAACAATAGAGTGAAAAATAATCTTAAGCTTGTGCCACATGCTCTTTATAGGGAAATTTATCGATTAAATGAAGTTGATATTGATGATTTTGCTTACCTTTTTGTTGATATTACTGAAGGCCCTAATCTTTTTAAAGTGCATAACTTCAGTTTGTTGAGTGAAATATATAATAAATGGAAGCGGAAATTTACAAATGACTCCTTTCTTTTAACTTATTTTTACGAGGATAAAGCTAAAATTTTGGTTAATGATCAACGTTTCGAAACTGCGCGCACGTATGAATATTCAATAGAGTATTTAGATCTTTTTGAACTCACTTTCGGACCTGTAGATCAAAAGCAACTTTTGAAAATCCTCAATGATAAGGGCAGCAATATAGCAAATGTTATTCAAGTTATAGAGAGATTGATACAAGACCAATTATTTTATCGCTCAGGCAATAAAATTTTAAATCTTATGATTAAAATTTAGTGGAATGACCTAATAATAGAGATATGTTCTTATGAAATTACCGGCCGAAGTCATTATTGAAATCACTCCTTCATGCAATTTAAAATGCGACCGTTGTTTTAATATAAATTCATTCGCTAAAGATGGAAGGATGAAGCAAGGGCCTTCCTTAGAGAAATTAAAAGCTATAATGATCTCGCTTTCAAATGCCGGAATAAAACAATTGAGAATAACAGGTGGTGAGCCTCTCATGAGTAAGGATCTCTTTAAAATTTTAGAATTTGCTAAGAGTTTAGGTTTTAATATTTGGCTTAACTCAAATGCCACTTTGGTGAATTCTGAGAATATATCCCTAATAGAGAGTTTTGTAGACAATGTTCTCATTTCATTTAACGGTTTTGATAATGCAAGTGATTACTTATGGACAAAAACAAATAAATCTTTTGAATTAAAAATGAAGGGTATTGAAGTTTTAAATAAATCATTAATTCCAGTATTAAGATTCGGCACAGTTTTAACACCTCTTGGGGTGCCTCATTTAAGAAAAATTTTAAATCTCATTAATAATTTCGATTTTAAATTTTGGGAAGTTTACCGAGAAATTAAGCTTCATAATAGTAATGACCAAAAGACTTTAGATATAAACATGATGCTTGAAGAATTGTTAAGCGTGAGTGTTCTCAGTAAGAGGGTTGTGAACATTGCTAATGCAATTCCTTTTTGTGCTGCTGATCCTGAACTTTTGGAAATGCTCTCTAGTGGAGGAATTTATGACGATGGACATTCGCGGATTGTTATCGATCCTAATGGCCTTGCAAGGCCCTCCTATTTTATAAATGAAAATATAGGTGATCCTCTCGATATCCTTTCATGCTGGAACCATCCCTTTATGAAAAAAATGCGGAATCTTGAATTTGTTCCCTCAGAGTGTCATGATTGTAAATATGTGGGGAAGTGTAAGGGAGGCTCTCGCTATAATGGACTTTTAAACGAGGGGCATTACCGAGGGAGAGATTCTTTAATGAACATTGAAAACATCAAAAAAAAATGACCTTAGAATAACTTTTCTTTTTTAATCTTGATGGTGGCTTGGGGCAGAATCGAACTGCCCACCTATGGGTTATGAATCCATCGCTCTAACCAACTGAGCTACCAAGCCATAAAAAAGTTTGACTCATCCTAGTCGGAGGTGATCTTAATGTCAAGAATTTATGTGGTTGTCCTTTCTTAAAAATCACTTTAGGTCTATGATTTTTTGATGAAAAGACACGATCTCTATGCACAGAAGTTCGAAGACCATATCTTAAACTTCATAAAAGAATATCATTTATTGGACTCTGGAAAACGGGCGATTTTAGCTGTATCCGGAGGAGTGGATTCCGTCGTGCTTGCTCATGTCTTTTATCGATTGAAGATTCCCTTCGAGATTGTTCATTTTAATCATCAGACGAGACCTCTGGAAAATAAAAAAGAAAGTGCCTTTGTGCAGGCCCTTGCTGAAAAATACAAAGCGCCTTTTATTCAGTTTGAAGGAGAGTTTTCTCTTACTGATAAAAACTTTGAGGCAAGAGCACGGGCCTTTCGGAAAAAACATTTTCATGAACTTCAAAAAAAGAAGGCCATTATTTTTACGGCCCATCATCTCAATGATTCGCTGGAGTGGACACTGATGCAAGAGTCGAAGCAGGGCTCGCTCAAATCAACTTTGGGAATTCCAGTGAGAGGTCCATCAATGAGAAGGCCACTTCTTTGCGTGACGAAAAAACACATTCTTCGTTATGCTCATTCGCAGAAGCTCAGTTGGTGCGAAGATGCTTCAAATGAAGATGTTTCTTTTGAGCGAAACTTTATTCGCCAAAAAATTTTGAAATCAATGCTCACAAAATATCCGCGCCTTCTTCGTCATTATGTCGCTCAAAAAAATGAACTTGCTCAACTCTTAGGTGTCCATACGCATTCTTCCCATGCTGTATTGCCACTTTTGAATGCGCAGGATGAATCAGGTGGAACAGTTTTAAGTTCGAGTACGCTTAGGCCTCATAAAGCGGAACTTAAAGACTTTCTTCTTCGATGTTCGACGAAATCCAGAGGTGAAGTTGATGCTGAATTAGACAAGTTGATAAAGGCGCACGAGCATCTTATGGTCAGCGCGAAGGCCTCTCGCTTAAAAGGTCCGATGTCTTTTAGTGGCGGAGTGGAAGTTTTTCTTTGTCACCAGGATCTATTGATCATTAATCAAACTCATAAAATATTTTTTTCTGAGATAGACGCGAAGCTCGTAAAATATTTAGACTCTCAATTCTTAAACCTCACGCAGATTCCTTGCCATGCGATGAAGTGCTTTCCGGGGCTCATTTTTGGTCATTCTCCAATGATAAAAAAAGAATCACTGCTTATTCATCCGCTCTTTCCTCAAACATGCGCGTGGCTTAAAAACAATAAAGTGCCTTACGGCTTTGCTCCAGTACTGCCAGACACGATTCGACAAAAGATTTATGACACTGCCGTCGTGCTTGCTTCTTCCGACCTCAATATTTAGAATAGATCATCGACTCAACTTTTCAGTTGAGAAAACATTTAGAGACTCTCAAGGATTGATATTGATGAAACCGCAACAAAAGACTCTCACTTTATGGATCGTCGTTATTTTACTGATGGCCCTCGTGGCAAAGTTAGCGACAGTCAACAAAAGTGACATTCTCACTATTAAATACCCGGCCTTCGTAAAAGCTGTCCAAGACAAAAATGTCGAAGAAGTTATTTTCAAAGGTAAAGATACGATCATGGGGAAATTTAATTCTGGTTACGAAGGCGGTAAACGCTTTACGCTGACTGGAAACACTGGAGATGCAACGTTTAACATTCTTCGTGAAAACGGAATTGTTCCAACGTATGAAGAAGAAGAAAAACAAACATTCTTCACGTCGCTTCTTCTTAACTGGGGACCGATGATTCTTCTCATCGTAATTTTCTATTTCTTCCTCCGTCAAATTCAAGCGGGTGGTGGAAAAGCTATGAGCTTTGGTAAATCAAAAGCAAAAATGCTCAATCCGCACGACAAAAAAATTACATTCGCTGATGTTTCTGGCGTTCAAGAAGCAAAAGAAGAATTGGAAGAAGTTGTCGACTTCTTAAAAGATCCAAAAAAATACACGTCACTTGGCGGGAAAATACCAAAAGGTGTTATCCTTGTTGGTCCTCCAGGGACTGGTAAGACTTTACTAGCTCGCGCAGTTGCCGGTGAAGCAGATGTTCCTTTCTTTTCTATTTCAGGTTCTGACTTCGTTGAAATGTTCGTGGGTGTCGGTGCTTCACGTGTTCGCGATTTATTTGAGCAAGGAAAGAAACACGCTCCATGTATCATCTTCATCGATGAGATCGATGCAGTTGGACGTCACCGCGGTCAAGGTCTTGGTGGTGGACACGATGAACGTGAACAAACATTGAACCAACTTCTTGTAGAGATGGATGGTTTCGAATCGAATGAAGGTGTTATCCTTATAGCCGCTACAAACAGAATTGACGTTCTCGATCCAGCTCTTTTAAGACCAGGTCGTTTCGATAGACGAGTGATGGTTGGTGCTCCTGACGTTCGCGGACGTTTAGGAATTCTAAAAGTACACACAAAGAAAACTCCTCTTGAAGATAATGTTGATCTTGAAGTTATTGCTAAAGGGACTCCAGGATTTACTGGTGCTGATCTTGCGAACCTCGTAAACGAAGCCGCCCTGAATGCTGCTCGCTACAATAAGAAAAAACTTTCAAACGAAGATTTCGAACAAGCTAAAGATAAAGTTCTTATGGGGCCTGAGAGAAAATCTCTGGTGATTTCTGATAAAGAAAAACTCATGACGGCCTATCACGAAGCAGGTCACACGATTGTTGGTATGAATCTTCCTTACACTGATCCTATTCACAAAGTTTCTATTATGCCTCGTGGAGGTGCTTTGGGTGTTACGCAAACTCTTCCAAACGAAGATATGCTCTCTCTTACAAACGATCGCGCCGAAAACTTCATTTCATTTTTAATGGGTGGACGTTGTGCTGAAGAAATTGTTTACGGACAAATGACTTCAGGTGCTTCAAACGATATTGAACGCGCGACTTCTCTTGCTCGCAACATGGTTTGTAAATGGGGTATGAGTGAGAAGATGGGACCGATCAACTATCACAAGTCTGGTCAGTCAGCTTTCACAGGTATGGGTGAAAACGTTGATTACTCTGAAAAAACATCGCAGGAAATTGATTCAGAAATTAACCGCATCGTTGAAAAAAATTACCGTCAGGCGCTTAACATTCTTAAATCAAACCGTGATGGATTAGATCGTCTCGCTCAAGCACTTATGGCGTGGGAGACAATCGACTTTCAACAAGTAAAAGATGTTGTTGCGGGTATTGATATTGGCCTTCCTCTTAAATCGGATAAAAAGCCAGTTGTAGAAGAAGATCCATCGAAGAAAAATAACGGAATGAATCCGGTTATGGCCTAGGGTTTCATCACACCCATGATCGACATTACAAAGTTTCAAACATTGGGAGTCTTAAACATGACTCCCAATTCATTTTCCGACCGTGGAAAATTCTTAGATGAGGATTCCGCTCGAACTCAATTAAAATCTTTTCTTTCTCAGAACAACTTAATTATCGATGTGGGTTTTGAATCGACGGCCCCAATGAATAGTGCCATTACAAATGAAGAAGAGTGGACTCGTTTTAAAAGCTTTCTTGTCCTCTCAAAGGAGTTTTCATTTGAAGGAAAAGTTCTCTCACTCGATACCTATAAAAGTGATAATTTCATCCGTATGGCCCGTGCTTTTAAAGAAGTGCATCCCGGAGTCCTATTCATTTGGAATGATGTAAGCGGAGTCTTAGACGAATCGTTATGGAATGCGCTCGCTCAAATCGATTGTTTTTATGTTTACAATTCTACGCATATTCCCTCCCGTGATCTTGTTTTAAACCATATGAGCTTTTTGAATAAGGCCGACAGTGTAGAGAGCACGATCAAAAACTTTCAACGAGCAAAAGAGGCCTTTAAAAAACGTGGTTGGGGAGAAAGACTCATTCTTGATCCAGGATTTGGGTTCTCTAAGACCTTTGAACAAAACTGGCAGCTCATCAATCGATTTAATGAAGTCCTGTCTCATATTTCAAGGCCTATGGTGATTGGTCTTTCTAAAAAATCGTTTCTCCGAAAGGCCCTTCAAACGGAGTCTTTTGAAGAGAGTGAACACCTTCATTTCCACTGCCTGGTCAATTTTATGAAAATACAGGGACCTCATCGCCTATACCGCGTCCATGATCCTAGAATTGTTGAATTAGTTCACACTTTCGCAGGCCTGTAATTATTACCCAACCCTGTCTTTTTTAAGTCCTCTCTGGCATTTAGAGGACATGAAAACACATCTCATTATTCTTTGTGCTTTAAGCACTGGTTCTTTGTACGCGCAACCGATGCACACTGATGTTGAATACAAAGTTATTTACGGAAACGACAATCGCCGCATTTATTCGGAACTTGATACTGAGTTCGATGCTGATCTCCTTAAAGTTTCAGATGCTATTCTCGCTCAAATTCCCAATTGGAGAATTGATACGAGTGCCGATGACGTCATTACGATCAAAACAAAAGATTTGCGCTCTGGTCTTAACTTTTGCCCAGATGAGAGATTTACGGAGTCTCCTTCAGTATCAAGTTGTTCAGCTTTTCTTGTCAGTCCTGATCTCCTGCTGACGGCCGGCCATTGTGTTAAAGACAAGTACGATTGTAAAAAACAAACTTGGGTTCTTGATTACAACGACGGTGGAGAGTTTATTTCTCCTTCCGGTTCAGTTTCTTTTCCAAAAGAAAAATCATATTCGTGTGCCGAACTTGTGAGTTGGTCAAATAATCCACGTTTGGATTTTGCGCTCATTCGTCTTAATAAAAAAGTAGAAGACAGAAAAGCACTTCCTATCCGCCGTGTAGGGAAAGTGTCGGCGACTGAAGAACTTGCCCTTGCCGGCCATCCGTTAGGGTTACCAAAAGTGATTAGCGATCGCATTACGATTCGAGACAACTCATTAACGTACACATTCAAAACGAACGCTGATGCCTTCTCTGGAAATTCTGGTTCACCTGTTTATGGCCGTGACTCAAAAATGGTGGAAGGAATTCTTGTTCGCGGCGAAGATGATTTTGAACTTAATCTCGATCTTATCTGTCAGCGTCCTAAAAAATGTCGTGACGATGAATGTAGAGGCGAAGTGGTGCAGAGAACTTCTGTGCTTCCGCTCAAATACATTCCTAAAATCTAATCGCCAAAATTCTTGCAGAGAAGTTCATTCGCTTTTAACATAAGAGTATGGATTACATCTCTGGCCCCGTTATTCTTTCCAGTCAGGATAAGCTTCGGATGACCGATTTTCTTTCTGACGTTTTCGAATTCGACGTCGATATGGAAAGTGATTGTCTTTCAAAAGGGTCACTCAATGTAAAACTTGTCGATAGCCCTGACTTCAAGCACGTAAGTTCTGGAGTGACTTTCGCTTTCAAACTCAAAGACGCCGATCAGATGCAGGAGATTCTGGATAAATTTAATTTCTTTCTTTATAGGAAGGCCCAAGATCCTAACAACGAAAAGTATCGCTTCGTCGAGCACTGTCAGGAGAACTCGTTGCAGTTTAGAGACTTTGATGGAAGAACATGGCGATTTGATCTTCCAGCAAAGGACATCTTAAATGACTTCTAAAACGATTCAGGCACGGGCCCAAACATCTCGCTTTCAAAAACGTCTCGACATCACTTTTGATGAATCTTCTGGTCTCATCACTAAGGTCGAAGATGCAAAAAAAAATAAATCTGAAGTCGATTACTTCTTCGATGACGATTGCCTTTTATTTGCAGGAATGGGTGACATCCATATTCACGCCCGCGAAGATGTCTCTCAAAAAAATATTTATAAAGAAGATTTTTATTCGACTTGTTGTGCAGCCGTAAACGGCGGTGTCACTCACGTTGCCGATATGCCTAATAATCCGATTGCTCCTGTCGACGACGAGACTTATAAGGCCAAAATGCAGCTCACAGAACATCATCCGATGCCTATTCTTTTGTATGCAGGAATCGGCCCGCAAACAAGGCCTGTGAGTTTCACAGTGCCTTACAAAGTTTATATGGGGCCTTCGATTGGAGAACTCTATTTTAAAAATAATGAAGAGCTCGATGTTGTTCTTCAGTATTATAAAAATCAACATGTGAGTTTTCACTGCGAAGATCCGGAAATTTTAGAAGCAAATAAATCTCAACCCACGCATGAGACACGAAGGCCAGTTATTGCGGAAGTGATGGCGACTGAAGTGGCCCTAGAACTCATTGAAAAGTACAATCTCAAAGGAAAACTTTGTCATTATAGTGCTCGTGAAGGTTTAGAAAAAATTAGAAAGGCCCGTGCTCGTGGCGTGAGAGTTTCAACTGAAGTAACTCCTCAGCATCTTTATTTTTCCGTCGATAAAATAAAAAAAGAAATCCCTGCTGAAGAACAAATCTTTTTTCAGATGAATCCTCCAATAAGGAGTGATGAGGATGCTCATGCTTTATTAGAGGCCATTAAAAATGGTGAGATTGATTATCTCGCCACTGATCATGCTCCTCATTCACCAGAGGAAAAAAAGAAGGGGATGAGTGGACTTCCAGGTCTTGATACATACGGGCCATTTGTCACATGGCTTTTATTAGATCAGAAAATTGATCCGCGCCTTATCGCAAAGATCTGCAGCGAAAATCCGGGGACATTTTTTAATCAATTTCTTTTTGAGCTTAATCGACACTCTGCCTCATTCAATCGCTGGGGAGCGGGAATGGGGTTTATAGAACCTGGGTTTTCCGCCTCATTTTCAGTTCTTAACTTAAAAAATCCAATCACTGTCACTCGAGAAAAACTACAAACGAAGGCCTTATGGTCGCCTTTTCTAAATGTCACATTCCCCGGATGTGTAGAAGCATGCTTCATTAGCGGTAAGAAATTGTAAGTTAAAAGTCGAGTATTTCGATCAAGAGTAAGTTTTTGTAAGTGTGCATTTGCCTTAAGATATTCTTTAATCTTTGGACGTAAAAACACTCCATACAAGGACGTTTCTCATGACAATTAAGGCCCTTCTCATCACAACACTGACATTGACTTCATTGTCGGCATTTGCTGGTAAAGCACCAATCACGACAAAAGTTATCTACGGACAAGATGACAGAATGGACGTTTATGAGAGCTCTGACAGCTTAATGAAAGAATTAGCTCTTTCAACGGCTGCTCAAATTATGGATAGAAATTTAGTTGCTGATGGTGACACAATCACAATCAAAGCTGAAACTCTTGAAGAGTCAGGAATCTGTAAGAGCGAAAGATTTTCTCAGCAAGTAGCTGCAGGAAACTGTTCTGGATTCTTAGTTGCTCCAGATAAGCTTGTAACTGCTGGTCACTGTATCAATAGCGAATTCGACTGTTCAAACCACTCATGGGTATTTGATTATGCAAATACAACTGAAGAAAAATCAGAATTCAAAATGAATAAGTCTCAGGTATACAAATGTACAAAAATCATCGAGAGACAAAAAGATTCAATGACAATGGCAGACTACGCAGTTTTAAAGCTAGATCGTCCAGTTGTTGGTCGCACTCCTCTTAAATACAGAAAAGAAGGGAAGCCTGCTAACGATGCAGTTATGACAGTTATCGGTCACCCAACTGGTCTTCCAACTAAAATCACTGCTGCTGCAGATATGAGAAACAATACAAACCCAATCTACTTCGTAACAAACGCTGATACATACGGTGGAAATTCTGGTTCAGCTGTTGTTGATTCAAGAACTGGTATCGTTGAAGGTATCCTAGTAAGAGGAGACACTGACTACGCTCGTTCTCAAGATGGATGTATGGTTTCAGTTTACCGCCCACAAGATGGTGGACGCGGTGAAGACGTGACGAGAATCAATATCATTAAAGATCTTCTAAAATAAGAAAGAAGGCCGGCCTCAAGCTGGCCTTTTTTTTTATGCTTAAGCGTGAATTTGACCTCTAAGGATGGAGGTCTTTTTCTATTTCGGCCCTAAAATATGCCTTTTCTTCACAATTGCCCCTAAGTTCTGCCAAAATCGCACATTTCTCAATTTATCTTAAGGTTGCTAAGTCTATGAAATTACATCGTTTTGTTTAATTAATGCTAATGCTTAAGCTTTATACTCTTAATATCTCAAATATGAACCGATTAGATTTCGGGACACTTTATTAATAAGGTTTAAAACTATGAGACATTTTGTTTATCACACTTTGTTGGTAACCATCATTTTGATTTTACAGTCCTGTAAAGACATGTCGTCTTTGACAGCAACTGGAGCAAAGACACTTGATAAACTCGTCGAAACTGAAGATACAACAACGCTTACTTTAGCGATGTCAGCACCAGCAGTTGTTGAAGTAAATCAGTGTGTGCCTCTCATTATTGCACTTAAAAATGCCAATGGTGATCAAGTCGCGGCCCCAACAAATTACACTGTTAATGTTTCAGGAGATACAGCATCTCTTTATGGAAATTCAACGTGCTCAACATTGCTGACTTCGTCTGTTTCAATTGCAAAAAATAGTCTTTCAAAAATAATTTATGTTCGTCCACTTTCTAATCAAGGTCATATTTTTGAATTACAAGAAGCTGATTCTCTTGTTAAGCCCGTAAGTTTTATTCTTTCTGTGACAAATCCAGTTGTAAATGTTGATGCTCTAAAAATTTCAGTGACTGGACCTTCTTCTTTAAATGCAGGCCAGTGTCGTTCATATTTGGCAACTCTTCAAAATGCTTCTGGCATGAACAAAAATGCAGCTTCAGCAATTGCTCTAACAATGAGTGGAGCGGGAACTGGTGGATCTTTTTATGAAGGATCAAATTGTTCTGGAGCTCCAGTCACTTCAGTTACCATTGCAAGTGCTTCCAGCTTTATTGCTTTTTCATACAAAAACACTGTTGCTGAAAACGTGAATCTTGTTTTAGATACACCAGCAGGCAGTGACATTCAGTCTGGAAATATCAGCGTTCAAATTTCTGCACTTTCAACTTCTACTCCAACCCAACTTGTTTTAAGTGGACCAAATTCTGTGACCGCAGGTGCTTGTTCGGGGCCAGTTGTTGTTCGATCAGTTGATGGTCTTTTTAATTCGTCAGTGACAACGGCCAATCTTCCACTAACTATTTCTGGTGGCGCTGGCTTTTCCATTTTTAGCGATGCAAGTTGTACGGTTGCTCTTCCTTCTCCTCAAATTAATGCATCAACAAGTTCAACAAGTTTTTATTTTATTGTTGCGACTGCAGGAAACTATGTTCTTGCTGCTGATGATGGGGCGTCTTTAACTGATGCTTCAATGAGTGTTTCTGCCTCAGCTTCATCTGGATCAGCACCTGTTAAATTAACAATTACGGGGCCTGTTTCTGTTCAAGCTGCAGATTGCTCTTCGGCGTATGTTGTGAAAACAACCAATGGATCAGGCGTTGAAACGGCCGTTACAGCGTTAACTGTTGTTAATATTGGTGGTAAAGGTGCAGGGGATTTTTACGCTGATTCAGGCTGTACTTCAGTTATTTCATCACTGTCATTTGCAACAGGTGATTCTTCGAAACCTTTTTATTATAAAGGCAACAGTGTTGCAAATTTAACTTTTAACGTTGATGATGCTGGACCATTAACACCAGCTTCAACAAGTGTTTCAATTGTTCCAGATGCTCCTTCCCAATTAATTTTAACAGGTTCAGCATCAATCACTCTTGGAGAGTGTCGCGCTTATACAGTAACTGCAAGAGATCCAAATAATTTTGCCTCTGCTGTCGCTTCTGCAACGGCAATCAATTTAACCGGTGGGGGAGCAGGCGCATTTTATTCTGATTCATCATGTGTGACGTCGACGAATTCACTTATCATTAATGCAGGTCAGACAGCTTCACTTTTTTATTACAAATCTCCATCTGCAGCTGCGGTTACCTTGAGTGCTGATAACTCTGGTGTTCTGACTACTGGAACATTTGGTGTAACGGTTGATCCACTTCCATACACAAAAGTCGTTTTTTCGAGACCAGCGCTTACAGCTGGTGCTTGTACGGCCGTCAATGTTTCGCTTAAAGATTCATTTAATAACAATGCAACGGCCACAAGTGCTGTTGGTGTTAACTTCTCTTCAACGGGAAGTGCAACTTTTCATAACACGAGTAACTGTCTTGGTGGTCCAATTGTTTCAGAGACAATTCCCATGGGACAATCAAACATTACTGTTTATTTAAAAGACAACGTCGCAGAAGGTGTAACGTTAGGATTATCGGCCACGGGCCTCACCTCTGATTCTTGGGCAGCAACTGTCGCAGCTGCCGCCAATAACAGATTAATATTAACTGGTCCAGCCACGAATTCAGTTGGTAGTTGTATTGGTTATGATCTTCGCTTAGAAGATAGCTTAGGTAACTTATCTCCAGCAAATAGTGTTACGACAGTTAACTTTTCTGGTCTATCAAACGCAAAGTTTTATTCTGATGTTAACTGTACGACCATGGCCGGCAGTATTACACTTGGCGCGGGTTCTTCACTTACTCAAGTTTATTTAAAAGGTACAACGGCCGAAGCTCTTACAATCGGAGCAAGCTCTGGTGGGCTTACGCCAGCTTCGAAAGCAGTTTCGCTCATCGCGGGAACATCAAACAAAATTATTCTGACTGCGACAAACACGGCACTCGCTGGGAGCTGTAATGCAGTTACAGCTACAATACAAGACGAGCTCAATAACCCGATCACTCAAGGATCTAATGTAATTTTGACTTTGTCTGGAAACGGCAGTGGAAGTTTTTATACAACATCAGCTTGTTCGACTGTAACTTCGTCTGTTACCGTTTTGAGTGGAAATTCTTCGGAACAAGTTTGGTTTGCTTCCAACACACCTGGAAGTTTTTCGCTAAACGCTCAAGCAGCAGGTTTATTTGATGGAACAAAAACTCTAACGATTAATCCAAACGCACCAACCAAATTGGTGATGACTGGTTCAGCGACGACGACAACTGGAGCATGTACTCCGTATGCTATTACTCTCCAAGATACATTGAATAACCTTTCATCAGCAGGGGTTTCAAAAACATTAAACTTTTCGGGTGCTCTTGCTGGTGCGTTCTATTCAGATAGTAGCTGTATGTTAGCAGCGGCCAGTATTTCACTTTCAAGTTCTCAAACGTCAGCTCAAATATATTACAAAGCAACTGCAGCTCAAACACCCAATCTCACAGTAGATGATACTGGTCTTCCGGATCTTGTTTCTTCAATCCTTCCAGTCACTGTTACATCAAGTGGAGGAGCTGCGACACTTGTTTTAAAAATTAGTGGATCAACAAGTATCAATACGAATACATGCGTTCCTTATGCCGTCATGACGACTGATTCTTCAGGCATTTCGACAAACGTTTCAAGCAATATGTCAGTTACGATGGGTGGAGAGGGAACAGGTCTATTTTATTCAGATAGTGGATGTACGACTTCTTCTTCAACAGTGACAATCAATGCAGGCACGAGCTTGTCTTATATTTATTATAAAGCTGGCTCTGCTCAAAATTTAGTTTTCTCTTCAACAGCTACAGGAGCAAGTGCTAATACTCTTCCAGTTGCTATAACAAGTGGATCAGGAAATACAGGAGCAAGTCGTTTGACCATTGCAGGTAGCACTTCTATATTGACGAATTCTTGTATTCCTTATGTTCTTTCAGTTGCCGATTCTAATGGAAATTCCACTAATGCCGCTGCTAATACCACAATCACTCTTTCTGGTGGAGGAAGTGGGGATTTTTATACTGAAGATACTTGTACGACTTCGGCCGCGGGATCAGCAACAATCACTGCAGGAACCAGCTACACTACGCTTTATTATAAGAATGGTACGGTTCAAAGTCTCATTTTCGTGACTCAATCAACGGGACTTTCAAATGGAACTCTCTCTGTTGGAATTTCTTCGACCTCCGGAGGAGCAACTTCAGGACCTGCGGTTAAATTAAGTTTCGTGGGTATACCATCTTCTGTGGCCTCAACTAATGAAAATTTTGGCTCTCAGCCTATCGTTGCCGTTCAAGACAGTAACAATAACGTGGCAAGTGGCGCTTCAAGCACTATCACACTTGCGGCCTTTACAGATAGTTCGTGTACGTTGTCTGCTGGTTCAGTTCTTGTAGCAACAGCGAATCCATTAAATGCCTCCGGTGGGGTTGCAAACTTCGCTGGTGTCAATATCACAAGTGCCCAAACTGTTTATTTGAAGGCCTCTTCTCCTGGACTTGCTTCGACTTGTTCTCCGGCCATTCAAGTATACCCATCAGTGGCCGCTAAACTTGCTTTTAGTCAACAGCCTTCGACTACTGCAACAGCTGGCGTAGATTTTACAGTTCAGCCACAAATCTCCATTTTAAATCACACCAATCAAGTTGTGACCAATGCAACCAATACAGTTTCTATTAACGCTTATACGGATAGCAGTTGTACTACTTTGGCGACTGGAACTTTCAATGTGGCCGCTAATAACCTCATTCCGTCTTCGGGTCTGGCGAGTTTTTCAGGCGTAAATTATTCAACGACAACGACTATTTACCTCAAGGCCACATCGAGTGGTTTAACATCGGCGTGCTCTTCAGGGGTCACAATTAATTCCGCGGCCCCATATCAAATTGGGATTCATGCCCAGCCTGCGACTTCCGGGCGAGCAGGAGATAATTTCTCCATGACTGTTCGTTTGTTTGACTCTTATGGAAACCTCTCTCTCGCAACTCATAATTTGGCCTTGACTGCTTATAAGTCCTCAAACTGTACGGGAAGTACGACGGCTATCACTGGAGACACTGCGACGACGACATTAGGGACTGCAGTCTTTTCTGCCATCAATTTTTCCGAAGCAGACACCATGTCGATCAAAGTTTCTGATACAACGGACGCTGGAGTTTTTACGACGTGTTCAAATCCAATCGTGGTCGACGGAGGTACTCCGACGAAACTAAGCTTTGCCACTCAGCCTGCGGCCACGGGACGAATTTATACAGCACTTACCACGGCACCAGTCGTGCGTATTGAAGACACTTTTTCAAATTTAGTTAAGGGTGCTACAAACAATGTCACATTGACTGCTTATACGGACAGTGGTTGCTCAACCACTCCGGCAACAGGAACTCTGTCGGCGACCAATCTTGTGCTTTCACCTTCGATGGGACTCGCAAGCTTCACTAGCTTGTCTTATACAGTAAATGAGACCATTTACTTAAAGGCCACGTCACCAGGGCTTACACCTGTATGTTCCAACGCGGTTGTTTTAAGCAATCTTCCAGCTAAAATGGTCACCAAAAATAATCTTAGTTGCTCTGTCATTAATGGCGGCGTTTGGTGTTGGGGACTCAGTAGCAATTATCATAAACTAGGGGATGGTACATTTGCTAACCAAACTCCGTTTCCCGTGGCCGTAGTGGGAGTGGGAGGAGCAGGGTTTCTCACAAATATTACCGATGTCTCATTAGGAGGAGATCATGTTTGTGCTCTTTCGACAGCAGGAAATGTCTATTGTTGGGGTTATAACGGTTATGGACAATTAGGAGATAACACAACTACAAATCGTCCCACTCCGATTCTTGTTAAAGGATCGGGAGGATCAGGAACTCTTTCTAACATTGTCTCCATTAGTGCTGGTTATCACCATACCTGTGCTGTAAACAGTTCAGGAAACGTTTACTGTTGGGGTTACAATGCTCAAGGGCAGTTAGGTAATGGATCAACTACTACTCGCTATTATCCAGATTTGGTTAATGGTGTTAGTGGAGCGGGTTATTTAAGTAATATAGTTTCTATTACGTCCGGACAATATTACAACT
>CAMLRB010000061.1 GCA_946482295.1 uncultured Bacteriovorax sp. | reverse complement strand
TTCCAGTGTTTTGGCCGCGAGTTTCCCCGTTGCTCTCATCAATTCAATTTCTCTTGTAGATTTAATTGTAATCATTTCAGTTCCAGTTAGAATTATTAGGACAATCGTGAAGATATTTCATTATCCCTAATTGCGCCTTGAGTCAAGCACAGGAAAATGTTACAAAATATCGTCTCAACAGCGGAGAATAGAGATGAGAGTCCTCGCCCTATTTATACTAACAATGTCCATGCTTTACAATACTAAAGTAGTGGCCGCTACACATGACTCTATTGCCTCCCATTTTCAAGGGGCAGAGATGCAACTTGATAAAATTGAATTCAACAAAACTCGCCCCCTTCGCGATATCAATGGTAACTTAAAGGTCTTTAAGGCACTCACAGAACTCTTCAATGAACTCCGTGAGTTCGATAATGAGTTGGCCCATGGCCTCCTTAAAAAAATCGAGAAGAAAGATACTCTTACGGGTGATGAGCTCTACAAGATTAAGAAGTCTTTCGATCTCTTAGTAAAATTCAACCTAAAATTTATTGAAGTCATCGAACTCTATGAGTACCGTAAAGTCGTCATGGCCGATACCTACGCTCGCCCGGATCAAAAAAATCCGATGGTTCGCGCGCATATCGTATATCTAACGTCTGCTTTGATGATGCTTGATCATATCCGTGAAATTCATGGAATTTTCTATGCTCAGGACGGAAGTTTAAGACGAATTATTAAAAGCACACTTGATGATCAAAAGAAACAGACACTCAAGGCCATCAATGAGCAGATTGAAACTGTTTCTGGAATTGTTGAAGACAAGAAGTTTCTTCAAAATGTCATTCTTGTTCGCAAGATTGAGCCGGAACTCAAAGAACTTTTCAAGGCCGAACCTGATTCTCTTTTTATGCTCAATCACTTCATGACAAGTGAAAGCTCACAAGAAATCGCTCAAAACGTCACATCATTTAAGTTGGAAAATTTTCAATTGGCCGATTCTATTATTACTTTTTTTAACCAGATCACAAATACACTGAGTGAAGTTTTTGGAAATATAGCAGGCTCTATTCACTGGAGAAAAGGGTATCTATTCAACTCTCCAACAGCAAAAGAACTTATGATCTCAGATCTTCGCCCTATGGATCTTCTCCTGGAAAAAAGTCCGTTTGTCCTAACGGATAAATTTATTCCTGGACACTTCGGACACGTGGCAATCTACCTAGGAACTCGTGAGCAACTTGAAAAAATCGGAATGTGGGATCACCCGGATCTTATCGAATATCACGACGAGATTGAATCTGGAAAAGTCATTCTTGAAGCTGTTCGCTCTGGCGTTCGTCTGGCCACTATTGAAACTTTCATGAATATAGATGAAGTCACAGTGGTTCGCAAAGAAGACGCCCTTTCAACACCTGGGCTTGTCTATGAACAGATTAAACGTGGTATAGACCAAATTGGAAAGGCCTATGACTTCAACTTCGACATCAGCACCCTCGATAAAATCGTATGTTCGGAGTTAATTTATATTGTTTACGGGAATGTTCACTGGCCGACTCGTTACCGTCTGGGACGTGCAACCATTACGCCGGATGATTTAGCAGAAGTTCTCTTCCACAAAAATTCGCGTTTCAAAGTGAAGAATTACCTACTCTCCACTAAGCGTCATCGCATTGAAGTTTCCAATACTCAAACGCTCGCAAGTCATTTTGACTATGAGTTAAGATTCGAAGACGGCTCACCAGTGAATGATGAAAGAGATCCAAAGAATAGCTACTGGAAAAAAGAGACGAAATGCTATAATGTAACTGGTGTTCCTGATACGAGTAACGGTGAATTTGCCGATCAACAATTACCGGCCATAGAAAAAGTTTGCCGTACGACTTACAAAGAATTTTATTATGAAGAATGGGGCCTCTAAATTAAAAGTTTTCCGTACGAGCACGTCCCCTTATTTTCCTGTTGATTTTAATACACGTGAAAAAGCGACTCTTGAATCCCTGGGAGTCGAAATGGTCAATCAATTTCCTTGCGACATTTTAATTACAAATACGCATACTGATTTTTCAACTATCGGCCAGGATCATCTTCACTCTCTGAAACTCATCCTTCATCCAAATTCGGGATACGATAATTACACAAAAGCAGTTGTCGACTCACTGACTTGTGACGTTGTCGTGGGAAGTTCTATTCGGTATGAAGCTGTCAGTGAGTATATTCTTTCGGCCCTTTTCAATCATGTTGTGCCCATCCCTCATCACCCCACCTGGGAGAAAGCGCGATCATTCAAACGTCCACTTCTGAGCGAACTCAAAATAACAATTTTTGGGGCAGGTCACATTGGCATGCACTTGAAGAAAAGTTTGGAAGCTCTCAATGTAAAACCGTTAATGATTGATCCTTTTAAGAATCTTAATGGTGATTTCAGTAAGAGTGATGTTGTCATTCTCGCATGCGGATTAAATTTTAGTAATGCCCACATGATCAACGCTGAATTTCTCAACAAGTGTTCTGAGGGCCTCCTCCTTATCAATGCTGCCCGTGGTGAATTAGTCAAGACAGAAGAACTTGTGGCCTTTTTAAAAACACATAAGGAAGCTTTTGCTGTCTTGGATGTTTTTGAAAAAGAACCAAATGACTTTGTACTTTTTAAAGATCTAAAAAATATTAAAACAACATCCCATATTGCAGGAGTTTTTAATTCAATCGATCAATCAACCCTCAACTTTGAAAAAAGAGTGATTGAGGATTTTTTGAAACTTTCAACGACAGAATTTAAAACAAAATACGACAATCAAATTTTAAGCTCGCGCGTTCACGCGCAAGGACTCCTATGACTATTTCCAGACAAGAATATCTTTCGAAATGTAAACTCTATCTCGCTCCTCCGGGTGAAGGTGTCTTCACCGTGCATACAGCAGCAGAGAAACGAGCACAGCTGCAAACGAAACTTTACGGTGAAGCCGTTGTTAAAGAAAAAAGAGTTCGTGCTCTTTGGGAAGAAAGTTTAGAAAAAACTCTGCCACTCTCAAAATGCGTGATCTTTGGAATTCCTTCAGATTCAGGAGGAGGCATTCAACGTGGAGCAAACTGGGGACCCCTTTATCTTCGTGAAACACTCCTTCAATCTCGTGAAGATCTTCGCGCCTATGACATTGGTGACGTGCGAGTCATTCCTCACCTCCTTCATGATAAATATTTAAACGAACAGACAATAACGAATTGTCGCAAATCCATTTATGGATCTGAATCTGTAAAACTTCCTGTCTCACCACTTTCAATCGCCTATGATTTTGCGAGCGGTTTTCATGAACAGTTTCCTTCAAAATCAATTTTTATGATTGGTGGAGATCACTCAGTAAGTTACCCAATGGTTCGTGCTTATCTGGAAGCTAAAAAAGCGGCCGGAAAAAAAGTGGCACTTATTCATTTTGATGCTCATACAGACTTATTGGAAGAGCGCATGGGAATAGATCTGTGTTTTGGAACATGGACGTCGCAAATTATTCCTTATCTTGAGAGTCCAGCTCACCTCGTGCAAATTGGAATACGTTCAAGTGGGAAAGATAAAAAACACTGGGAGACAAAATTCGGTCACACTCAACTGTGGGCCCAGGATGTTTTTGATCGTGGAGCGGGTGCCATCGCCGATGAGATCGTATCAAAATTAAAATCAATGAACGTCGAAGAAATTTACATTAGCTTTGATATTGATTGCCTTGATCAAAATTATGCAGGAGCAACGGGCACACCAGAACCAGGTGGACTTTCACCACATGAGCCGATGGTCATCATGCAAACGCTGTTTGAGCACTTTAAAATTACGGGCGCAGACATGGTTGAGATTGCACCCTTAGTTAGACCTCCGCATATCAAACAAATTGAGCCTGAAACAACATTGATGGTGGCAACTTCACTTTCGACCTTCCTCATTCAGGCAATGGGAAGCAATTAAGAAAATGGCGATAGTAAGCTTTCCCCCAGTTGAAACGGCCGATGAACACGGACTCCTTGCCCTAGGTGGTGACCTGGAAGTGGATTCGCTTCTACTCGCCTATTCGCAAGGCATTTTTCCGTGGCCAATTTCCGAAGAGTATCCCCTGGCCTGGTTTTCTCCCAACCCACGTGGAATTTTGGCGTTTAATAATCTGCACCTTTCTAAAAGCTTTCGAAAGTTTCTTAAAAAAAATCCTTTTGAAATTCGCTTCAATACTAATTTCGAAGCGGTCATTCTGAATTGTGCTCGCGTAAAACGTTCTGACAATCAGGGGACATGGATCACTGACGATATCATCAATGCCTACATTAATTTATTTAAAGAAGGTTATGCCTATTCTTGTGAAACTTATGAAGATAACGTTTTAGTTGGTGGAGTCTACGGCGTTTGCATTAATCGCTTTTACTCAGGCGAATCGATGTTCCATTCAAAAGACAATGCTTCTAAAGTGGCCTTGGTCTCGCTTCTTTATAAACTACAGCAACAAGATATCCACTGGCTTGATACCCAAATGGTCACACCAGTGGTGGCTTCCCTTGGTGGAGTTGAAGTTCCACGCGATAAGTACCTCAGAATGCTTGAACATTCCCTGTCTAATTCTTAGACGGCCCCTTAAAAGAATTACACTCTGAATCTGGAACGCCCTCATTTCCTCTAAACTGGAGGGCATGAAAGCAACACTCATTACGTTTTTTTTGGCCGTCACCCTCAATCCTCTGTTTGCAAACGCAATCCCCGAAACGGTTTGTGAAGATATCATCGTCTCACACATAGAGACAGTGCACGATTCTGAAGCGTTTATTGCCTCTTTAAAGACGCCAGGACGCGAAGTTAGGGCCTACGATGTCACTCTTCTTCAAAAGAGTTTAACGACGAGATTTGGAAGTTTAAAAGGTCTATTAGAAATTTATAAAAATAAAGAATTGAACTGTAATCCCAAAGTTCTCGCCAAGGCCATTGCCGCTCACGATCTCTCGCTTATGGGAAAAAGTATTTTTGCGGATAATGAATTGAGAAGACTCGTTCTGGGATTTTCTAAATTCTCACGTTACCGTCTAACGGATCTTGTGGCCTATTATAAAAAATATACTGACTCTGGAATGATTAAAGACATTCAAGAAGAAATCGTTAAAGAGCAGGCCAAACTTCCAGAGGGTATTATCATGGACCCACAGCACAGAGACTATGATCCTAACCTCTATAAAATTTCTGATGCTGCTATTAAAGGAACGACATCGGTTGTGGCAGGAGCAGCTCGAGTGTGGGGATTCATCTCTGATCATCTGAAGTGGAGATCAGGGCGCTTAAACAACAATCAAGAAGTAAACTCACTGGTCAGAAGTAAATTAAAACCACTCGATCTTGTTTTTGAAACTCGTAAATTTACACTTTCCAATCTTACGATTCCTGGAAATTTCGGACACGTTGGTGTGTGGCTAGGAACAAAAGAAGAGTTGATTGAACTGGGAATTTGGGATGAAGAATATTTCACGCCATTTCGCTCATTTGTTGAACAAGGAATGAACATTGTTGAAATCAGAAAAGAAGGACTTAACTTTCAGAGTATTGAATCATTCATGAACCTTGATGAATTTGCAATTACTCGTATTGATGGAATTCTGGATAGGGCATCTAATGTTTATGAAGCACTTTCAGAGCAGGTTGATAAAAAATATGATTTTAAATTTAATGCTCACTCATTAGAAAAAATCACATGTGCAGAAATGATTGCCTTCAGCTACGGAAATATCAAATGGCCGGAAACGAAAACACTTTTTCAATATAGCCTTAGACCAGATGATTTGGCCGTGCTTACTCTCGATTCGAATTCTCAGGCAAAATTCGTTCTCTACCTTATAGGTGAAAAAGATGGAACGTATAAAAACGTTGCCGAAAAAGACTGGAGAAAAATCTTTAATACTGAAAAACACTTAACTCCAGAAGAGCGTCTTGACCGTGAGATTGAAAAAATCTTGAAAAAACAAAGACAAGCGGAAGCTGAAGAAGAAAGAAGACAGCGCGAACAATACATGAACTAATAAGGCCTATAAGAAACATTAACTGGCCAGAGATAAGACGACTTGATATATGGTGCCTATTCTACTGGAGGTATCAAATGAAGCGTCTATCTGCGGCCCTTATGATTTCTATTCTCCCATTCTCGGCTTTCTCTAATGACATCCAAAAAACAATTCACTGTGAGGGACAATCCCTTAAATCCCCAGAGACAAAAGTCACTGCAATTGTGAATGAATTTAAAAGTGCTGACGTTCAAGTTGAAAACCGCTCATACTCATCGGCGGTTCTCGAGCACGTAGAAAACAACTTCTACTTTAACTCTTTAGGCGATTGTTCAGATCAAGCGACAGGTGGACATGATTATTCATTTGAATTAAAAGGCAACACTGCTGTTTATCACTACTCTTGGTGTGATGATGATGGCTGGTATGGAAGTGAGACTTTCGAATTAACTTGTAAATAAAAACTAAGGCCCTGAACAAGGGCCTTTTTATTTGAATATGAGTTTTGATTGAACTTGTTTCCACTCTTCACTGGCAACCATGACGTGTGGACTGTTCATGGCCTTATCTGTACACGCGTTCATTTTTGCTTGAAAATCAACTTCGTCCCCCTTGAGGGCCGAGCATTGTCTTTGTGTTTCAGCTGAAATGGTTTTCATAAACTTTACACAAGACTCGAATGTCTTCGGAGTTTTCTTTTTTGCGTAGGCGGTTGTCTCAGTATAAATTTTTTCAATTTTCTCTTTTTGAAGTTCCGGATTTGGTCCTTCAACGAGTTCTTTTAATTTTTTGAAAGATTCAAAAAAAGTTGAATCAACTTTATCTGAATAAGCGAATTGTTTGAGTTTACCAGATTTATCGAGACGAACAGTGGCCGCGAGAGACATCACTTGACCGGCACAGGTTTTTTCAATTTTTTCGGAAGTGGTCTCCCCTTGTACGCTCAAAGAAAAGAATACAAGGAGAGATATGAGTTTCATTAGAGGCGAAGTTTCATGCGGTCTTTATCATCTACAGTAGAGACAACACCTTTTCCGCCATTGAGAGATTTTCTAAAAGCAAGTTCGTGGTGATCAGCAACCCACTCTTGTTCAGCATGCCCTGACATTTCGTATTCGTTAGTTAAACGGATAGCATCTACTGGACAAGCTTCTTCACAGAAACCACAGAATACACAACGAAGCATCTCGATTTCAAACGATACTGGTGCCTTCTCTACTTCTTTGTCTGAATCGTCTGCGGCCACAATGTGAATACATTGAGCAGGACAGTACGTTGAACAAAGCATACAAGAAGTACAACGAAGAGTTCCGTCTTCCTTTACAGTAAGAACGTGTTTCCCTTTGAATCTATCAGAATAGAAATATTTTTCTTCCGGATAGTTCAACGTCATACGCTTATCGATACCAAAAAGGTTTTTCGTAAGCGTGATCGCCGTAATCTTAAGACCAAGATAAAGGCCTTTCAGAAATCCGTGCTCGCGGTATAGGTCTTGTTTTAAAATCATACGTTCACCCATTTTCCGTAGTGGCCGATATCTTTAGAGATGTCTCCGTAAGATAGACCAGAATTAAGCGTTCTCGCTTTACCTTGATAATTGATGATCTCGCCATTTTTCTCGAGGAAAGTTGGGAGTGGCAACAAGTAATCAAAGTTGCGAAGGCTAGAAAGTGTTTCACCTGGAGTGAGGGCCATTTTAAGTCCTGCACGACCAACTTTTGAAACTAATGTATTGAAGTGATCTTCATCATAAATCATTTCTGGAACAACAACGAAGATAGCATCGTTCGAAGATAGTCCGTTAAGGAGTTTATCAAGAGCAGCTGCACTTGAATCGAAACCTGCTTTAAGAAAAGCAGCTTCTGCTCCACGAAGGTTAGCATTTTTGTCTGCACGACGAAGAATTCCGTCGAACTCAGGTCCGATTTTCGGAAGTGCATAAAGTGCAACTTCTGCACTCGTTCCTTTAACAGCGTCGAAGAATTTTTCGTATTCGCCGTTTGTGAGACCTGCTGAAAGAACAAACTTCGTTTTTTTGCCTTTAAGTTTTTCGTAAATTTTAACTTCGTCAGCTGGCATGAAAAGGTTGTTTACGTTTTCAACTGGGCCCGAGAGACGAGTTGGGCTTGATACGTGTTTGTAGATCTTGCGACCATCATCACACATCCAATGACCGTTTACATCGTGATCGTACATTGGCTTAACTCTGTATGATCCGTTTTTGTTTTGAGAAACTTTAACTGAACATCCAGTTTCACAACCAATACATGTGGTTTGAACTTCTTCCAGGAACCAAACACGTTGTTTGAAGCGGAAATCTTTAGATGTAAGAGCTCCAACCGGACAAATGTCGACAAGGTTTTGAGCGTAGTCATTTTTTAATTGTTCATTAACCGTGATTTCTGCGTGGTCACCACGATTTAAAATTCCCAATTCATTTGTCTTCGTTACTTCTTCAGTAAAACGTGTACAACGTGAACAAAGAATACAGCGTTCAGCATCGAGCATAACGTTCTTGCCAATGTCTTGAACTTTTTCTTTGTGAACTTTTTTGTCAATCATTTGCGAGTCGTATTGACCATGTTTCATGTAGTAGTCTTGAAGACCACACTCACCTGCTTGATCGCACACTGGACAGTCTAGTGGGTGATTCAATAAGTGAAATTGAAGAGTCGCTTCAACGGCCGCTTTAATTTTTGGAGTATCGTTACGAATGACCATTCCCTCACCACATGTAGCATTACATGCAGGGAAAGCTCTCGGAACGCCATCTTGTTCAACCATACACATACGACAAACACCCGCGATCGAAAGACCAGCGTGGTAGCAGTAGTGAGCTACTTCTTCTCCATTATCTAAAGCTGCTTGCAAAAGGTTTGATCCTTTTACAGCTTCGATCTCTTTTCCATTCCAGGTTAGTTTTACTTTTTCAGTCATATCTATCTCTGTTTTTATTTTTTAGCAGTGTTTGTAATATATTGTTCAAGCTCTTCACGGAAAACTTTGATCATCCCTTGTGTCGGCATTGCGGCCGCATCGGCAAGAGCACAAATTGTTTGTCCGCGCATTGAAGCGGCCGTTTTATCCAAAAGATCGATATCAGACTTTTGAGCTTTACCAGTGTTTTTGCGTTTGAAAACGCTTTCAAGCCATCCTGTTCCTTCACGACATGGAGTACACTGTCCACAAGATTCATGGTGGTAGAATTCAAGTGTCCACTTGAGAACGTCCCCCATGTTACGTGTTTCATCAAGAACGACGATAGCTCCAGATCCTAACATTGATCCGTTTGCAGCTACATCTTCGTAGTCCATTTTAACTTTTTCAGAAACTTCAGCATTGAAAATTGGAGCTGATGATCCACCAGGGATAACCGCTTTTAATTTATTGCCGTTTCTCATACCACCACAGTGAACGTCGATGATTTCTTTTAGAGTTGTTCCCAATGGAACTTCGATTACACCTGGCTTATTAACGTCACCAGAGATCGAGAACAGTTTTGTTCCTGCTGATTTCTCAGTTCCGAATTTTTTGTATTCAGTTGCTCCAAAACGCATAATCCAAGGAACAGCCGCTAAGCTTTCAACGTTGTTAACCATCGTTGGAAGTCCTCTGTAACCTTTGATTGCCGGAAATGGAGGCTTAAGTTTTGGCTGACCTTTTTTTCCTTCGAGAGATGAAATCATTCCTGTTTCTTCTCCACAGATATAAGCGCCGGCCCCACGGTGAACGTAAAGATCGAAATCAAAACCTTTCCCCATGATATTTTTTCCAAGGTAACCTTTGGCATACGCCTCTTTTAAAGCGCGCTCAAGAATCATCGCTTGGTGATAGAACTCTCCACGAATGTAGATGTAACCTTTTTGCGTTCCTAATGCCCATGCAGAAATAATCATCCCTTCGATAAGGATGTGCGGATTTTTTTCAACAAGGAATCTATCTTTGAAAGTTCCTGGTTCTGATTCATCGGCATTACAAAGAAGGTATTTTTTTGCATTACGATCTTTTGAGAAGAAGCCCCACTTGACTCCAGTTGGGAATCCCGCACCACCGCGTCCGCGTAGACCAGAAGCTTTCACTTCTTCTTTAATCGCTTCCGGATCCATGCTGAAGCATTTCTTCATCATTTCGTATCCACCGGCACGTTCAAACACTTCAAGGTTATGAATACCTGGGATGTGATGGTAACTTAGTAATGTGTAATCTTTGTAGTTGGCAGTATCTTTTTCCATGACTATGGCAACTCCTCTAATTTTTGAATAGCTGTCGTAAGATCAACTGGACCTACGAAATCATTGTTTACTCGCATACAAGGGGCCATTTCACAGGCACCAAGACATTCCATTTTTTGTAATGAAATTCTTCCATCGCGAGTTGGAGTAAGATAGTCAGTATCAAAGTGCTTTAAAAGACCTTGATAGATTTCACGTCCACCAAACATCGAACAAGAGATATTTGTACAAACGTGAACTACGTTTCTTCCTACTGGAACATCGTAAAACATATCGTAGAAAGAAATAACTTCTTTGATTTTGATTTCTGGAATGTTCATAAGCTTTGAGACGTACTCCACAGCGTGGGGTGGTAGCCATCTGTTTTGTTCCTGAACAAGGTGAAGAACCGGAAGAAGAGCTGATTCAACATCGTCGTAACGAGTAAGAAGCTCTTTGTACTTCTCCATATTCTCAGCTGTGAATTCAAACGTTTCATTAGATGTCTGGGCACTCATCTGTCTAGTTCTCCTGCGATAATGTTCATTGAACCAAGTTCAGCAACAGCATCCGAAATCATTTTATTATGAACAACTTCGTTGAATGACTGATAGATAGCAAAACATGGTGGACGAACTTTAACTCTGTAAGGGTTTGGTCCGCCATCCGAGATAACGTAGAAACCTAGTTCTCCGTTAGCTGCTTCAGTCGCTGAATAAATTTCACCAACAGGTGGACGAACACCCTTCATGATCAACATGAAGTGGTTCATTAAACCTTCGATGTTTGTGTAAACTTCTTTTTTAGGAGGAATACAAACGCGTTTATCAAGTGATTGAACTGGCCCACCTGGAAGGTTAGCAAGAACTTGATTAACGATTTTTAATGACTGTCTCATCTCTTCCATACGAACAAGGTAGCGATCGTACGTATCACCTGTGTGTCCTACGGGAACTTCGAAATCAACGTCTTTATAGAAATAATACGGTGATGCTTTACGAATATCGTAGTTCACACCTGAAGCACGAAGACATGGTCCTGTGTATCCCCAAGCGATAGCGTCTGCTGCACTTACTGGACAAACACGTGTTCTATCAACCCAAATTTTATTCTTTGTAAGGAGACGATCAACTTCTTCGATATTTTTTTCGATGATTTTTACAACTTCAAGACAGTCCGTTACCCATCCAACTGGAAGCTCTTGGGCCATCCCGCCGATACGAGTAAGTGAAACCGTTAAACGAGCACCACAAAGTTTCTCAAAGAGCTCGTACACTCTTTCTCTTTGTTCGAAACAAAACCAGAAAGATGTAAGCGCACCTAAGTCAACCGCACCAGCGCCGATACAAACAAGGTGATCGATTACGCGAGAGAGTTCAGCGAGAACCATACGAAGCGCTTTTGCACGATCTGGAATTTCAATTCCCATCATGTCTTCAATTGCTTTACACCAGCCGATGTTGTTCATCGGAGCTGAACAATAGTTCAGACGGTCTGTATAAGGAATAACTTGGTTATAGAGATGCGTCTCAGCCATTTTTTCGAAACAACGGTGAAGGTATCCAATCTCAAGTTTACTGCGCTTAATTACCTCACCTTCAATCTCCGCCATAATACGAAGAGTTCCGTGAGTCGCAGGGTGAGAAGGCCCAATGTTGATCCATTCGCGCTTAAGCGCTTCTTCAGCAGTGATCGTTGGATCTGGATCAAAATAAATATCAAGAGATTCTGAAAGCGGCTGATTCGCGTCAGCTGCATAATCTTTTCTTAAAGGGTGACCCACAAATTCGTGGTGAGTAAGAAGACGTTCTTTTTTACGTCCTTCATACGTAATCCCGTACATGTCCCAAGCTTCACGCTCAAACCAGTCAGCAGCTTTCCACAAACCCATTACTGAAGGGACTGTCTCTCCACTATCAACATCTACAGGAACACGAACACGAACGCGCTCATGATTTTCCATATTGAGTAAGTGGTACACAGACTCAAATCTTTTTCCGTGCATCCATTCTTGTTTTGGTCTCTTTAAATTATCTACGCCACACACATCGAGGAGCATGTTAAAGCCCATCTCGTTTTTTAATTTCGTCATCACTTGGATGAGGTTTTTGGGAGTGGCAAACAACACGTGATTGAACTTGTGAACATAATCAGTCGTTCCGAAATTCACCACCATTTCATCTGAATAACCAGACACTGGTGAAATAGAATTATTCACGGTGTTTAAAGTTGTTTCTGTTTTGTCAGTCATTATCGTTAACCTTGATTTATGAATGTGCTGTAACCGATTTAGGTTCAATGTTTGCTAGTTCATCAGCATCGAATTCCGCAGCAGATGAAACACCGTTTTTAATACGATCTTGAATTTGCATAATTCCTTGAAGGACAGCTTCCGGAGTTGGAGGACAACCTGGAATATAAACGTCGACAGGAATGTCACGAGAGACACCTTGAACAACGTGATAAGCACGATAGAATCCGCCAGAAGATGCACATGCGCCCATAGCGATAACCCATTTCGGATCGGCCATTTGCTCATAAATTCTTTTTAAGACTGGTGCTTGTTTTTCAGTAATCGTTCCCGCAATGATCATGAGATCCGATTGGCGTGGAGAGAAGCGAACAACCTCTGCACCAAAACGAGAAGCATCGTACTTCGGGCCTACTACGGCCATATATTCAATTGCACAGCATGCTGTTCCGAAAGGAAACGGCCAGAGTGAGTTGGATTGTCCCCAACGTTTTGCCCATTCTAAAAATGAACTAGCTTTTGTCGTCACAATCAATCGATCAAGAGCGAAATCTTCTTCGCTAGTTTTTGTAATCGGACTGACGAGTCTCTTATTAGTCGACATAAAGTCTCCTATTTAAATAATTTAAATGTCATACGTTGAAGGTATTTTAGGGAAGCCTGTAGATTTTGTAAATCAATAACTTGTCGTCAAAAAGCATAGAGTCACTGCCTGTGACTGGATGAGATGACAGGGAGAATTAACGAACTGTTCTATCACCGTCAACCTTAAATGATTCCCACGTTACGTCCTGCGGAAAAATATCGAATGAAACTGATTGAGGCCCTTGTGCTTTCCCGACGCAAGCGTGGTGGGTGGTTTTCCCCTGGATCCATCCGTAAATTTTCTGATGAGAACCACCCTTTCCATTGTCGTACTCCACAAATCTAAAATGCCGATTTGTCTGCGCTTTCATCAAACTCATCCCATTAATTGCTTGATCAAAACTTTTTTCAAAGTCTTTGGAGCGGCAACGGGCAAGCTCACTGTTTTGGTTGTTAAAGTATTTTTCACTATCAACTTTTGGGTTAAACGCCCAAGCATTGTTATGACAATTATAGAAAAATCCATTTTTCTCAAGGAGCGTGAAGGCCTGAATGTAGGTAAAAAACCACAGACGTCGATAATCTTCATTTATGTTTGCTGGACGCACGAGCTTTTGACAACCATAAAAATTCTGGGAATTTTTCGCGTAAAAATCTTTGAAGTATTTTAAAAACGCATCTGATTGACCGTTTTTCATCGCGCGAATTTTCTGTGCTTCGCTCCACATTGAATCGTAAAGCCGAAGACAATCCATTCTCCACTCTTCCATCTTTTTTACATTCACGATCGTCGCATTTTTATCAAAGTGGGCCTTTGTATCTTTGGCGTTTAACTCTTTTGTAATTCGATATGCGGGATAAATTTTTCCACCAACAGAATACGTTCCAAACATATTGGTGAGCATCGCCTTGGTGTAACTCCAATCAACTTTACTTTTGAGATCCATGAACGATTTAATATGGGCCATCTTTGGATCGGCCGCTACGACCCCCACAAGAATCTGCGTCGGCGTCCACTTTTCCGGGCGATCACACGGAAAGCTCTCACACGTATCCATCACCATCGACCCAATAATTCTTGCTTCATCATAATGAGTCGGCAAAAGCTTAAATGGCTGAACCTGATCTTTGCCTGAAAGAATAATCACCCGCTGAGGTGAATTTGTTTGATCGAAAATGCGCGGAACAATCCCCTGAGTGAAATTCGGCTTCTCAATATGCCCTTTATAAAACTCCCACACATCATCCTGCGCGCAGTACTCGCGAGAGCGATAAAGCTTTCCTGAATACAAATCGAGCTCATATTGAAACGGACTTTCCACCGGCGTCGTAACGACAAAACGAATATTAAAAACTGAATCTTCTTTATAGTAAGCAGGCTCGACATCAAAAAACGGATGCGCTAAAAAATTATCGTCTTTGTCGCGATCTGCGAATCTTAATGGTAGCTTCAACCACGAAGGTCGAATCACACGCTCATCTACAACCACATCATTTGACTGTTTAGTCGCACATCCAAATGTCGCCGACACTAAAAGAAGTGAGAGGATTATTTTTTTCACGCGGAAATGTAATTGACAGATGCTCATAAATTACTCAAAATCACAGTTCTTCCGATCGTTTAAATGACTCATGCCTGGGTGGTGGAATCGGTAGACACAGCAGATTTAAAATCTGCCGACCTTTACCGGTCGTACGAGTTCAAGTCTCGTCTCGGGCACCATTTTTCAATTTATTTTTATTCATCTTCGTCGTCGCTGCTTACGCTCCTAGAAACTGAACAAAATTAAATTGAAAAAAACAGATCATGTCTTCTTCATTATCCATGAAATGTAATTTTTATCAAAACTATTATTTTTTAGTTTATGCTTTAATTTCAAGCTTCATTCTCTTTTCCAAGGACACGAATGATTTCTGCCTCTTTCATTAGTTTTTTTTCAATACTTGTTCTGATGACTGAATTCGCTTCCGCTTGCTCTTGCGTAGAATCAGAATCCGGAAACGGAAATAAAAAAATCCAATCAATGGGAACCGGATTTTATTTGCATAAAGATGGTAAATCCATTTTCAAATTTGTGAATTGTGTAAATCGTCCAGGATGTCGAGATCTAGAATTATCACGCTCATCAGGCTTTTCCGGTATCAATATAAGTAAACTCTCCACAATTTATACGAGATTCGAAAGTTTCGAGGAAGCCATCGAGTTTGATAAAAAAGAAAACATAGCAAGAGATGAAAAAAGGAAGTCGTATACACCTACTGGCCATTGCAGCTGTCCACTCCCCACTGTCCAGTCAATACTGACTTATGCAAATAATTACGATTATCAGGAGTTGGTGAACAATTTTGGCATTGAAACAGCTAGCGATTATAATGAATGTGGCGAATGCACACAATCAACTCATAATAATTATGAAAGTATGTCTTTTGATACAATCTTTAAAACCAACATTAATGGAAAATTCTTTCTAAAAGATAATCAACTTTATTTCGAAGCAAAAGCACAATTAGATTCCAAAATATATAAAGTTAATCAAAATTTTAAGTGTGCTCCTCTATTGAAAGAACTTTTGGGACATGACCTAAGACTTTATTCTCAAATCAATTCTTTGAAAATGAATGACGATTCAATCGAAATGATTAACACATGTGAGATCGCTATCTCGAAGCAACAGTTTATGCTTCCACGTTCAAATTTTCCCGAAGAATTATTAAAAGATAAAATTTTTCCCATATCTCCAAGTTGTAAAAAACCGAACTATACAACTGAATATTTATCAAAAGCGAGGACCATTCTATTTATTGATCACGCTACCTCTTTTGATATTCAAGAAAAAAAATATGTCATCTATGTTGCTGATGTAATCAATAAAACTAAAGTTGAGAAAATTTTTATAAAAGATAAAGATTTTATAAAAAAGATAGAAGCAACAAACAAAGACTGGAATCTTAGCTATGCCATACTTTCTTCTGATGTCCTCAAGCTTGATGAAAACAATGCTCCAAAATTGTCCGAGTATTATTGCAATTCAGTAGTGCTATTAGGAGGTTTTTCACCTTACAATGAACTAAGAAAAAAGTACTTAGTATCGCTGAATGCTGCTGAAGCAGAGAAAAGATACCAGCAAATGAAAATCATGTACCCAGGAATGCCAGAAGAGATGCTTTTGAGACAGAGTGGAAAAAAATGAATTAATAAACCAACGATGGTTCCAATCCGAGTTCAAACAGCCAGTGCGACCAGGAAAGTGTGTTGGCTTGGAACCTATTTTTAACTCACTTAGAGGCAACCCAATATTTCGAAAGCAACTTGAAACATGACTGAACGTTGTTGAACTGAGCGGCCTTGAGAGAGCCTTCCACATCCCATAATGTGTAACTCTTGTAATAAGGCTCGTGGTAATCAATAGGAAAATTTTCAAGCACCCGATTCATTTGGGGTACATCATCTTTTTGGAGAGAATCACAAATTCCAAGTATCCCCTCTTTTTTCAGAAGACGATAGGACTCTGACAAAACCTTTTCTCTAATGGCCTTTGGCAGTTCGTGAAAAAGATAAACTGAGAAAACAAGGTCAAACTCTTCATCTGGAAATGGAAGTGATTCACCGGCCGCTTCTACAAAAAGCATTTGGGGGTTATCAAATCTTTTACTTGCAACGTGCAGATATGGAGCAGAAATATCCGTCACAGTATACGAATCAAAAGTGAATGATTTGGAGAAATCCAATGTAGCTGACCCTACACCAGCACCGATTTCAAGAATTTTTAATGGTTGCCTCTGATCTGAGTTCGATAACCTTTCTTTTATCAACTTAATGAGCATTCTTCTCATCGGTGCCGCTGTCCCCGAAAAGAGTATCTCAACTTGATGTTCATAAAGAATTGCAGAGTGCTCAGAAAAATAACCGTCGGTTTGAAAATGATAATTTCGTTTTAAATAGGCCGGAGCATTTTGGGCCTCAGAACCCAAATCATTTTTAATGTTAAGTTTTCTTCTTCGTGAAATTTTCAAAGAATCAATAAGTAATCGCGGAATATTTAAGATGTGTTTTGTCGCATTCTTGGGTTTTATGACATTAATTGG
>CAMLRB010000060.1 GCA_946482295.1 uncultured Bacteriovorax sp. | reverse complement strand
GAAAATCTCATTGAAATTTCTGCTGATGTTGATTCAAAAGCAAGCTTTCTAAAGATGAAACATGCTAGGAAAATCAGTAAAGATTGGGCCAATGATAGAATCTATGTTTCAAGAGATGGTTACAATATTGAATCTTATCAATTTCAATTGACAGCCAATTCTCCAGAAAATGCCCAGGCATGGCTAAAAGAATACATAGAAGAAATGAATCAAGCTGCGACAGATGAACTGATTAATAAAAACAACTTATCTATTTCTACTGAAGAAAAAGCACAAATCAAGCTTTATCAATACAACTTCGAACCCACCTATCCTTCAAAAAAAGTTGGTCCTCACAAAGTTATACTTGTTTTGACAGGAGTACTATCTGGAATATTTTTAGGATTTCTAATGGCCATCTTTATTGATTCAAAGAAAACTTTCATGACGTAACAAAAAGGAATAAAAAACATTAAAGCAAAAAGATTATAAGAGAAGAATAAATTTTCAATAAAATTGGAAATAAAGAACGTCGGTATAAGAATAAAACAATAATTAAGAACTTTTTTATCATTAAATGTTTGGTTTTTGTAAATGAAAGTAATGACTATCAATGTACCTAAAATGACATGAATAAGTCCAAAAAGCATAATATAGTTCAGCCATCCCAATTCATGGTTTACGTTTTTAGCAGTTCCAACCAACATTGAAATTAAAGATGAATTTTCATAAGCAATGATAATTCGTGATAATCTAAAGCTGGAAAGAAAATCAATTCTATTCCATAGTGTTTTATCAAGAAAAAGAAAATATTGATCTAATGAAAATGATAAATAAACGATCAGTCCAAAAACTGGGAGGATGGCGATAGTTGTTATAATAATTTTTTTCTTAAGTGTTTCTGAATAAAACCATTGTCCCACAAAAAACAAAATTGAACTTAATACCGCGAGTGCTGCTGCACGAGAATGAGTTTCATAGATAAGAAATATTGCAATTATATAAATTGGCAAATGAATGATCTTTGTTTTTTTTGATATCAACAAATAAATAATAATAGAAGAAAAATATATCGCGCCTACATTGGGGTTAAAAAATCCATAAGATTTTTTCTGTGCGATTGTTGTGAGTGGAACAAAAATTTCATCTTGAACGAAACCAGTCAATGAACTAAATACTACAATTAAGGTACCTGTGAAGCTGCCCCAAAATGGAGCAATAAGCATCTTTGGTAATTCGCTCAAATTATTATGATAATCTAAAAGAGTGTTGCTTAAAAAAATAAGGGATATTAAATGAAATGAAAGTGAATTTAATCTCAAAAATAAAATTGCTGAGAAAACATAAAACGAAAAATTCAAGAGATTTTTCTTATAGTTTATTATCACTAAAATAGTAAGAACAACACACATGCCAATATCAAGAAAAACCCTTGACGAAGATTCATAAAAGTAAACGCTTGAACGAAAAACTCCCAACATGAAATAGATAAACAGCAAAAAAGAAGTGGAAGTAAAATTATTCATTTTTCCCCCATTTCTTTTTTAATTTTTCAATGTTTAAATTGTCCAACACCGTTACAAGAATTAAAGAAAACAAATACGGTGGCTCAAGAAGTCTACTCGTCATCGGTAAACATAGTCCAATATAAGCGAGCAACATAATGATCGCCCATTTTCCTTTTAATGAAACACAATAGGTTGTTGAGGCAAGACAAATACTCCAAAGGAAAGCGAAAACTCCCCCTCCTACCCAGGTCCCATAATCAATAACGTAAGGTCGAAATTCGGTTCCTAAATTAAAGGCCCCAACATAAGGGTACTCAGAGATGTCTAAGTATTTAACAATTTGAAGACTTTGCAGTAACGGTCCGAAAACATTTGTTAGACTGAAATTTTGATATTCTTTCATAATGACTAGGGCGAGATTATCGAAGTTCACTAAAAAATATCCAAAGAACCAAGCGATTGCCGGATTGTCATATTTTACTTGCCCATAAATTACGATACTAAATGCACTTCCTTGTCTCCATTGCCCATAAAGAACAAAAAACAAGAGTCCGCTTAAAGCGAATAAGAAATGTTTCAAAAAATTAATTTTAATTTTTCCTTTTTGACAGCCAACTAAAAAGGATGAAACAAAAAGATAGAAAAACATTTCTAAAATTAATCCACGAGAGACAACACAAAAAGCGTAAAAGAGAGAAAGAAAAATGATGATCCAATCTACTTTTGAATACTTCATATGAGTAATACGATTGGATACAGTCAATATCATAGCTGTACGAATAATAATTTCAGTAGACATGTGAATGAATTTTAGTCCCCAAGTAAGCCTGGCCTCTGAAGGATCGGGAGACAAAATAGGTGGAAGCTGTATGAACCATTGGAGAAAAAACAGAATCAAAGCGACAAAAAAGAGAAGATTAATATATGAATTCGACCTATCTTCTATGGAAATGCGATCATTTTTTGAAAATCTCACCCCTAAAAAACCCATAGCAATGCACATGGGAAAGTAGACAAAGATGGCCAAAGAAGATTTCAAATCCCACTTAAGTTGTAACGCCGAAATATCAATTCTACTTAAGACCGCTAAAAAAATCCACCATAGTGCTGATAATGGTCCTATTAACATCTGTACTCTTCGGATCATATCAGGTGCTTTCAAAAGTTGCTCCACAGCTCTATGCTTTAAAGCAGTCGCTCACCCATGCTTCCAAGGTGTATTTATGATAAATGTTAGAGGGCAGCTCTTGATAATCAGCGAGAAAGAATTCTTTAGTTATAACAGGATTTTTTCTATCAATAATGAGAATGTTATTGGGATTATAAAAATCATAATTTCTTACAGAAACATTTGTAGTTGCCAGTTTTCTTTTTTGGGCCATGACTTCGAATGTTCTCATCGTCAATCCAGTTTGATGAGGGTGTTCGATATCAAGAATGACCGACGAAACACCTAAATATTCGATGACTTTTTGCTTGGAAATAGTATTAAACGAGAATTCAGATTTGGTAGATTCTCTATATGATTTTTTGAAAAGCCTATTGAGATGAAAATACCATTTTTCATGAAAATAGAGATAAAGAAACTTTCTACAACCTTGAAATAGATTCTCTGATAGTTTTTTTACAATTTCATACCTATCAGAATGAACAGTTCCTATAAAACAAAGATCGTAATTAATATTTTTGCACTCCGTGCTTTCAAATTCTCTTGTAAAAAACAACGGCCTAAAGTCATATCCTAACCTTTTTGCGTCTTCAGGATCGAATGTTAAAATCTTATGATAGCAATCGCTATTTTGATAAATGTGATGACGATTTTTAACTGAATCCCAAACATAAAGAATGAATATACATTCAGGACTACTCTTTTTTAATCGCTGAAGCGCTAAACGTGAAAGCGTAATCCCTTCAACAACAAACACATAATCATACTTCGTTTTAAAAATGTAAGGAAAGTAGATCTGATAATAGACGTAAACTAACGTTTGCATGAAAGCTGGTGAAATTTTAGTTAAAGCTTTCATCAAGCCAGAATTAAACGGTCTATCTAATACGAAATCAACACTAGCACCCTGGCGGATGAGTTCATTTCTTATATCTTGTTCATAATTGAAGAACTTGACGGTAATTAAAAGAATTTTTTTATTTTGTAACATACTAGATCACTAATTTTTATTAATTTGCTTAGCTGGTATTCCTGCAAATGTAACATTCTCTGGAACATCAGTGACAACAACACTGTTTGCACCAATTACAGAATTATTACCTATTGTGATTCCACCTAAAACTTTAGCTCCTGAGCCAATAGTAACATTATCTCCAATAGTTGGACGAAGATGAGATTCAAAGGCCATGTCGAGTTCTCTAGCACCGAATGTGACCTGCTGATAAATCATTGCATTTGATCCGATTTTGTTCGCGCCAATCACTGTGCCTTGAGTATGAGGAAAAAACAATCCAGGTCCTATTTCAATTTTCGGGGCAATTTCTATTCCAAAGATTATAAAATTAATTAATGAAAAAATCTTTGCAAGTGGATCTAACTTTGCCTTATAACACTCGTGAGAAATTCGATATAATAACACTGGAGCAAATCTCGGTGAAAACATTTTGAATATTATTGCTAAGAAAGATAATTTTACCTCTGGCAGTTTCTGCAGCTCTCTAGATCGTTTTATATCAGCGATTAGCAATTCTTTGAATTTCATGGTTCTAATTTTTCCCCAAGGCCAGATTTTGATAAACTTCCATATGCAACTGTGCAGATTTGTCCCATGAAAAAGATTTCACTCGCTCTTTTCCTAAACTAGTTAAAGTTTTTCTTTTCTCAGTATCCATCAAATCGATGAGAGATTTAGCCACAGCAGAAACATCACTAGGAGAAACAAGAATAGCTGCTTGATCCACTACTTCAGGGATACAAGATGAATTACTTGCGATTACGGGACAAGATTTGCTCATGGCTTCTATAAGAGGCAATCCAAACCCTTCATATGTAGACGTGTATAAAAGGCAGTGAGCATTTTCATAGAGAGCTCCAAGCTCACCTTCCCCCACTTTGCCAATTGAAAAAACATAATCTGAAAGATTCATTTTTTTTATTTGAAGAATTTCAGACTCAGTAAAAGGTGAGCCAGTGCAGATCAGTTTCATTCCTTGTTGCCACAGTTTAGATTCTTCATAACCTTCTAAGGCAACGGAAAAGTTTTTATAGTTTTGTCTTCCGCCCACATACAAAACGTAGTGTCCGTAAAGTTGAATTGGGTTAAACTCCTCAGGCCTTTTCGAAACAAGTTCAGTAAATCCATGATGAATGACATATATTGGGCATCTGTTAAGAAGTTGGGGATAAACTTTCAGAAGATCTTTTTTAGTACTATCAGAAATACAAATTAAAGCATCTGCCGTGAAGTATGATAACTTTCTTTCAAAAGTATTGAGAGTGGATTTAAAACCTGTGTTTATTAATCCTAGCTCATAATTTAAATCATGAACTGTCGAAACCACCTTTGAAGTCGGAGAAAGACAAGTTCTGAAATGAGAAGAATGAAAAATCTGAGCGTTTGAAAAAGCAGGGATTCCACGGAAATTTTTAGATGTGTTTAATAAATTAACTTTAAAACGATTGTCTTTTACTACTCGCGAGATCAAATGATTCCAATAAACGCTTGCACCTCCAAATTTTTGGAGTGAGAAAATTATATTATCCAGGTCTATTGTAATCATAATCTAATCGATAGTTTTTTATGTTGCCAATTTCCTGCGCAATCTTATTCCACCTACTATGTCTAAAATAAATATGACAAACAATGGAATTAAATATGTAGGCTCTTCAAGTCTTCCCGTAATGGGAAAACAAAATCCGGCATAAGTAATTAATAGCAAAATTGTAAACTTTGATTTCAGAAATGTACAAAAATCCAGAATTTTTAACCAGAAAATCCACACTGCACTAAAGACAAATCCTCCCCACCATGGTCCAAAGTCCATTACATAAGACCTTAGGGCAGTCCCGAGGTTGAATCTACCAACATATAAATAGTCATTTACTTCGTAATATTGATTAATTTGAAGTGTCTGCAATAGAGGACCGAACACATTTGTTAAGGCATTATTTTGAAACTTCTGACTAATAATAAGTGTAAGATTGTCAAAGTTAACTAAAAAATAACCAAATATCCAAGAGACGGCGGCGTTATCACTCCTCATTTTACCATATTCCGCAATGTTAAAATCACTTCCCTGTCTCCACTGACCATAAGAAATAAAAAACACCCATATAGCACCGAACGTTATGTAATGCTTCAATGATAATTTTAGCTTCATACCATGCTTCTTAGAATGAATAAAAATTGAAGCTAACAGAACATAAAAGACAATTTCGATGACTAAGCCTCTCGAGACAACCAACAGGGAATATATCAAGACCGGAAGAATGACCTTTAAATCTCGTTTCAAAAATTTACCACGATTAATCGCCGATCCCAGACAAAGTACAAGAGTAATCCTGAAAACAACTTCTGTTAACACGTGAACATATTTCACTCCCCAGGTAAGACGATTATTCATCGGATCACTCGAGAGTGCTGGTGGTAATCCTTGGCTAAATTGAGAAAGAAATAAAATTATAAAAGTGTAAAAGATTATGTTCCACGTTTTGTTCTCATTATCAATATCAGACTGATTTGATGTTGAAGTGGTAAATTTTAACGTGGCCAACAACCCCAACATAATACAGAAAGGGGCATAGACAAAAATAAAGAAATAGGATTCAAAATCTGCAGCAATTTGAAGTTCAGAAAGATCAAGCCTGCTTAATGCCGCCAATAGCAACCACCACAAAGCGCAAGATATAACTATAAAAGTTCTAATAAGGCCCTCGTTGAGGTTTTTTCTTAATCAAGCTTGAAAAGTGAAAATTCAAACGAATTAAAAGCTGAAAAGATGAGGCCAAAACTATGATAAGCATTACTCCATTCAAGCTTAATGATTTCGCAATATGAACATATCCTAGAGTAACGATGAAAGGTAGCATACATAAAAGTGTTAAGATATTGGCCTTCAGAAGTCGAGACTTACTCGCAAAAAAGGGAGAAACTGCGTTTGAAAAAACGGCAACTACAACCGAGAAAAATGCTCCTAACAATATGTAAATATTAAAGACCACTTCTTTATGCATTAATTTAGCAATAATTGGTAAAAAGAAATAAGAAGCAATTCCACAACCAAGTGATACAGCTGAAATTTGAACCAAAAGCATTAAGGCTTTTTTGTGATTCTCATATACCTGTAAAGCCGTTGTTGCTTTAAATACATTTTTTCTAACCTCGGAAATTGCCGGTACAAGGATTAGACTTGCTCCCGATTGAACCAGGGAGAACTGAAAAGAGTAAGAACCGACTATGGCCAATCCTACTGTTTTCTCCATTAAAATACGCTCAATGTAAGGAATTATAGACAGTATTTGAACATGGATAACTTGCGGAGCAGATTCCTTTACAGAATAAAACACTCTCTTAAGTAAAGACTTCACTTTTATTTTTTCATTAGAAAAAAATAAAATATTAAGCAAACTTCCTGCTCCATATTTTTTTAATTCATAGTTAACGAGCAGTAAATTTAAAATAATCATTAACCATAACATTACTGGCGCTACAACCTGTCTGGTTACAGATATTGAAACTATAATTGCGACTGCAAATATTATGGCTTCTAAAAAGTTTCTTTTTGAAGCTGTACTACCAAGACCTATGTTCCAAAAAAACCTTCCCACTTCATTAACATATGCTCCAGTCACCAAAGCAAAATAAAATAAAACAGAAAGATAAATTGACATCGAAGTAGTAACTGCATGAAAAGCAACAATTGGAAGTCCTAATAATGCTGCTAAGGCTCCTTGACTTAGAACTAACGATGTAAAAACCTTTTTTCTTAATTGATCACTTTTGGCCCTTAAATATAGACGCGAAAAAGGAATAGCCAATTCAAGAGCGATAAAAAAAATGGCGACAGTAAAAAAAGTAGTGAAGAGATAATAACTTCCCAGGACTGATGAATCTGTAAGATATAAAATTAGTAAGGGACACCCAAAACGAATTGCAAGACTTAAGGCCCTAAAAAATAAAGAGCTCATTAAAGCTAGCTCCTTTTCTTTTTGCCAAAATTGAGAAGATTATATTCAAGTGTCTTAGCACTGCTATTCCACTCGATTTGATTCTTAAAAATTCCCATTCGTTTTAACAAATTTTGGCCATTGTTAATCGCGATGTCTTTCTCGAGCTTGAGAGAATTAAACTTAGCAATTAATTCCTCGTAACTTCCAGTTAAAACCAATTCACTGTTAAAATATTCAACAATATGATCACTGATTTGAATTCTTTTAAAAAACTCAATTTCAAATTTTTCATTCTGCTCATTTGGCTTCATGTAAAAATGGATAATCGGAAGAGCAAACATTGAGGCTTCAATGGTAAAAGATGTTGCTATACTTAGGAAACAGTCACAAGAATTTAAGTAATCTAATCTTTCGGCATCATTACCTAAATTTAGCTTATGAAAGACTTTACCATCGTTTGAATAGTCTATTGCTTCACCTTTTATTCCTACTAAATCGACGTTTTCTAGTAATTCTAATTCTGCGTAAAAAGATGTTGGTAGAATTGGATATGGGCGAAAGTAAATTCTACTATGAGATCCGGAAGCCTTTAACTTACTTGCAATTTCTTTTATCAGGGCAATTTCATGTTTTCCCATAATTTCATCACAGAATGCTGCCGCATAACCAATGACTAATTCTGATCGATTAATTCGTGCTGGTAATTTTTCCATGTAGTGGTTTGCATTCATTCTGAACTTATAAAACGGCCTGGCCCCCCAAACATGATAAAATTTATTCTGAAGCCCTTTACCATGCACTCGAATGACATCATTCCACATTGACTGACTCCAAACGAGAAAACCATCAGCATTTGTGGCAAGTTGTGAATAAAAAGGATTGTCCCATGATTTTATATTAGCAATTGTGGGATACTGATTTTCTCGAGCATGAAGCACTAAGAATGGGAAAGCGTTCAATCTGAATACTAACGAGTCATGAACGAAAATTTTTCGGTATAAAGATATCTTTTGATTCTTTTTAGGCGTGAAAATGCTGATAAATTTAAAAGGAAAAAAGTAAACCGAATCATATGTAGGAAACATGACATTTAGGAATGGAAGAATTTTTATACCCCAGAAAAGATTAATCAATTTTCTAACGAAGATATTTCCGGAGTAGATATTTCTAACCGAGAACTTTTTATCTGAAGAAGTTTCAGCAATATATGAGAGTAAATAAGCAATTTTTGACCATATAACCACCAAATAAAACAATTTGCCCATGAGTGGTTTTATGATCAATCGTTTAGTACCCGGATATTTTGGCACTTTGGGATTTGTAGATACAACTACAACTCGTCCAACTTCTTGTAGAAATTCGATTTCGTTTTTTTCTTTTTCGATATCAACATTATCGGTAAGAAAATAAATGGCCAGTTTCTTTTCGTTCATATTGGAAGAGCGTTCAATTCTAAGTAAAAATTTTATAAAATAAATCCATCGTCGACTATTAAATTCTGCCCTGTCACAAATTTTGAATTATCAGAAAGCAAATACAAGAGGGTTCCATTAATGTCAGTGGCATCCAGCATTCCCTTTTGCCCACAGTGTGAATTGTAAGCATTAACGAAAACCTCGGGCTGTTTGTCTAGAATACCACCTGGGCATAACGAATTTACTCGTATTCCAGCTTTTTTGTAATACTGAGCAAAATAAAGAGTTAAGTGAATGACTGCAGATTTGATTGCAGCATATTCAACAGGCATAGAAAAATTAGTCCCTTCATAAATATCAAATCTAGGAGGGATTACACCGTATATCGACCCCATATTAATAATATTGCCAAAACCTTGCTCTTTGAAAAAAAGACAAAACTGTTGTGAGGCAAGAAAATAGCCACCTAAATGCATACCAACATTCTGGTTAAAATCTTCATAAGTTACATCTTCAATCTTTCTTCCGTAATTTTTATTACGAGGGTATGCATTATTCACTAATGAATGAACTATTCCATATTTATTTTTCAATTTCCCAAGCAAAGCATTTATTGAATTTATATTGGAAATATCCATTTCAAATGCTTCAGCTTTTCCAGGATATTGCTTTTCGATTTCTTGAGCTACTTTAGTAGCAGCATCAAGATTGATATCGGCAACGATTGCAATTCCTCCACTTTGGGCAATTGCCAAACAAAATTGTCTTCCAATTAATCCCGCCCCACCGCTCACAACAACAACATTATTTGCTAACAAAAATTCTCCTCTATCAAATTCGCCAAATGGATGCGATTGATTCATTCTTCTTAATTTTAAAATCCATGGGATTACCGAAATAGACTGAATTATCTGACAACTCACGATCGATAACCAATGATCCTGCCGCTAAAGAGCAATTCTCTCCAAGCTTACTTTTACCGAGAAGAAAACTCTGAGGTCTCAAAGTTGTAAATTTTCCCATTTCTGGATAGATGTCGTGATTACTTCCTACACCACACCCCTGATAAACCATAAAGTAATCACTGTAGGCACCACGTCCCAGCACTGTCCCTAAGGGGTGAACAAATAAAAATACTTCTGGTAGCTCTACTTCGAAATAAGCATCAATTCCAAACATTGCTTTATTAAGCAAAAAAAGTTTTGATGATAAATAAGCTGGGCCACCAAGTTTGAAATTTGTATTTGCTAGTAGATATAAAAACATTGAATATTGATCACCATGAAGGTGATCGAATCGAGTTTCTATTCCATTAGAAAAATACTTATTATTAATTTTGGTAAAACACTTTTCTACTCGTAAAAGTGCTTCACTGAGAATCTTAGAAATATCTTCACATTGAATTTTATTCGCATCAGGGAAATAGTTGTTTAACTGATAAGTTACATAACTTGCTAACTCATTATCTGTTAAATTTTTTCTCATAGTTATGCCAATTTCTTAGTTTAGTTTTCTAAATACAGGACGAATTGATTTTCCTTGAAGATACTTTTCAGCTCCTTCTTGAACTGCTTTTTTATAGATCTTCAATGCACTATCTAATGCAATTTCTGTCTTCTTCAACTCCGCATCTCCATGCCGATAAGATAAAGCGATCCATGGCATTAAGATATTATTTTTAATCATCTCCTGCATAAATAGTGTTCTAAGTTCAAATGAAGGTTTTCCTTCATTATCCAATGTTGCGTACCATGGAGAACAATCAATTCCGCCTGCTTTGAATGATTGAGAAACTCCATACTCATCTGCTTTACCGTTCATTAATTTTATTAGTTTTCCACCGTAATCCCAAAGGTGCTCAACTACGTCATGTTTTTTCATAAAATTATATGTAGCTATATATGCCCCTAGGCCACACATCTCTGCCCCATGAGTGGTCGATAAGAAAAACACTCTTTCAGTACCCGGAATGTCTATTGAGCCAAGTTGCATAATTTCTCTTTTACCGGCAACGCAAGCAACAGAAAAACCATTTGCCATTGCCTTTCCAAAAGTGCACAAATCTGGTTTCACGTCATAAAGATGCTGTGCCCCCTTTAAATGCCATCTGAAACCAGTAATCATCTCATCTAGAATTAAAACAATTCCATGCTTGTTACATAATTCCCTCACCTTCTGCAGAAATCCATCTTTAGGTATTTCCATTGCAGCTGGCTCTAAAACAACACAGGCAAATTGATTTGGGTAGAGGTCAATGAGATCTTCAAGAGATTTGATATTGTTGTAATGGAAAGTTTTAGTTTTTTCGATCGTCTCTTTCGGAATGCCTTTAGTTATAGGAGTAGAAGCTATAAACCAATCGTCATAAGAAAAAAATGGATGCTCCATACATCTGGCCACTAGCTCTTTACCTGTGAAAGCTCTTGCTAATTTTACAGCAGCAGAGACCGCAGTCGAACCGTTTTTGGTAAACTTTACCATGTCTACTGAATCAATCGAATTCACAAACAATTCTGCAGCTTCAAGCTCAACAAGAGAAGCTCTCGTTAAATTATTTCCAAATTGAATTTGCTCTATTGCTGCTTGGTTTATTTCTTCTTCAGCATATCCAATTTGAACAGCTCTTAGGGCCATTCCATAATCAAGAAAAGCTTCCCCCTTCATGTCATAGGCGTATGCACCTTTTCCTTTTTTTAAAATTTGAGGAGCATTTTCGGGAAACTGATCAAAGCCTCTTGAGTATGTGTGAGCTCCACCTGGGATAACTTTGTTTAATCGTGAGTTGTAATTTTCCATGACTATATTTTTCCTTCTAATCTAGCCTTCATTAAGGCTTCAGCTTGTATAAAATCAGAGTATTCGTCAATTTCAATAGATTTATATCTATCAACAATCCATGGGGCTGTACGCTCGTGATAAAAGCCTCTTTTTTCTCTGAGAGAATTAATATCCGAGATGTAAACAGACCCTTCTAGGTGATAAAGCACTTCTAATTCCTGTCGGCGAACACTGTTAGGATGTTTTTCGAGATACGGAACAAGATTTTTTCTATCGCTAATTTTATATAGGAAGGCTGGATGAATGCCCTCTGTTCTTGCAACACCAACTACACTATCTACTTCATCGTTTTCATTCAAAACTTTCAAAGAACCGCTGATGTCAGAAACCTCTCTCAACGGAGAGGTCGGTTCAAGACAAATTAAATAATCGTATCTTTCATGAAGATTCGAACTTAAAAAATCTGCGGCATGTAGGAGAACATCAATGCTTGACGCTATATCGCTCGCTAGGTGGTCTGGGCGTAAAAAGGGGACAGATGCTCCATAAGCAACAGCGACATCCGCAATTTCTTGACTGTCTGTCGAGACAATAACTTTATCAATTTCTGGGGTTTGAAGAGCTTGTTCAATTGTCCATGCGATGAGAGGTTTGCCGCAAAAACTGAGAATATTCTTTCTTGGGAGCCCTTTAGAGCCTCCCCTGGCTGGAATAACAGCTAGAACTTTTTTATTTCCGATCATAATCGTCCAAAGTGAAAAATTTAATGTATTAACATTAAGATAAAAAATTACGTCACGGAAGGACTTTTAAAAATAAATCCATATAGAAATAGCTTGATCGACCTTTATTTACTAGAAACGGTTTTACAGTTTTTAATATTATTATAATTGGCAATCTGGTAAAAAGTTTAAATAATATTCACTCTTATTCTCTACAACGACCGAGGAAAATATATGTTGTTAAAACGATGTACTAAATGCATGTTGCCAGAAACCTATGAAACGATTGAATTCGATCAAGATGGCGTCTGTAATATTTGTCGTTCATTCTCTAAAAAAGAAGGAATTGACTGGGCAAAAAGAAAAGAATTACTTTCCCAAATCATTGAAAAACATCGTGGTAAATATGATTACGACTGTATTGTTCCGTATAGCGGCGGTAAGGATAGTACATTTCAGCTCTATTATCTAATGAAAGAATTCAAGCTCAAGCCCTTAGTAGTTCGTTTTAACCACGGATTCATGAGACAAACTATCAATGAAAACGTGACAAACACTCTCAAGCAATTAGGGGCAGATATTATTGAGTTCACTCCGAACTGGCGAATTGTTAAGCGAGTTATGAAGGAAGCTTTTATTCGTAAAACTGACTTCTGTTGGCATTGCCACACTGGGATTTATTCATACCCTGTTCAACTTGCAGTAAAATTCAACATTCCACTTATTTTCTACGGAGAGCCTTTAGCAGAATTCTCGGCTTATTATGATTACTTAAACGATGAAATTGATTACGAAGATGAGAAGAAATTTAACCTTGTACGAAACCTAGGAATATCAGCAGATGACATGTACGGCATGATCAACTCTCCTGAGTTTCCAGTAGATAAACGAGACTTAATGCCTTTCACTTATCCAGATCGTAAAAAGATTCGTGACGCGAAAATCATGCCTCTTACTCTAGGAAGCTTCATTCCTTGGGATCACGTTAAGCAAACTCAGATTATCCAGAAAGAGCTTGGTTGGAAATCAGATGATCTTGAAGGCGTACCAGCTGGGTGCAACTCTTCTTGTGAAAAAATTGAGTGCTTCATGCAAGGACCTCGTGACTATATAAAATTCACTAAACGCGGCTACTCTAGATTAAGTCAAATCACATCCTTTGATATTAGAACTGGAAGAATGGATAGAGAGACGGCCGAAAAACTTGTAACTAAAGAAGGTTTACGTCCACACTCTGTTGATATCCTACTCGAGTATATGGGTATGTCTAAGGAGGAATTCGAAAGCATCTTAAAAGATCACTCAATTCCTCCATATATCCATGATTTCGAGAACGAAAAAATGGCTGAAAAAACATGGGATTTCGATCAGTGGTATAGGGAAAAGAAATAATGATTGGGATTCTAGATTACGGGATGGGAAACATTTCGTCTGTTAAAAACAGTCTCTCATACCTTGGATTTGATTCTAAAGTCGTCACATCTCCAGATGAATTTGATGATTTATCGCATCTAATTTTTCCTGGTGTTGGCTCGTTCAGAAAGGCGATGGCCAATTTAAGAGAAAGAAATTTAGTTCAAGGAATTCATAAATTTGTTGAGACAGAAAAACCATTTTTGGGAATATGTCTCGGTATGCAGCTACTTGCAGAAGTTGGATATGAAGATGGAAATACGGAAGGGCTTGGACTAGTTCCAGGGAGCGTAGTTCCATTTGAAATATCTGCTCATGTACCTCATGTTGGGTGGAACAATATTAAATGCACCGTTAAGCACCCAGTACTTAAAGCACAAAACCATGTAGACTTCTATTTTGTCCATTCTTATTATTTTCAAGCTAAGCATGAGTCAAACATACTTAGCACAACAAATTACGAAATAGATTTTTGCTCTGCTGTTCAAAACAAAAATGTTATTGGTGTTCAATTTCACCCTGAGAAAAGCCAGGAGCCTGGTCTCAATTTACTAGAAGCTTTCTGCGAATGGGATGGATCATGTTAAAGAAGCGAGTTATACCTGTTCTTTTATTGAAGAATAATAGAATGGTGAAAGGTAAAAATTTTTCCAACTATAGAGATACCGGAGATCCTGTTTCACAGGCAAAAATATACAACGCACACAATGCTGACGAATTAGTTTTTTTAGATATTGAAGCTACCAACTTAAAATCTAACACCCTTGTTGGATTGATTGAGAAAGTAGCACAAGAATGCTTCATGCCCCTTACTGTTGGTGGTGGAATTAATTCCCTGGATGATGTGAGAAACCTCATCAAGGCCGGAGCAGATAAAGTCATTATCAATTCTGCAGCAATAAACAATTTCTCATTGATCAATGAAGCCTCAAAACATTTTGGTAAACAGGCCATTATTGTTAGCATCGACCTAAAATTCGAAGACGGTAAGTACGTCATATATACCCACAGTGGAAACCGCAAAGAAAGTGTAGAATTCAGTGACCACATAAAACTTATGCAAGAAGCTGGTGCGGGTGAGTTCTTGATCAACTCTATTGACCAAGATGGGCTCATGTCTGGTTACGATTTAAAGCTTCTAGAGGAAACTCTAAAACATGCCACTATACCAGTAATTCTAAGTGGTGGAGCTCGTGACTTTGAGGATCTTTACCAAGGCCTTTACCATGGAGCACATGCTGTCGCATGCGCTAGCCTTTTTCATTTTGGCGACAACAACCCTACTCGAGCAAGATCATTTCTGCTCAATAAGGGAATTGCCATGAAAAATCTTAAACCTATTGGCTATTAATTAAAAATTGTATCGTATTCACCATTGGCCTTGTCGTAATCAGACAAGTGCCCAATGTCTAACCAATACTCACGGATTGGGAAAACGTTTGTTTCTTCTTTATCTTTGATAAGAATCTCAAACAAAGAAGGCATATCTAGGTATTCATTCTTCTTGATGATGTTTAGAAGAGAAGGATTCAGTACGTAAATCCCTGCATTAACAAAAAAGCGTTGAACTGGTTTTTCATCAATTCCAATGATTTTATGTTTATCGATTTTTACAACACCATATGGAACTTGAAAGTCGTATTCACGTACACACATAGTGGCCATTGCTTTATTAGATTCATGAAAGTTAAGTAATTGACCAAAATTAACTTTGGTCAATAGATCGCCATTCATTACAATGAGTGGCTCTGTTTGTTCTTCAGAAATTAAGCTCAAAGCTCCCGCAGTTCCTAACTTTCGATCTTCTTCAAGGTACTTAATATCAACACCCCACTTCGAACCATCGCCAAAGTGATCTTTAACCATATCGGCTAAGTGATTAACCGAAATATAAAATTCACGGAATCCGTATTCAATGAAGTTTTCCAAGATTGTCTCTAAAAGAGGCTTATTACCCACTTTAAGCATTGGCTTGGGACAATTGGCAGTGAGAGGTCTTAACCTACTTCCAAGTCCACCGGCCATTAGAACAACTCGATTTTTTTTGATTTCAGGATGGATCAAATCTTCGAAAGTATCCATTCCTACGACACATCCTTCTTCATCAAGAAGAGGAATATGATAAAGGCCTTTTGATTTCATTGCTGCAAGAACATTTTCTCGAGTTTCATTTGTTCTCATGGAAATTGGGCTTGCATTCATAATTAAAGTAACATCTGCATCGAGTGAAACTCCTTTTAGTATTCCACGTCGAACATCTCCATCAGTAATTGTGCCCAAAAGGCGGTTATTTTCATCCACTACAAGGACAATTTGTAATCCACTTTTGTCCAAAGTTTCAATCGCACTTTTTATTAAAGTTGTTGGTTCAACCAATACTTTTTTCCAATTTTTCATCGATTTACTCATTTCGAATTTCTCTTGCTGGAATACCTGCGACAATTGTTCCGTCTGTAACATCTTTTACCACCACTGCGCCAGCAGCTATTAATACATTATTTCCAACCTTCACACCCTGAATAATAGTCGATCCTGCACCAACATGAACGTTGTTACCGATCTGAACTCCACCTGACAAAGTTGCCCCTGGAGCAATGTGAACGTGCTCACCAATTCTACAATCGTGATCGATACTTGCTCTAGTGTTAATTAAAGTATTTTTACCGATTTCAGTATGAGTTTGAATGACTACCCCTGCCATAATTTGTACTCCCTCTCCTAATTGAATCTCAGGAGCAAGTATAGCAGAAGGATGGATCACATTTGAAAATCTGAAACCGAGTGATTTATATTTTTCAAACATATTGCGACGGTTACTAAGATTGTTGACTGAACCAAGTCCATTTACTAATTCAATTTCATCTAGTGAAAACTGCTCAAGAACTTCATCATTTCCTAAAACAGGAACACCCAAAATCATTTGTCCTTTCTTATCTGCGGATGCGTCAGTGAAACCCAAAACGTCTTTGAGTTGTAACTTTAGGGCGTCCACAAGAACCTTGGCATGTCCCCCGGCACATAAAACTATAAGTTTAGACTTCGTCATTGATCATCTCATCTCTTCCAAAGTCTTTTTTGGCCGTTTTTCCAATCCATTCCCAATAGAAAATGGGGTTAATTCCATCTCCAGGCCGCTTTACTGCTAAATTCTCTAAAGTGAAGGCTTCACCTTTTTTAATCTCCTTGCCTGCAATTAAACTTTTGCGCGCAATCGACATATTTCTCACTTCTGATTCAGAAGGATGTTT